>DAHWTK010000021.1 GCA_027328825.1 Nitrospirota bacterium
GCTCTCCGGAAAACTATTCGGCATGATGAAAATTTCCCTGCCGCTTAAAGGCGCCATAGCCGGAATTATACTTGCGTTGCTCACCTTCGCACTGGGAGATAAAAGCTACCTTGGCTTGGGACTTCCCACGATAGAATCCGCCGTGCAGGGAGGCGTTGTGCCCGTTGGCTCGTTTTTATACAAGATATTATTTACCTCGATTACCCTGGGTTCCGGGGCGTCGGGAGGCATAATTACGCCGATATTTTTCGTCGGGGCGTCATCCGGAAGCGTGCTTGGCAGATTATTCGGGTTCGATCCGGCCACATTCGCCGCGATAGGTGTTGCGGCTGTTCTTGCCGGGACTGCGAACACTCCTATCTCTGCCGGGATTCTCGCGATGGAGCTTTTCGGCGTAAGGATTGGCACGTGGGCGGCGACGGCGTCCGTCGTGAGCTACCTTATGGTGGGCAATAGAAGTATCCACACAAGCCAGATAATCGCCGCCTTGAAATCGAGGTCAATCAGTGTGCCTCTGAACGTCGAGGTGGGCGGCGCCGAGGCCGTCGTTTTGCACCGCGGCAAGGGCTTACTGGGTTTGGCCAGGCGGATATATACCAGGGAGGGGAGAAAAACCTGAAATTTATCTTTATTATTTCCAAAGGTTAATGGTCAAAAGTAATGAAGCTGTATAATAAATAGTGCTGCAAGCAATTAATGCCAATGCAATGTTTGCGTAAGCGGGCTTAAATTCAATGCCGGAAAGAATGGTTCCCTGTTTTTTGATGCGTGATATCCAACTGCGACGTCGCTTCTCTATGAGTCGCTCTTCAATAAATATAGCTATCAGAATGCCAAGTATAATATCTATGAGGAAGGCAATTATTTTTATGTTAGATAATGTCAGATTACGTTGAAGCATATAAAGCACGTATTGATGTGTTAAGTAAATGGAAAACGTGAAATTTCCCATGAATGATTCGAATCGATTTTGCCCGTTTTTTGCCAGTTCTGAGACTATTATTGAAAAAGATATAATGGCGAGCATATCAGCCGCAAAGACTGATAAACCAAATGGTGTGTAGGAAATATAAAAAACGACAATGGAAGATAAGATTAAAAGCCATGGATGGCTCTTTTTATTTGAGCTGTAGTTATATGAAATCATTCCGGATATGAAAGCCAATAAGTTAGGCGGAGCTGTCGAGAAAAAAAATCCGTTCCACCAAGTATGATCGGAAAAGAATAAATGTTTTTCTGGTGGTGACGAGACAGCCCATGCAATACAAAAATAAACTATGAGCATGAAGAATGCCACATACAAGGCTTTTTTATTTTTGTGAAGAAAAAACCCCAAAGGATAAAATGCAAAATCGAGTGGGAGAGTCCACGGCGCTCCCCAGAAACTTAGGTGCATTGTGGCCCATATAGGACGTCCCAATTTAGAAAAAAAATCATAAATTCCATATGGCAACAATGTTGCGACTCCCAAAGTTCTTAAAAAATCCTGAAAGTTGTGGAGGGTGACGGATGTTATTAAGAAAACAAGAAACATAATCAGGAATAATGGGTATATGCGCAAGTATCTGGAGATGGTAAAGTGCACGAAATCGTGCACAGAATTGCTTGGGTAGCGTTTTTCTAAAATATGAGAGACAAGAAACCCGCTGATTACAAAAAACCCCCTAACTGCAAGGCATCCGTCCGAGGCAAAAACTATTTTTCCAGTAAAATCGAAGCGTTTATATACAGTATCAAAGATATGAGAAAAAAAATGGTAATGCAAATCTATAACCATCATTGCAAGCGCAATTCGTAACCATCCAAGTGTAACTTTCTGATATAGTCTATTACATTGCATTAAATATTATACCCATTTAAATACTTAGCTGCCATTGCCTGGGGGCATGTGAGCTATATTGCTGGCTCAGACCGGACCGGCATACCCAGCCGGCTACTTTACGGCGCCAAAAAAACTGCAACGAATATAACATTAAGCCTATTGTATAAACAAGAAATTTCGGGAAAGAGAATAAAAGTACATGAGGGATTTCATATTAAACCTCTTGACTATTCATTGGTTTTCCTGCAAACTAAGCAGTTGATTCTAATATAAAAACCTGTAAATCCCGAATTTTATGCGGAGGCCGATTTGCCTAAGCTGGGCGTAAACATAGACCACGTGGCGACAGTCAGACAGGCCAGGCGCGGAGCGGATCCGGACCCTGTCCACGCGGCGGTATTGGCTGAACTCGGCGGGGCGGACGGAATTACCATTCACCTCCGGGAGGACAGGCGGCATATTCAGGACAGGGACGTAAGACTGCTCCGGGAGATGGTAAAGGTGCCGCTTAATCTTGAGATGGCCGCATCCGACGAGATAATCGAGATTGCCATGCAGGTGCGCCCTGAGATGGCAACCCTTGTGCCGGAAAAACGCGAGGAACTGACGACCGAAGGCGGACTTGACGTAAAGTCGAACCGTGCAAGGGTATCGGACGCGGTGCGAAAGCTTAAGGATACGGGCATATTTATAAGCCTGTTCGTCGATCCGGACCTCGATCAGGTTAAGGAATCCAAAAAAGTCGGGGCGGACGCCATAGAGATACACACCGGTAGATATGCAGACGCCAGGACTTACGAGGAGTCTCAGAGAGAATTCGAGAAGATATTCGAGTCCTGCCGCCTGGCGCACAAGCTCGGGCTTACCGTGAACGCAGGGCACGGGCTGAACTACCATAACGTCCGGCAGATAGCGAAGATAAAAGAGATATACGAGCTGAACATCGGGCACAGCATAATCTCAAGAGCGGTGCTCGTGGGAATAGAAAGAGCCGTCAGAGAGATGAAGGGTCTGCTGGCATGATTCTCGGCACCGGCATCGACATAGTCCGGGTGGAAAGGATTGCGAACGCAATTATCCGATGGGGGGGCGCGTTCGAGGACAGAATATTCACCCCCGGGGAGAAATCCTATTGCCGCAGGCAGAAGAAATCCGCCCAAAGCTTCGCCGGTCGGTTTGCCGTCAAGGAAGCGGTTATGAAAGCGTTCGGGACTGGGCAGTCCGAAGGGGTGAGGTGGATGGATATAGAGGTAACGCCTGATGGAATGGGCAAGCCGACAGTGCGTTATTACGGCAGGGTGCGCGAAATGGCTGAAAGGCTCGGGGTAGGCCAGACCTTCGTAAGCATCAGCCACGATGGAGACTATACAATCGCCCAGGCGATTCTTTCCGCAGAGGGCAGGCCCTGAATGAAACTCGCCACCGCCGCCGAAATGCGCGAGCTTGACCGCCGGACTATTGAGGAATATGGAATACCCGGCATAGTCCTGATGGAGAATGCCGGCAGGGCCGTGGTATCCGCTATCGCCCATGAATGGGGGCCGGTCGAGGGAAAGCGTTATGTGATATTTTGCGGCAAGGGCAATAACGGCGGCGATGGTCTCGTTATAGCCCGGCGCCTTCATAACATGGGCGCGAAGGTATCCGTCCGGCTCTTTTCCGGCGATATGAAGGGAGACGCGGGGATTAACCTGAACGCCGCCCGTAATATGGGAATCGAGATAGCCCCTGTCAGCCGGGACTTGAGCGAAGAGAATACGTTGGCCGCTCATGCCGATGTGGTGATAGACGCCATATTCGGGACCGGGCTTTCAAGTGAAGTCGGAGAGCCGCACGCAGGCGTCATGAAGATGATAAACTCAACGGCGCGGAAGGTTGTCGCCGTCGATGTTCCTTCGGGTATAAATTCAGACGACGGAAAAGTCATGGGCGTTGCCGTCCATGCCGATATGACTGTAACGTTCGGATTGCCGAAGCGCGGGCTTTATCTGTATCCCGGCGCCCAGGCGGCCGGCACGATAAAAACGGCTGAGATTGGCATCCCCAGGGCGGCTATCGACAATTCGGCGATAGGCGCAAATCTTCTTACCGCCGCTCATGTCCGGGGTCTTCTGCCCAAGCGGGAACCGGATTCTCATAAAGGGACATATGGGCATTTATTGATTATTGCCGGGTCGGTCGGGAAGACTGGCGCGGCGGTCTTGGCGGCGCGTGCGGCCCTGCGTTCCGGCGCAGGCCTTGTTACGCTTGCCGTCCCTGAGAGTCTGAACGACATATTTGAAGAGAAGCTTACGGAAGAGATGACTGTCCCGCTTCCGGAGACGGACGAGCGGTCGCTTTCATATGCCGCGCTCGACGGCATCCTGGAACTTCTGGAAGGTAAGACAGCCGTAGCCATCGGCCCCGGAATATCGCGCAATGCCGATACGGGGAGACTTGTCCGGGAACTGCTTCCAAAGCTGAATATACCGGCTGTGCTGGACGCCGACGCGCTGAACATACTCTCCGAGGACGAGACGCCGCTTGACAGTATGACCGTCCCGGTAATCCTTACACCGCATCCGGGCGAGGCCGGACGACTTCTTGGCGTTCCGGCGGTGGAGGTCCAGATGGAAAGGCCGAGTTCTGCCGCCGCGCTTGCGAAGGCGCATAACTGCACCGTTGTCCTTAAAGGGGCCAGGACGCTTGTCGCGTCCCCAGACGGGTCATTTTATGTAAACCCGACAGGGAACCCGGGTATGGCGACTGCCGGCACCGGAGACGTCCTGACCGGCGTTATAAGTTCGTTTCTGGCGCAGGGGCTTAAGGCCCATGACGCGGCGCTTATTGGCGTATATGCGCATGGTTACGCCGGAGACAGGGCGATGGACGTTAAGGGTTACGCCGGGCTGATAGCCGGAGACATCATCGAAGCTCTCCCGTCGGCTATCGGCGCGATAGGATAGAGGCGCGGAACTTACGGCTTCCACAACGGCTTTGGGGAATGATGGAAGAGTTTTTACGGAGGTAGCCTTAAGATGAGGACAGGCAAGACCGCATACGCAGCATATGCAATTATGCTATTATTTATCATGGCTGTTACCGGCTGTTCCAGCCCTTTCAAGGATGCAGACGCGGCATTCCGTAGGGGAGACTACCGGAAGGCCGTGGAGCTTTACGGCAAGGTGGTGCAGAGCAAAAAATTGGATGCCAAAGACATGGCCAGGGCGCATTATAACATGGGAAGGTCGCTCGACAGGCTTGGGCGGACTGCGGACGCCATAGAGGAATATAAAAGATCCATAGACCTTGAGCCTGACAGACAGGAAGTATATATGGACATGGCCGTTGCGCTCGACAAAATAGGGCTGCTTGAGCAGGAAGTTGATGCCCTGAATAATTCGCTTATTCTGAAACCGCACGATTTGCGAACGGAATCCATGCTCGGCGAGTGTTATGCTAAGCTTGGACAGTTCGTTAACGCGAAGAACATGTTCGACAGGGTCGTACGGCAGAGCCCGCGCGACCCGAAAAATTACGTCAACCTTGGCCTTGCGGACGACAAGCTCGGAGATGCCCAGGGCGCGATATCCTGCTGGGAGACGGTGGTGAAACTGAAGCCGGACGACGAAGACGCGCTCCAGTATCTCGGTTTTGTTTATAACAGGATAGGCAGGAATCAGGATGCCATAAGGATATATCGGAAGCTCCTCGAGATGAAGCCTAATGAGCTTAAATATCACAATAACCTTGGCGTCGCCTATTATAACAGCGGCCAGTATAAACTCGCCATGAAAGAATTCGCAAAAGTCCTCACAATCGACAAGCATTACCCTGGTGCCGATATGGCCGAAAAGCTTTCCAAAAAATTTGCGGCAAGAGGGCACGGTTGAAACCCTCCGCCCGAAGGTTTGCGGAGTACCTGCAATCGGCCTTCGGCGCCGAACCCGGCAGTGTCCGACTCTTTGCGCTCGGAAGGGGAAGCCACGGAAGAGGCTACAGGGCAGCCTTTACCCAGGGCGACGCGCGCCGGAAAGTCATAATAAAGGCGCTTGACAAAAATATCGGCCTTGGCCACGACTATCCCTCCGACAGGGCGGGAGTTTTCCTGCTGGCGTCCGAAACCTACGGGAAATTCCCGTCTCATGTAAAAGCCCTCGATGTCCTTTCCATGCAACCGACCGGCCAAGCAGTGTCCGTTTCCGGCGGTGCGGAATATTATCTGGTCATGGAGGAGGGCGAAGGGGTTAGCTATTTTGAAGACCTCCGCGAAATGAGGGCCCTGCACGAGCTTCGGCGGCAGGACAGGGGGCGGGTTTCCGCGCTTGCCCGGTTCATGGCAAGTATTCACGCTAAAAAGAAGGACGCGCCGGAGTTATATCTTCGCAAGGTGCGTGACATAATCGGACATGGCGAATGTCTTATGGGAGTATTCGATACCTATAGGGAAAAGGACCGTTTTACGAACTTGCGCGAGATGGCGGCAATAGAGAAGGCATGTGTAGACTGGAGGATGGTATTGAAAGGGAAAACAGGGCGACTCTCGCGCGTGCATGGCGATTTTCATCCCGGAAATATCCTTTTCAATGGTAAAAAATCCTTTGTCCTGCTGGACAGAAGCCGCGGAGAGTATGGAGAGCCAGCCGACGATGTTACAGCCCTGTGCATAAACTACATTTTCTTTTCTCTTATGGAACACGGGAAGATGGCCGGGGCATACGAAGAGGCGCTGTCTCTTTTTTATGACGAATATATCGCGGCGTCGAAAGACCATGCGGTTAACGAAGTATCCGCGCCGTTTTATGCATTCCGGGCGGCGGTTGTGGCAAACCCTCTTTTCTATCCGGCGGTGGCGGACGGCGTTCGCGAAAAATTGCTGGCCTTTGCGCACGGCGTTCTGAGGGCGCGGGAATTCAATCCGGCTAAGATTAATTCATACATATCGGACGGGTTAAGGTTCAGAAAGAGGTTCTTCTGATGGAAAATTTCAGTTGGCTTTCAGCCTTCAAGGATATTGGCGCCAGACTTCGCTCCGAAATGGACGAGCTGTTCAAGGGCAAAGGATATGGCAAGCCGCTTGGGAAAGGCGCTGGCGGGGACACAACCCTCGTTCTCGACAGAAAAGCCGAAGACGCCATCCTGCAAATACTCGAAAGACTGAATGCGGACGGCCAGCAGTTTACTTTCATATCCGAAGAGATGGGAGAGAGGAAGTTCGGACGCGAGGATGCCGTAATACTTGCAGACCCGATTGACGGCAGCAACAACGCGAAGTATGGCATACCGTTTTTTTCTACGGCGCTCGTGATGGCAAGCGGCAGGAAGCTCTCCGACGTAGTCCTCGGCTATATAATAAATATCGGCACCGGGGACGAGTTCTGGGCTATTAAGGGATCCGGAGCGTTTAAAAACGGTATAAGGATAACTACCTCAGACCGGGCTGAACTCGGTATGGTAAACATAGAGGCAGCATCTCCTGCCAGAGACCTTCAGAAGGCCATGCCGTTTTTATCATGCGCAAGGAAGGTAAGATGTCTCGGCAGCACGGCGCTCGACTTAGCCTGTCTCGCCGCCGGGGCCACGGACGCCGTGATTGTCCCGTCCGCCTCGCGGAGCTTCGATTTTTCCGCCGGATGGCTTATTGTAAAAGAGGCTGGAGGGATAGTTACCGATCTCTCCGGAAACCAGCTGGATAACATACCGCTTGGTCTTGAGAGAACGACCCCGTTTATCGGAGCGTCCAATAAAGCTGTTTTTGAGAAGGCGTTACAGGCGCTTGGAGGCTGTTCTCAAGATGGCTAAGGCTTTGATGGTGCAGGGGACTGGCTCGCATGTCGGGAAGAGCGTGATAGTCGCGGCCCTGTGCAGAATCCTGGCCCGGCGGGGGGTTAATGTGGCCCCTTTCAAGTCCCAGAACATGGCTCTGAATTCATTTATCACACCCGATGGCGCAGAGATAGGCCGCGCCCAGGCGTATCAGGCGGAGGCGGCAAAAATCCCGCCATCGGTATTGATGAACCCGGTGCTCCTGAAAGCCAACAGCGACACCGGCGCCCAGATTATAATACGCGGGAAAGCGGTCGGCAACATGTCGGTAAGGGAGTATCATGCCTATAAGAACGAGGCGTTCAGGGCCGCACGGGAATGCTATGGAGAACTCTCCGCCAGGCATGACGTGATAATCATCGAGGGGGCGGGAAGCCCTGCTGAGATAAATTTGAAAGAACATGATTTTGTGAACATGAAGACGGCGCAGATGGCCGGAGCGAGGGTCTTGATTGCCGCGGATATAGACAAGGGAGGCGTGTTCGCATCGATGGTCGGCACGATGGAACTGCTCGACCCATCCGAGCGGGAAATGGTAGCTGGGTTTATAATAAACAAGTTCCGGGGCGACGTATCGCTATTGAAAGGCGGCCTGGATTTTATATTACAGAAAACTGGCAGACCTGTCCTTGGCGTAATCCCGTATTTCGATAGCATACATATCCAGGAAGAAGACTGTGTGGCGCTGGACGGCGATAGGTTGGCGGCAGGCGTGTCATATTTCGACGACGGCGCGCTGGACATCGCGGTTTTAAGGCTTAAACACATCTCCAACTTTACTGACTTTGATCCTCTTTCGCACGAGCCGGGCGTCCGGTTACGCTATGTTCGGGGGCCGGGAGAGCTTGGGCGCCCGGACCTGGTTATAATCCCCGGAAGCAAAAACACCATTTCAGACCTCCTTGAAATTCGCCGTTCCGGGCTTGAAGATGCCGTAATCCGCTACCATGCCTCCGGTGGCCGTGTCGCAGGCATATGCGGCGGCTATCAGATGCTTGGAAATATTGTGAAGGATCCGGATGGTGTGGAGTCCGGGACGCCGGAGGTCAAGGGCATGGGGATACTCGATGTAGAGACCGTTCTTGCGGCGGAGAAGGTGACGGCGCAGGTAACGGGGGAATGCATTGGCGCGGGTAGCTTCGGCGCCGCAGGCCAGCTTAGAGGCTACGAGATACATATGGGCAGGACGGAACTGGGTGAGAATGCCTCCCCGATGTTTGTTATAAACGGGAAAAACGGTCAACCGGTAAATTATTATGACGGCGCGGCGAGCAGTACCGTTATGACGGCTGAGGCCGTTACGCCAGCCTCGGCCTGGGGGACGTATATTCACGGGATATTCGATAACGACGAATTCCGCCGCGCTCTCCTCGCAGGCCTGAGGCAGGGGAAGAACCGGCCAGTTCCGACACTTGATTATTCGGAACTGAAGGAGAAAGGTCTTGAATCCCTCGCTGATCTGGTGGAGACGAGTATCGACATGGGAGCAATTTTAAAGCTTATAAAATAACCAAAAAGATAATCTGTTTATGATATAATAAATAAACTTCTTGACCCGGCACACCGGTTTATCTTTTTAAAGCGGCATGAAGATACTGGAAAAAATAAAAAGCGTCAGGCCCATTGGGAGCATAAAGGGTAAACTTATCCTTTATTTCGTGCTCCTGATCATAATACCGTTTTCAATAATCGGTTTTATAGCCTACCAGAGCGAGAACAGCGCGCTGCGGGAAAGAATAAAGGAACATCTTACATCCATCGCGGACATTCAGAAGGCCAGGATTGAGTCCTGGCTGGACGGCAAGGAGAGCGACGCGAGGTTTCTTGCCATGAACCCGAAGATAGCGTCGTATCTCGCTTTTCTTGAGAAATTCCCCGATACCAGGTCTTTTCTGCATACCAAGCAATACCTGGAACTGCGCGACATACTGAAGGGAATGACATTCGAGCATTCCTACCTGCGGGCCAACATTATAGATAAGAGCGGCAGGATAGTCGCTTCCAACGACGAGGGGATGGTAGGACAGGTTCGCATGAACCAGGAGTATTTCAAGGGCGCTCTTGTCCACGCAATCGAGGGCAGGAGCGATGTTTATGTAAAAGGGATATATTACAACCCGTATTTAAAGGCCCTGGTTATGGCATTTTCCGTCCCCATAATGAAAAACGGCAATTTCATCGGGGCCGCCGTTATCATCGTCGGTATGGACGACAGCTTTTATCCATTGTTCGCCACATGGCCCGGCATGGGAAAGACCGGTGAAACTGTCCTCGCTAAAATAAATGACGGTTACCTTGTTTTTCTGAACCGGCTCCGCTTCGACAGGAATGCGCCTTTGAAACTGAGGTTCAAGCTGAAAGACGCCCCGGAACCATCGCTTCTCGCGGCATCCGGTCGTGAAGGTGTCATAGAGGCTAAGGATTACAGGGGCATGGACGTGCTTGCCGTATACCGCTATATCCCGGAGACCAGGTGGGGCTTTGTGGTAAAAGAGGATTACAACGACGCCTTTGCCCCGATACATGCCCTTACGCGCCGTGTTTTTTATGCGTTTGTGGTTACGCTGATACTCGTTGTTTTTCTTATATACCTGCTATCGAGAAGGATTGCCGAACCTATAATCTCTCTTAGCAGGCTCTCGCGCAGAATAGCCGAAGGGGATTTCTTCGTGAACCTGCCCGTCAGGCGTCAGGACGAAATAGGAACCCTCGCTCTATCGTTTAACGAGATGGCCGCCGCCCTCCAGACCTATAAAACCGAAGTTACCCGCAAGAGCGAGGAACTCGAAAGGGCCAATACGGAACTGAAAGACCTTACGCAATCCCTTGAGGAGAAAGTAAAGGAACGAACGGTCGAGCTTGAAGATTTAAACCGAGCGCTGCTATCGATGATGGAGGACCTGGACGAGCGGACCGAGGCGCTTGAGGCTTCACAGATTGAACTTAAGAAATTTGCAGCAGAGGTGGAGGAGTCGAGGAACAGGGTCAGGGAGAACCTTGAAATAGTCGAGCGCGCCAACGTAGAACTCCGCCGGATAGACAGGATGAAGGACCACTTCCTTGGGATGATGTCTCACGAGTTGAGGACGCCGCTTTCCCTTATAACAGGATATTCAAGCAACCTTCTCTCAGACCAGTCCATAGAAATGGAACCCAGGGTTTCTGAAGCGCTTGAGGGAATATCCAAGGGCGCTGACAGATTGAGAACTATCATAACAGAGATGCTCGACGTGTCCCAGATAGACGCCAAGGGTCTTCGCCTTACGTTTTCGCCGACAAATATCGGAGAGCTTATCCAGGAAGTCATCAAAGAACTGTCTACCTTCACGAAACAGCGCAGACAGGAAGTTATATTGGAAGGATTTGCCGACCTGCCGCCGGTGGCGATAGACCGGAAAAGAATACACCAGGTGCTAATAAATATCATCGGCAACGCCATCAAGTTCACTCCCGATGGCGGAAGGATAGCCGTTTCGTTCCGGAAATTCAAAGAAGAACGGGCATTCCCCGGAGCGACTATCAAGGGAAGCTCGGATTATCTGGATATAGTGGTATCGGATGGAGGCATAGGTCTCGACAAAGACGAGATAGACAGAATTTTCGAAAAGTTTTATGAAGTAGGAGAGATAGACAAGCACGCGACCAGCAAATACGCCTTTCTGGGGAGAGGCGTCGGTCTCGGGCTTCCGATAGCGCGAGGAATAGTTGAAGCTCACGGTGGCCGGCTGTGGGCGGAAAGCCCGGGCTATGATGCGGTGCACTGCCCCGGGAGCACGTTTCATATTGTCCTGCCGGTAAGCGTCCAGACAGGCGAACTGGCCATTATGGGCATGGTGGCGGAGACTTCAGTCAACCGGCCACAGATATACCAGGAAAAGCCGAAAACTCCCTCCGTCGAGGCTCTGGCCGGGCCGCGCTCAGGCCGTACGCCGGAGAAAAAACCCAAGGTGCTTCTGATAGAAGACGATCAGGATATCCTGAACCTTACGGAAAGACTTCTTAAAGAAGATTATGAAATAATAAAGGCCGGGGGAGGCAAGGAAGGCATAGAAATCGCCAGAGGGCAATCTCCCGACCTTATCCTGCTCGATATATACATGGAAGACATTAGCGGCTATGAAGTATGCGAGATTTTAAAAGCAGACCAGAAAACCGCCAGTATACCCATCGCGATGTTTACCGCCGGAGCACAGCGCTGGGAAGTAGATAAGGGCTATAAATCTGGTGCGGACGACTACATAATCAAGCCATTTAAACCCGACGAATTTATTTCAAAGATAAAAGAACTCGTTCAATGCCGGCGCTGATTATTCCAGTAGCTTTCATAATCGACGCCCTGCTTGGAGATCCGCGCTGGCTGCCTCACCCCGTGAGGATAATCGGCGCTCTCGCCGGCAGAGTGGAGCGAACCTTTAACCGCCCGCATTCGCGGAAGGCATATCTCATTGCGATTGGTTTTGTGGCTTCGCTGGCTGTTATCGGCATGACATTTTGCATCTCATTTATCCTCGTAAAAGCCGCCTATCTTTATCTCGGCAGGCTTTGGGGGAACGTGTTCGAAGCGCTCCTTGCTTATACTACGATTTCCGCCAGATCTCTGGTCGTGGCCGCAAAAGACGTTCTTGAACCTCTATCTTCCAAAGACCTGCCGACTGCACGCGCAAAGCTCGCAATGATTGTTGGCCGCGACACAGAAGAACTGGACGAATCTCAGGTTGTGCGGGGGACAGTGGAGACAGTCGCGGAGAACACCTCTGACGGGATAATCGCCCCGCTTTTTTACCTTGCCATCGGCGGTGCGCCGCTTGCCATGGCATATAAGGCAGTGAATACGCTCGATTCCATGTTCGGATATAAAAACGAGAGATTCCTTTATTTCGGACGCGCGGCGGCAAGGCTCGACGACGTCGCCAATTTCATACCGGCAAGACTATCCGCTTTATTTACCGTGATGGCGTCCTTCCTGCTGAACGCGGCGGTCGGGGGCTATTCGTGGAGCAGTTCCGTAAAGGCCGTTATCCATGACGGCGGCAATCATCCGAGCCCTAACAGCGGCTACCCTGAAGCGGCGGCGGCTGGCGCGCTCGGAGTGCGGCTGGGCGGAGAAAACTCCTATTTCGGCGTAAAATCCATAAAACCGTTCATAGGCAAGGCTTCACGTCCGCTCGAACCGGAAAGAATAAGCGAAGCCGTACGGCTGATGTATGCGACGGCGATAATTGGAGTGATGACTCTATGGGCGGCAAGGGTTGCGGTATGGGGAATGGCTAACTGATATGCGGATTTTTCGCTATAGTCAAAACGCGCCTCTCCACGGCGGGAACGTCCTGTATTACTCCAGGAAATACGAAATACCCGCCGGGAAGATTATCGATTTTTCGGCGAGCGTGAACCCGCTTGGGCCGCCGACGAAATCCCTTGCCGCAATCGAGCGCGCGTTTTCGGAACTGAACCGGTATCCGGACCCTGATTCGAGCGAGCTCTCTGAGAAACTTGCCGCATTTCACGGCTTGAAAGAAGGTGAGATACTTATTGGAAACGGCTCGACCGAGCTTATATATCTCCTGCCGCGCGTGCTTGGCGTAAAGAAGATTATGCTCCTTGCCCCTTCTTTTTCGGATTATGAACGGGCCTCGACTCTCGCCGGCGCTAAGGTAACCCGCCTGCCTCTCCTGGAAAAAAACAATTTTCTACCTGATATGGATGCCATCTCGCGCGGCCTGAAGAGATGCGGGCTTATGTTTATCTGCAACCCCAATAACCCCACTGGGACACTGATACCCAGAGAGCGGCTTCTTGACCTGCTCGACGAGGCGTCGAGGGCGGGGACGGTTATCTGCGTGGATGAGGCGTTTATCGAGTACACCGGAAAAGAGAGCGTGCTTAAAGAGGCGGTAAGGCTCGGTGCGGTTGTTATAAGGAACTTCACGAAGTTTTACGGGATGCCCGGAATCCGCATCGGTTATGCCGCAGGAGACGCGGGGATAATAGCAAGGATGAATCTTGGCCGGGAGCCATGGACGGTAAACTGCCTTGCGCAGGCGGCGGCGCAGGCGGCGCTCGGGGACAGGGAATACGAAAAGGAGACGCTTGCCAGAAACGAAGTCGAGCGGGATTATATGTTAGAGGCCATTTCAGGGACAGGATGGCTTCTGCCTTACCCGTCATCGGCAAACTTCCTTCTTGTAAAAATACTGGGTATGAAACCGGGTTCGCCAGAGCTTACGGAGCGTCTCGCCCGGCTCGGTCTGCTCGTTCGGGACTGCTCCAATTTTCCTGGGCTTGGCGACAGATTCATCAGGGTGGCGATACTCTCCCGCCCGCAGAACAGAAAATTCATAAAAGTTCTTCAATCCTTTACAACCGCATGACCCTGTGATACCTTTTTACCATGGCGAAATCTCCCCTTTATGGCCGGCACAAGGCGCTTCAGGCGAAGCTCGTGGACTTCCACGGATGGGAAATGCCGCTTGAATATGCCGGGGCGGTCAAGGAGCATACGGCGGTAAGAACCGCCGCCGGGCTTTTCGATGTCAGTCACATGGGCGTAATAGAAGTCGGCGGAGCGGACGGCATCCGGTTCCTTGCGCGCGCGATTACCTTTAATCCGGAATCTTTAAGCCCCGGCCATGCACGATATGCTTTTCTACTGAACGAAAAAGGGGGAATCAGGGATGACCTGATGGTTTTCCGGCTGAACGAGGAAAGATTTATACTGGTTGTGAACGCGTCAAACCGGGAAAAGGATTTAAACTGGCTGAAGGAGACAGGGAAGGATTTCCGGGCGGTATTGATAGACGACAGCCCCGATACGTGCATCATTGCGCTACAGGGACCTGCGTCCTGGGATATTGCATCGGAGGCCTTCGGTATAAAACCTTCTGAATTTCCGTATCATTCATTCATAAATTTTGAATTCTCAGGCTCCGGGATAATACTGGCGAAGGCCGGTTATACGGGAGAGAAAGGATTCGAGATATACGCTCACAGAAAGATTGCGGGCGCAATCTGGGATTTATTGCTGGAAAAAGGCAAAAAATTCGGCATTATGCCCTGCGGCCTGGCCGCCCGGGACACGCTCCGGCTTGAGATGGGCTATCTCCTGTATGGGAACGACATAGACGAAAACACGAGCCCAATCGAGGCCGGGTATTCAAATTTCATAGACTTTGAAAATGAGAACTTTATCGGACGGGACGCCCTTCTCAAAATAAAAGAAGAGGGGCCGAGAAGAAGGCTTGTCGGGCTATCCCTGACGGAGCCGGGCGTGCCGAGGCGCGACTGTCCCGTTACTCTGGAAGGACAAGAGATTGGCATTGTAACGAGCGGTAATTTTTCTCCTTCGCTGCACAAGGGCATCGCAATGGCGTATATCCCGGCCCGCCACCCTGACTCGGCCAGGGCTGTCACTATAACGATACGCGGGAAGGCGCATATGGCGGAGATTGCCGAGTTCCCATTCTACAGAAAAACCGGTAAACCGGCTTCAAAATGAGATATATACCAAACACGCCGGAAGACCGAAGACTTATGCTCGATGCGGCGGGTGCGCGCGAGTTTAAAGACCTGATAAAAGAAATTCCGGAAGGGCTTCTCCTTAAGGAGCCGTTAAAACTCCCGCCGGCGCTATCCGAGATGGAACTCATGGCGGAGCTTGGGGAACTGACCGGGCTTAACGCCGACACCTCGAAATATGCCTGTTTCACGGGCGGCGGAGCGTACGACCACTTTATCCCCTCGGCAGTCCGGTTTATAACGTCCCGCTCCGAGTTCGCCACGTCTTATACCCCATACCAGGCGGAGGCGAGCCAGGGAACTCTCCAGGCGGCGTTTGAATACCAGAGCATGGTCTGCGAGTTGACCGGCATGGGTGCGGCAAATGCCTCTATGTATGACGGCGCATCCGCAACGGCGGAGGCCGCGCTGATGGCCCAAAGGCTTACAAAAAGGCGGGAGATTGCCGTGTCCAGGGCGGTGCATCCAAGCTATCGCCAGACGCTTAAAACCTACATGCGCGGAGTAAAATCACCTGTGGTGGAAATACCTTACGACACCGTCTCCGGGACCACAGACATTCAGGCCCTTGTCCAGGACATCGGAGCGGATACCGCTGCCGTGATAATACAATATCCGAACTTCTTCGGCTGTATCGAGGATTTAAAAACCGCCGCCCAGGCTGCGCACGAAAAGGGAGCGCTTCTTGTAGCCGTTATCGACCCTATTGCCCTTGGGCTCCTGAAAAGTCCCGGGGAACTAGGTGCGGATATTGTAGTGGGGGAAGGACAAGGGCTCGGCAAGTCCATGTCCTTCGGCGGGCCATATCTCGGCATATTCGCGTGCAGGGATGACTTTATCCGGCAGATGCCGGGAAGGATAGTAGGCGAGACGAAAGACAGGCGCGGAAAACGCGGATACGTCCTTACTCTCCAGGCGCGCGAACAGCACATAAAGAGGGAGCGTGCCACATCTAATATCTGCACGAACGAGGCGCTGGTCGCCCTGACGGCGGCTGTGTATCTCTCGCTCATGGGTGGCCGAGGGTTGAGAGAAGTAGCGTCGCTATGCCTGCAAAAGTCTCATTACGCCCTTGAAGAACTAAGGAAAAAGGGGATAAAGCCCGTTTTCAATGCGCCGTTCTTCAAGGAATTCGCCGTTGACGTCAAGGATATTAAGTCGTTGAACAAAAAGCTCATGAAGGATAATATAATCGGGGGCATAGACCTCAGTGATTATTATCCTGAACTGAGCGGCAGGATGCTTATTGCGGTTACGGAGAAAAGAACACGGGCGGAGATAGACCGGCTTGTGTCATTATTCTGATTATGCATTGTATCTGTGAGTATTTATGACGAGTCTCATGTATTTTTCCCTGTTCGGCGGCCTGATGCTCCTGGTGTACGGCATCCGCCAGACGGGTGAAGGGCTTCAGAAGGCCGCAGGCCCGCACCTAAAACAGGCCCTGAACTACCTCACCAGGAACCGCACGAAGGCCCTTCTCCTTGGCATTATAATAACCACGCTTACACAATCCTCCACCGCCACGACAGTCATGCTGGTCGGGTTTGTAAACTCCGGCATAATGCAGTTCGCCCAGACGCTTGGAGTAATACTTGGCGCGGACATCGGCACCACCGTAACCGTGCAGATAATCGCGTTCAACATAATGGAATACTCGATATTTTTAATCGGCCTTGGTCTTCTGGGTGTGTACCTCGGGAGGAGCCGGATGTGGAAAGATGCGGGCCAGGCTGTCGCGGGATTTGGTTTCATATTCCTGTCCTTAAAGATAATGTCGGACGCCATGGCCCCGCTCGGAAAATCCGAGATATTCCGCCTCATGCTGGTCATGCTGAAGAACAACCCCATAATAGGACTTTTAATCTCTGCCGTTTTTACCGCCCTTGTCCATTCAAGCGCCGCGACTATCGGCGTGGCCCTGAGCCTCGCCTCGCAGGGTCTTATAGGCATACACCAGGCCCTGCCGATTATCTTCGGCGCGAATATCGGCACATGCGCCACGGCCATGTTCATAGGGCTGACAGGCACCGCCGAAGGCAAACGGGTGGCCTACGCCCATACGCTTTTCAAGGTAATCGGCGTGCTGATATTCTTCCCCCTGATGGGGCCGCTTGCGGACATCGTCCAGCATAGCTCCGATAACGTAGTCAGACAGATCGCAAACGCCCACACGTTTTTTAACGCCGCACTGGCCATAATGTTCCTTCCGTTTTCTTCCATTACCGCAAGATTCCTTGAAAAGACGGTAAAGGGCAAAAATGAGGAGGAGCCTTTCGGGCCTAAATTTCTCGACGAGGCCGTCCTGACTACGCCGCCACTTGCCATTTCGCAGGCGGCGCGGGAGACGCTCCGGATGGCCGATATCGTCCAGGACATGCTGGTGAACGTGCCGGAGGCATTTGAGCTTGAGGACGAGGGTTTCATATCCGGCATAGAGGAGACCGACGACCGCGTGGACAAGCTCGACAGGGGCATAAGGTTTTACCTTGCAAAGATACCGGGCTCCCTTACGGAAGAACAATCCAGAAGGGAACTTTCAATAATATCCATTACTTCCGATCTGGAGAACATAGGGGACACGATAGACAAGAATATAATGGCCCTGGCGAGGAAAAAAATGAGAAACGGGCTTAGCTTTTCCAGGGAAGGACATCTGGAAATCAGGGATTTCCACCGGAAGGTGGCGGAAAACTTCCAGACCGCCGTGGCAGCTTTCACGGCAAACGACCTCGACCTGGCCGACAGGGTTATGAAAAACAAGGAAAGGATGGAGGCGCTCGAAAAGGAATATAGAAATGCCCATATCGAAAGGCTGAAACAGGGGTTGAAAGAGTCTTTCGAGACAAGCGCCATACATCTCGACATGCTGACCTACCTCGAGAGGATAAACACGCACGTAACGCATATGGCGTATACGCTCATCGAGGCGAAGGGGTAGTTGCCGCTTTTTCGCTTTACATGGCATATCGGAGTTGTTATAATTTCCTTTCCTGAAAATATTCCCCTATATCGGAAGGTTAATTAACGTGACCCGCAGCAAGCAGAAATTCGACAGCATCGAGGAAGCCGTAGCGGATATCCGAGACGGCAGGATGGTAATACTCGTTGACGACGAGGACAGGGAAAACGAGGGCGACCTCACCATGGCGGCGGAGAAGGTTACCCCGGAAGCCATAAACTTCATGGCGAAATACGGGCGCGGGCTGATATGCCTGTCCATGACCGCCGAAAAAGTCGAAGAGCTCCAACTCCCGATGATGTCTTCAAAAAACACCTCCGTATTCGGCACGGCGTTCACTGTTTCCATAGAGGCGAAAAAAGGCGTATCTACAGGCATCTCCGCGAAGGACAGGGCCACCACTATCCTTACCGCCGTGCGCGAAGACTGCAAGCCGGAAGACCTTGCACGTCCCGGCCATATTTTCCCGCTCAGAGCCCAGAAAGGCGGCGTTCTGAGGCGGGCCGGGCAGACGGAAGGCTCGGTAGACCTCGCCCGAATAGCCGGGCTTGCCCCATCCGGAGTTATCTGTGAGATAATGAACGAAGACGGGACAATGGCCAGGGTTCCGGAACTTGCCGAGTTTGCGAAAGAGCATAAGCTGAAAATGATCACCATAAAATCCCTGATAGAATACAGGATGCGGCGTGAGTCGTTCGTAAAGAGAGCCGCGGTAACAACCCTCCCTACAGAATACGGCAATTTCACCGCGATAGCGTACGAGAACGATGTTGACGACTTAAACCATCTCGCGCTTGTCAAGGGAGAAATAAAGTCCGGAGACGATGTCCTTGTGCGTGTTCATTCCGAATGTCTTACTGGCGACGTTCT
>DAHWTK010000220.1 GCA_027328825.1 Nitrospirota bacterium
GCCCTGCCCCTACTGCGAGGGGAAGGGCACGGTCAAGTCCGCCACCACGCTCTGCTACGAGCTGTTCAGGAAGACGGAGAAGATGGCACGGCACGGCGCGAAGAAGCTCGTCATAACGGTGCACCCCTCCGTGGCCGAACTCCTCCTGGACGAGGAGCGGCAGGGGCTTGAGGAGCTTGAGAACAAATACGACATGAAGATAATCATAAACGAGAACCAGTCCCTTCATCAGGAGAACTACGAAATCTCCGTATTATGAGAGAAAAAAACCCCCTCACCCCCTGCCCCTCTCCCGGAGGGCGAGGGAGGTGAGGAAATTCAGGCGATAAAAAAACCATGCAGGCACTGACGGCCGGGCAAAAAAAGCAAAAAAGGCTCCTTGAGATAATGAGCGGGTTTGAAAGCGCGATTATCGCCTTTTCGGGCGGGGTGGACAGCACGCTTGTCCTGAAGGCGGCCAGCATGGCTGGCATCAAAAAACTGCTTGCCGTTACCTCTGTTTCCGAAAGCCATCCGGAGGCCGACGCCAAAAACGCCGTGAGGCTCGCCGGGCTCATGGGCGTGGAGCACCGCCTCATAAAGACCAACGAGCTTGCCGATGAAAGGTATT
>DAHWTK010000221.1 GCA_027328825.1 Nitrospirota bacterium
GGAAAGCGGTGCGCGACAAGATCCCAAAGCCCGTCTTCGAACGAATGGTAATAATACCGAACCACGCCTTTGGGCGGCGCATGGCGTTTCGGAGTGAAAAACGAAATGTACCAGGGTTGGTAATAATTGATCATGGACGCGAGATACCAGTATAGCAAAGCGCGGCAGTATGGAAAAGAGCGGTCGATTGTGCTATGCTTATGAAGCCTAAACGGGCTTGTCCTGAGGTATCCGAAGGACTTTTTTATTTGCAACGCTCATGGATATTCGTAATATCGCAATCATCGCGCACGTCGATCACGGCAAGACCACCTTGACCGATGCCCTCATGCGCCAAACCGGCGCCGTGGGCGAAGGAGTTTCTATGGATTCCAACGCTCTGGAACAGGAGCGGGGCATCACCATCTACTCGAAAAACACATCGATCATGTACCAGGGGACCAAGATCAATATCGTGGATACCCCGGGACACGCGGATTTCGGATCCGAGGTGGAGCGCGTGCTTCGCTCCATCGACTCGGTGCTTTTGGTTGTGGATGCCCAGGAAGGTCCCATGCCCCAGACGCGTTTTGTGCTCAAAAAATCATTGGAGCTCGGGCTCAAACCCATC
>DAHWTK010000222.1 GCA_027328825.1 Nitrospirota bacterium
TAAACGGTCTTTCCTGAGCGCGTGTAAGAAGGCAGGGATAACGGATTTCCACTTCCACGACCTGAGACATACCTTCGCTTCACAGCTTGTCATGGCCGGGATAGACCTGACGACAGTCAAGGAGCTATTAGGCCATAAGAGCCTTGCCATGACGCTCAGGTATGCTCACCTTGCACCGTCTCACAAGGTGAAGGCCCTTGAAGTCTTGGACGCGAAGTTAAGCCAAAAAGACCTGCATCCGGCAACAAATTAGCCCAAAATTAGCCCATTGGACGAAAAAGGGGTTAAGCCGTTAAGCCTAACCCCTTGATTTTTTGGTGGAGCTGGGGGGGTTCGAACCCCCGGCCTCTTGACTGCCAGTCAAGCGCGCTCCCAGCTGCGCCACAGCCCCATGTTAATTTAGGAAGGGAATGTTAGCACCCGGAACGCTCCCTTGTCAAGGCAAAAAAGCTTTCTCTTTCTTGCAATTCGGCAGTTTCTTAATGTCTTTATCGTGGTAGATGACGCAGCCCGCAAAAGAGAAATTAGCTGAGTTACGCCAGCCTCGCCTTGAGCTTCAGGTATGGCCCGCCGTCGGTAACTTTCACCCACTCCTTGTGGCCC
>DAHWTK010000223.1 GCA_027328825.1 Nitrospirota bacterium
GTGTTTCCTTCTGGTTCCTGGGCTTATTTATTCAGTTTGGAGACTGACCACAAAATATGAGGCGTGCCCAAGTTGCAAAAGTCCAAATGTCATCCCGTTAGATAGTCCAGTAGGACAGAAATTAATGGCGGAACGAAATCAATAAATTAAGATGCTTTTCTGGACGATTTAGGAAGAGCATAAAATTAAAGCCCGCAACTTTCGCTGCGGGCTTTTTTTAAATTCCTGGATTTCCGCCGGAGCCTGCCCTGAGCGAAGCCGAATGGGCGGGAATGACAAGCCTTTTATCCCTTCATCTTCTTTATTATCGCGTCCGCCATCTGGCTTGTGCCGACGGCGGTGGGGTCGTCGGGGCGGGGCTTTAGGTCGTAGGTTACGTCCTTGCCCTCGCGGATGACGTCGGCTATGGCCGTTTTCATCTTTTTCGCCGCATCGCGCTCGCCAAGGTGTTCCAGCATCATCACGCCGGAGAGCATCATGGCGACGGGGTTGACCTTGTTTAAGCCCTTGTATTTCGGCGCGGAGCCGTGGGTCGGCTCGAAGAGCGCGCCGATTGTGCCGATGTTGGCTCCCGGAGCTACGCCCAGGCCGCCGATGAGT
>DAHWTK010000224.1 GCA_027328825.1 Nitrospirota bacterium
CGGTTTCATTTAAATGTAGACCATATCAAAAAAAAACATGATAGTACCCTACAACTATGGATTTTACGTAATGACCGAGCTTTTCCATTTTCTTTTTCCGATAACTAAAACAAACATAAGCCCAGCCCATTTAAGGGCCGGGCTTGATTATTATCGCATATACGAGCAATCAATTCAACTGTGGATTCCTAGACTAGCTTGGAATGACAGACCCATCACCCTCCCCTTAATCCCCTCCCCTAAAGGGAGGGGAGACAGTGAGCACTATGGAAGTGGTCGCGGAGAACATCCCCCCCCCACCTAAAGAGAGGGGAAACCAGTATTAACCCTCCCCCTCCGAGGGGGGAGGGTTAGGGTGGGGGTGAAATATTACTTCTTCTCCTCGAATTCCGCGTCCACGACCTTCTCGCCGCCGGACTCGCCGCCCTGAGCCTGTTCGCCCGCGCCGGGTTCCGGGCCGGGTTCTGCTCCACCGCCAGCCTGCTGCGCGCCGGCCTTCTTGTATATCTCCTCGGCCAGCTTGTGCGAGACGTTCGAGAGCTTCTGCATCGCGTTCCTTATGGCGGAGACGTCCTCGCC
>DAHWTK010000225.1 GCA_027328825.1 Nitrospirota bacterium
GGAGTTTCAGGCGGGCCTTAGGTCCCTAAGAGAATCGGACGAGATCGACCTGTCGGGGGTCTCAAAAGCAAAACTCTCCATGCTTGAGATTCTTTACAAAAACTTCAGAGAAGGGCGCTTGAATACCGGCGGGCCGCGCGCAGAGGCGTTCAGGCGGTTCCAGCGCGAGAAGACAGACGCCGTTTTCCTTCACTGCCTGTTCGAGGCGTTAAACGAGAGGTTCTTGGCCGCAAACCCTGAAGCCTGCGGATGGATGGACTGGCCGGAGGAATACAGGGACCCGCATTCGGAAGCGGTGAAGAGGTTCGCCGAAGAGAACGCGGAGCGCGTGGAGTTCTTTGAATACATGCAGTGGCAGGCGCATATGCAGCTCGAATCGGCAGGAAGGCTTTCCATGAGCGCGGGGCTTGGTATCGGGCTTTGCCAGGGCATGGCGGCCGGATGCCATCCGAACTCCTCCGAGGCGTGGATAAGACAGGCCGGCCGCGCCGCGGGTTTCCTGGCGGGCTCTCCGCCGGACGATATCAGCCTCGGCGGCCGGACGTGGGAAATCCGGCCGGTGAATCCGCACAAACTTAAAGAGGAAGGATACGCG
>DAHWTK010000226.1:0-290 GCA_027328825.1 Nitrospirota bacterium
ACCACGCAAGCATCATAGACGGATGCAGGCTCTCCGGTGCAGAGATAAAAATCTACGGCCACAACGACCACGTCCATTTAAAGAGACTGCTGTCAGAGAAATCGTCCGGCGGGAAATTGATTGTTACGGAGGCCGTTTTCAGCATGGACGGAGACATTGCGCCGCTGCCGGAGATAACGCGCATTGCGGACACATACGGCGCACGTTTGTATATCGACGAGGCGCACGCAACCGGAGTCCTCGGAGATACCGGGCGCGGGATATTCGAATATTTCAGAATCAGCCCGGGG
>DAHWTK010000226.1:300-590 GCA_027328825.1 Nitrospirota bacterium
GATCATACGGCGCATTTGCCGCGGGAAATACTGAATACATGGAACTCTTAATCAATACCGCCCGCACTTTCATATTCTCCACCGCGCTGCCTCCGCCCGTATGCGCGGCGGCCCTGGCCGCATTAAACATCCTGCGGCGCGAACCGGAAAGACTCGCGCGCCTGCGCGAAAACGCCCGGAGGCTCCGCGACGGGCTTAAGAAAATCGGCTTCAGGATAACGGGCGGCGGCACTCCGATAATCCCCGTAATCGCAGGCCCGGCAAAAGAGGCGGTGAGACTGTCGGACGCG
>DAHWTK010000227.1 GCA_027328825.1 Nitrospirota bacterium
GAAGCGCTCAAGCGGCGCTTAAGGCTCCTGGAATTGCGTATTGCTATGGAATTCGTAACGCTCGGATGGTGCGTGGTGCTCGAAAAACGCTAATGCCCGAAAGCGCTGGACTATTTTCGGAATCCGTAATCTCCGTAGAAGGCGGTAATAGCAAATCTCGTCATTCCCGCGAAGGCGGGAATCCAGGAATTACCGGATTATCTTTTCATAAAGATCATCCCACAAAGGATTGAACTCATCAATCAGCCGCAGCTTCCATTCACGACGCCATTTCTTTATCTGTTTTTCTCTCTGAATTGCACTTTCCGCAGATTCATGCCTCTCGTACCAGACCAATCTATGGACTCCGTTGATTTTTGTGAAACCATCGACCAAGTCGTTCTTGTGTTCAAATACCCTTTTTGCCAGATTTGATGTCACTCCTGTATAAAGCGTGCCGTTTCGTTTACTGCAAAGGATATAGACATAAAAATATTTCAAATTAAATTCCTGGATTCCCGCCTTCGCGGGAATGACGGAGTATTTCCCTTTCTTGGACTATTTCACTTTATTTCCGCAATAAAATCGTCCAAATATTCAGACTCTATCTT
>DAHWTK010000228.1 GCA_027328825.1 Nitrospirota bacterium
GGATATAGTGCCGTCTATCGGATGGTCCATGCCGAACGTGCTGGTTGTTGCCACGCCGCCGGCCCTCGTCTCCCACCTGCCTGATGTAAGAGCCTGGCCGTGGCAGGTCTCGCAGAGATCGGCCTTGCCGTCGCCGGACTGGGCGCTATTGCCTACAGACAGGAGCCACAGAGACTGATAGGCGGTGCCGGAATCAGAACCTGCATCCTGGCTCAGGCTGCTATGCACCGCATGACAGGTCATGCAGCCTATCTGCTGGGTTCCCGTGCCGGTGCCGCTGACTGTTTCAGAATATCCGACTGTCGGAATGTCGCCGCCGGAGTTCTGCATCTTGCCGCCCAGGGACCAACCCTTAAGGGCGTTGTTGGTGCCTATGCCAAAGACGGCGGTCGTGACCGGGCCGTTTGCCGCCAGGTCCTTGAACCAGCCGACGCCGTTCGTAGCATTATCGCCGTACGTTACGTTGACGGGGTGGTTATTGATAAAATCACTATAGACGGCTGGTGTCACATTCTTCGGGTCGCCGTTAATATAGTCAGTAGCGCTGAGCGCAGCGGTGCCGCTCGATTCTCTCGTGGTATGACA
>DAHWTK010000229.1 GCA_027328825.1 Nitrospirota bacterium
ACGCCCTGCCCCTCTCCCAGAGGTAGAGGGGTTAAGGAAGGAAACTTATTATATCAGTAAGAACCTTCTCCGGGTTAAGAACAACCTCTTTCGATGGAACGTGAAGAATCCTAAGCCCCCGTAAGGTTAATTCCTCGTCCCGCGCTTTGTCGTATTCCTTCTGGTCTTCCGATAAATGATGCTTCCCGTCCAACTCTATCACGAGAGATGCTTCATGACAGTAAAAATCGGCAATGTACCGTCCAATCGGATGTTGACGACGAAACTTGTATCCATTAATTTGCCTGTCTCGTATGCAATGCCACAGAAATTCTTCCGTCATTGTCGGCTTTTGTCTGAATTCCCTCGCCAGGTCGAGTATGTATTTTGGTATTTGTTCCGTCTTTTCCATATAAATTTTTCCTTAACCCCTCGCCCTCCGGGAGAGGGGCCGGGGGTGAGGGCGCTTCCTTGACCTCTCTACCTCTGGGAGAGAGGCAGGGAGTGAGGGCGTTTCCCGGATTATATCAACCGGGTTAAAAAATACAAGATAAATGCGGGGGCGTTACGAAGGTCTGTAGCGGATTACCGGGTGTCTGGCGGCCT
>DAHWTK010000022.1 GCA_027328825.1 Nitrospirota bacterium
ATAATGTCTCCGCATGTGAAGATGTCCACAGCGGCGTAATTATACTCCGGCCACGTGTGGATGGAGAGATGGGATTCGGCGATGATGACCATCCCGCTTATCCCGAACGGGTTGAACTCATGGAACGCGACCTCGACGACGGTCGCCTTTGCCTCGCGGGCGGCGCTTACCATTATCTCACGGACGCGGTCCAGGTCCTGGAGTATCCCGTCCGAGCAGTCCCGCAACTCGAGCAGCAAATGTGTTCCCAAAGCTTGCAACCTATTTACCCTCCTTTTTCTGCCGGTATGCCGGATTTCCCCGACAGGCCGGGCCGGTATACCGGCGTTGGAAAAGAACTTCCGTTGGAACGATACGTGCCCGCCTGGCCACGTTAACTCCCCATATTCACGGGCTTTCAAGCTTAACATAAAAAAGGCGCGTGAGTGCCATCAGTCAACGGCAGTCTCGTCGCGCCTCGGTCGATCGACTTATTTTTTAATTCTGCCGTACCCCTACCTGAAAGGCAGGCCGAGGAGCGCTGACTTTATATGTAAGCTCGTACTCATACGGCCCTCCCCTTGCGGTTTACGGATAACAGCGGGCCACAAATGGCCCCTTTCTCATAATGCTTTTTCAGGTTGATAACTATATACCAATTTTAGCAAATTGCAAGAAAAAAAGTAGTGGGGCGGTGAAATAGTCGGGTCTTGAAATGCTTGAGGTTATGCCCTGTTTTGAGGTGCGGCGGGCCTGTTTGATGAAAAGAAATCAAACTGAACCACTAACCAGATCTTCCCGATATTGACTTCCCACCCGTATCCGGCATATAATTTATGTTCGTCAATAATTCTCAGGGTTTCCAATGCTCCCGTACGAGATACTCCGGAAAATAAAGCGGCTGGAGATAAAGACGTCCCGGCTGGTCGAGGGCGCGCTGTCCGGCGGATACCTCTCCACGTTCAAGGGCCGGGGTATAGAGTTCACCGAGGTGCGCGAATACGTCCCCGGAGACGACGTCCGGGCGATAGACTGGAATGTCACGGCCAGGACGGGCTATCCATACGTCAAGACCTTCGTCGAAGAGAGAGACCTGACCGTCATGCTCGCCGTAGATTTGTCCGCCTCGATGGACTTCGGCACGACGACCGGGACCAAGCGTGAGCTGGCCGTGGAGTTTGCCGCCGCCGCCGCGCTCCTTGCCGTGCAGGGTGGGGACAGAGCGGGGCTTATTGCGTACACGGACAGGGTGGAGCTTTTTATTCCGCCGAAGCGGGGCAGAAGGCACGTCCTGGGGCTCCTGGCCGCGCTCTCGGCAATCAGGCCGTCGGGAATTAAAACCGATCTGGCTGCCCCCGCGCAGGCCCTGATGCGTTCGCTCAAGACGCGTTCCACGCTCTTCTGGTTGTCGGACTTCCTCGAAGCCGGGCGACCGGCGGCTGGCGGACTGGCTTCGTCCATCCTTCTGAAAGCGCTCTCAAAAAGGCACGAGCTCGTGCCGGTCGTCCCCGTAGACAGGAGGGAGCGCGAATTGCCCGTGTCCGGGACGGCGGAGTTCGCGGACCCGGAAACCGGTGAACGGATACTCGCGGACCTCTCATCGCCTGAGTTTATCCGGGCGTTCAAGGACTGGCGAACCTCTGCCGAGAAGGAAAGGGCCGTGCTTTTTAATTCACTCCGGGCGGAGCCGGTATGGCTCTCCACCGGAAGCTCTCCCGTCACGCCGCTCGCGGGATATTTCCGCAGGCAGGCGAGGAGGCGCTGATGGGCCTGTTTATGCATCCGGCGATCCTGTGGCTTGTCGCGCTCGCGCCGGTTCTTTTTTATATTTTCATCCGCAAAAAGGGGGCTTCGATCCCGTTCCCGGGCATATCCCTGGCGAAATCTCTCCCGCGCGCAAGGTTTTTGTGGCTCTCCCCGCTTCTTCTCTCGCTTGCGTTTGCCTGTCTTGTAATCGCCGCCGCGCGCCCCAGGACGCCTCAGGGGACACAGGAGAAAAAGATTATCGGCGTGGATGTCGCGCTTGCGATAGACCTCTCCGGGAGCATGAGGGCGGAAGACCTGAAGCCCGACCGCATCGAGGCGGCAAAGGCCATGCTCAAGAAATTCATAAACGGCTTCAACCAGGGCAGGATGGCGCTCGTGGCCTTTGCGGGCCGGTCGTTTACGCAGTGCCCGCTCACGTCCGACGGCAACATACTGATAAGCCTGCTCGACCAGCTCGACGTAGGCTCCGTCCAGATAGACGGCACGGCCATAGGGGACGCGGTGATGAACTGCATGAACAGGCTGAAAGGCTCGTCCGCCTCGAAGGTCATAGTCCTTCTCACGGACGGCGAGAATAACGCAGGCTCGGTAGACCCGATAACCGCCGCGCGCGCGGCGGCAAAGGAAGGAATAAAGATTTACGCAATAGGCATAGGAACGCCGGGGGGCGCGCCAGTCCCCGCATACGGTCCGATGGGGCAGAAGTTCTATCTACAGGACCAGTTCGGGCACATTCTGCTTGCGAAGGTGGACATGAATACGCTAAAGGAGATGGCCGCGATAACCGGCGGGCAGGCGTTTCAGGCGACGGACAACAAGGCTCTCGAAGACATATACGCCGAAATATCACAGATGAAGAAAAAAGAACTTACCGTCGAGAAAATAAGCGGATACCGGGAGTTGTTCCCGTATCCCGCCGGGCTGGGCCTTATACTGCTGTTCGCAGGTGGGATACTGTTCGCAACGAGGAGGCGGTTATCATAAGCGCATTCGGATACCCGGAGTTCTTATGGCTGCTCATTGCCGTCCTGGGGCTGGGAATGGTCTTCGTCTACTCCGTGCGAAAGACGGGCCGGGAACGGCTTGCATTTTCATCGCCGGAGATGATGAAGAGGCTGGGGCTCGGAGAAGGCTCCGGGAAATTTACGGCCCGGTCGTTATTGCTCATGGCCTCGGCAGTCCTTGCCGTCATTGCCATAGCCAGGCCCCTCGGGCCGCCCGCAGCAGGCTCGGAGGAAGTCCCGGTCTCGATGGACGTAATCGTCGCGCTCGACATCTCCGACAGTATGCTCGTGCCGGACGGCGGCGGCCCGTCCGCAGACAGGCTCTCCGCCGCGAAGGAATTTATAAGAAAACTGGTCGGCGACGCGCCGGGGGACAGGTTCGGCCTGGTCCTTTTCTCCGGGGATTCCATAATAAGCTGCCCGCCCACACTCGACCACGAAACGTACCTCGATTTCCTGTCGGATGCGGACGTAACGAAGCAGGACCTCCCCGGGACTGCAATAGGCGACGCGCTCATCACCGCCGCTACTAAATTTAAGAAGTCCGGCCTGCCGCGCGCGGTGGTGGTGGTAACGGACGGGGAGAACACCTACGGGCCCGACCCCGTGGGCGCGGCAAAGGAGGCGGCCGAAGCCGGTCGACCGGCGGCGGGGCTTAAAGTATACACCGTCGGCGTCGGGACGCCTGCGGGCGGGAGGATACCGGAAGGGGTGGACTTCTTCGGACAGCCGGAATATAAAAGGGACAGGTTCGGACAGGTTGTCGTGTCGTCGCTGCATGAGGGGGCGCTGAAAGCCGTCGCAAGCGCGGGCGGCGGGCGGTATTTTTACTCCCGGGACACCGGCGCGGCGGGCCGTCTCGCAAGAGAGCTTTCGCCAAAAGCCGCGAGAAAATCAAAGGAAAAGTTCGCCGGGGCGGAGGAATACGGGCCGTGGTTCGCCCTGGGTGCGGCGGCGACATTGATTGCGGCGATGGTAATATGAAAAGGTTTGTTTATATATTGATGCTTCTGCCGGCCCTGGCCGCCTTCTCTCCGTTTGCAACGCCGAACGAGAAAGGCATCTCCGCATACGGCGCCGGGAAATACGACAATGCGGAGAAGGACTTTGCCAAAGCGGCGAAGGATAACCCCGGCAGGCCGGAGGCGCATATAAACCTTGGAGACGCGCTCTATAAAAAAGGGCGGTTCCACCAGGCCGCGCGCGAGTATTCCAAAGCCGTGAAGCTTGGTCCCGGTATGCCGGAGGCGTGGTATAACCTTGGCGATGCGCTATACAGGGCCGGGGATTACGACAAGGCGCTTTCAGCTTACCGGAAGGCGGACGCATTAAGGAAGGACGCGGACACGGAACATAATATAAAGGTGACGCTGGAGAGGATAAAGGAAGAAAAAAAGACCGAAAACGCACTCCGGGAAAAAAGCGGCGGACAGGGGCAACAGGGCAACCGGAAAAAGAACGGGCAGGGCAATAACCAGAGGGGCGGCTCCTCCGGGAGCGCCGGAAACATGGCGCAGAATGGCCAGCCGGGGCAATCCGGGCAGTCCCAAGGGCTGTCCCGGTCCGACATAAACAGTATGCTTAGGCGACAGAGCGCGGAGGAAAAGAGCCTGCGTAATTATTTTCAGCCCGGCAAGAAGGAAGACCCGTTAAGCCGGCGCGAGGCGCAGATAGAGCAGATGCTGCGGAGCATGGGCGCACCCGTCCCGAACGTAATGCCGCAGAAGCCCGGAGCGCCGTATATAGAGAAGGACTGGTAATACTTCTTATTTTCTTGATAATCAGCGTGAATTTCTATAAAATAATCAGGTTATGTGTGCGGGGTAAACCAAGGAGTTTATATGCCCGGGTTTGGTTATTCGAGTGAATTCCTGCTGATTTTCATTGTCGCGCTGCTTGTTTTCGGGCCGAAGAGGCTGCCGGAGCTGGCTAAATCCCTGGGGCGCGCGATGCATGAGTTCAAGCGGTCCATGAACGAGTTCAAGAACCAGATAGAGACCGAGGTAGGGGCTGAGAAAATAAAGGAAGACCTCTTAAAACAGGTTGATTTCAATGCGTCTTCGCCGCCGTCTGCCGGTAAGACCATAGAGACGGAAGAGGATTACGCGAAACTTGCCGACCAGGAGCCGGTCGCCCAGCCCGGGCAGGCCCAGAGAAACAAGGCGAGTTTCCCCGGAAGCGTCACGGATAACAAAGCCGTAACAGCCACGTCCGAAGCAGGCAAGCCCGCCGAAGGGCCTGCCATGAAGCAGGTCGACCTGCCCCCCAAGAAGACCGATGCCTGAAAAACCCGGAAAGATGATGTCGATACTCGCGCACCTGGAGGAGCTTCGGAAGCGGCTTTTTTATGTGGTTGTCGTGCTGTTCGTCGCGTTTATCGCATGTTTCCAGTACTGGGAGTATCTGCTCAACTGGATGAAGATACCCCTGACTCTGGTGCTGAAGACAAAGACCACCTGGCCGTTCGTCTTCCCGACATACCTGCCGAGCCCTACGAAGCTGATAGCCGTAGCTCCGGGCGAGGTGCTGTGGATGGCGTTCAAGATAGCATTTATCGCCAGCATATTCGTTTCCATGCCGTTCATACTCACTCAGATATGGCTTTTCATATCGCCCGGCCTGCTGCCGAAGGAGCGCAGATGGGCCCTGCCTTTCGTCATATCGGCGACGGTCATGTTCGTCCTGGGCGCGCTTTTTTGTCAGTACGTCGTCCTTCCGTTTGCGGTGCGCTTCCTCCTGACATGGGGCATAAACGAAGTTACGCCCATGATCTCGATAAAGGAATATGTGGACTTTTGCGGGAAGTTCCTGCTCTCCTTCGGGCTGGTATTCGAGCTCCCGCTTATCATAACGCTGTTGTCCCGCCTGGGGCTTATAACGCCTAAGTTCCTGGCCAAAAACCGCAAATATGCCATCCTCGCCGCGTTTATAGCCGCCGCCATCCTGACGCCCACGCCGGATATGTTCAACCAGACCCTCATGGCCGCGCCGATAATACTGCTCTATGAAGTGGGTATCATCATGGCGAGGATTACCGGACGCCGCAAGAAAGACACCGACGCCGAAACCGGAGAGTCGTAACCGCTACAGGCGCCTCTATATCCATAAGGTGCCTTTTTTTATTAATCCATGAAATCGCAATCGAAAGGGAGGGGCAGTATTATGAAATTGGCGTCAGCCTTTATGTCTTTATTTTTAATCATATTTTTATCCGTTGGCATTGCCCTGGCCGATGGAGCCGGCGGACAGGCTTCGGCCTACAGCGACCTGCTTGAAGTTCTTAAGGCCAAGGGCGTGCTCGACCAGCAGTCTTATGACAAGCTCAAAAAAAACGAGGCGGCATCCCCCGCGCCCGCAGCCGGCACGCTGGGGCTTCTCGACGTCCTTAAGAAAAAGGGCATAATCAGCGAGGAGGACTACAACAGAATATCTAAAGAAGCGGGGTCGGCGCCTGCCCAGGCCATCTCGAAAACGGCCCCCGCCCCCGTGCAGACAGCCCAAATATCGCCCGCGTCTTCGCCTGCCCCCGTTGCCGCGGAGCGGCCCTTGAACGGTGCGCTTACGGACTTCGAGGACGGCTTTGCCCGGCTGACGGGGGACAAGGTAAGGCTGAAAATCGGCGCGCTCCTCCAGGCCGGCTGGCTCTACGACGACTCCGGCATATCGGTGGGCAGCCCCCCGACCGGCCAGATATCCAATACCTCCGACAACACGTTCTTCGTCAGGCGCGCAAAGCTTTTCTTCGGAGGCAAGATATTCAAAAAGATAGGCTTCATGGTCTCCATGGATGGCACAACCAATCCGCTTCTCTCGGACGCATACGCCTATCTCGACTACATCCCCTATACGAGGGTAACGCTGGGCCAGTTCAAAACGCCGTTCTCGGTAGACCAGCTTCTGTCCATAGGGGCCATACCGACAATCAATCGTTCGCTCGTTACTAACATGATTGTAAACCCGCAGCTGAGAGACGTCGGCGTCATGCTCTCCGGGGCATACCACATGAAGAACATGCCGTTCGGAGCCGGATACGCGACGGAGATTGTCAACGGAAACGGCAAGAACAACGTGGACGACAACAACCAGAAAGACTGGGCCGGGCGCGCTTGGATAAACCCGTTCGTAGAAGGGCTTACCCTGGGCGGCTCCTGGTATACGGGCGACACGAGGGCCAAGGCCGGGACCGGCGACCATAACCACGACCACCAGAAATGGGGCGCGGACTTCGAGTATAATCCGGCGATGGTCAAGGGCCTCCGGACAATGGGCGAATTCGAGTGGGAGAGGAGATACTACGACAATTACGCCTCACATGACATCTTCAGCGGCGGCAAGGCTTTCGGGAAATACGCCCACACCTTCGGGTATTACCTCGAAGCCTGGTACAGGGTGAACGGAATAAGCGGCCCGGCGAGCTTCCTGAACGCATTCGAGCCTGTAGTCCGCTACGACTTCTTGGACGAGAACACGAGCGGCGTCGCCAACGACAGGGACAGGTGGACGTTCGGCGCCAACTACTACATCGACAGATACGTAAGGGTAATGGCCGACTGGGAGGTCATCCACGCGGAGAGCGGCCTTGCGAAGGACTCGCTTGAGAAAATAGACTTAAGGAGCCATAACCTCTTCACGACGCTTTTACAGATAAAGTTCTAAGGCCGGATTTCTTTACCGGGGATATGCAGGGGCCGACCATTGCGTCGGCCCTTATTTTTCTCCGTAGTTTTTCAGCCCTTGACCTGAGGCGATAAAAAATATATTATTAGTAACTATGCCTCTCGCCGACAGGGTCATAATTCTCGTTGCAGTCGCTTTCCTGTCCAACCTCCCGCTGGGCTATCTGAGGCGCGGGGTAAGGAAATTCTCGTTCCTCTGGTTCGTCTACATCCACGCGTCCATACCGTTTCTTATTCTGCTAAGGATCGGCATGGGCATATCCCTCTGGTATATCCCGTTTTCCATAGCATTCGCGGTTACGGGCCAGATAATAGGCGCTCGGATTAAGACGATTCCGACGGAGAAGGACTGATGGCCGAAGATTTCCTGAAAGGGAAAAACCTTGAGGCGGTGGCCAAGGATATCGCGGAGGGATTTGTATTTGTAAACCCTATATATCTCAAGAAATTCGACCACGAGACCCTGAAAAAGCTCATGGCGGGCCTGCAGAAGGTAATGGTGCTTATCAGGAACGAGAAGTTCCCATCCGGGGACGTGGACGCCATAAAACGCAGAAATATGCGGCTCTCTCGTCTGAATAACGCGGAGACGGTGATAAAATATTTCGCAAAAGAGAGAAAATGGCCGCTTTAAAAATTAAAGAGATTTAAGAAACCCCTTTTTTCTTGACAACTTACTTTGGTTTAAGCTATCTATTAACATTGTCCGACATTCTTATCAAGGAGGCGCCGTAGATGAAGATTGCCCGCAAAAAGGCGGCCCGCGCTTTTATCGGGCTATTGATTCTGGCCCCGGCATTTCTCCTGACGGGCTGTTTTGCAACCCAACAGGACCTTGAGCCTATGCAGAGCGACATAATGGTCCTGGAGAAGCAGTTCTCGGAGGTGCAGAAGCAGGTCGCAAAGGCAAAATATGCCGAAGATGGTGAAAATACGCCGGATAAGCTTAAAGAGACGGACAGCCGCCTCTCCGCTCTTGAAACGCGCATGAATTCCCTTGAGGCGCAAATCAGGGAATTGAAAGAGAACCAGGCGCCGCTTGCTCCCCAGCCGATACCCCCTGAATCCGGCTCCGCTGCCCCCGCCTCACCCGTAGCTCCGGCCCCTGAGGCCCCCAAGCCGACTAAAGGCATGGTTGCGGCGCAGGACACCTTCAACCAGGCTATGGATTTATATTCCGCGGGAAACTACGACAATGCCACTGCCGCATTCTCCGCATTTCTCCAGAATTATCCCACGGACAGCCTGGCCGACGACGCCAGGTTCATGCTGGGAGAAATAGCTTTCGCCCGGAAAGATTATGCCGGGGCCGTGAAGGAATACCAGAAGGTCGTGGACGAATACCCGCTCGCGGACAGGGTGCCGGACGCGCTTTTCAAGGAAGGCATAGCGTACCGGATGATGGGCAACCAGGACAAGGCCAGCGAGAGCTTTAACCGAGTGATGGACAACTATCCTTACAGCGATGCGGCTAAAAAGGCGCACCAGGAGCTTGATAAACTGAAGGGCAAATAAGCGAGGAGAGCGTTATGAAAAATAGACTCCTGCCGGTTATATTTTTATTGGCGTTGTTCTTTCCATTATCCACCGCGTCAGCCGCGACCAGCCCGGGTGTGCGGTCATTCGGCGCCCAGACGTCGGTTTCTGGCGGGCGGGCGTTAGGCGCTCAGACGTCGGTATCGGGTAGCCGCCGGTCGTTCGGTATTCAGACGTCGGTGCTGGGTGTGCCCTGGACGGGTAGGTATAAAATTGTGAAAGGGGATACCCTCTGGGATATATCCAAGGTCCGGCTCTCTGACCCCTTCGCCTGGCCCAGGATATGGAAGAAGAACCAGTTCATACATAATCCGAACCTCATATATCCAGGACAGGTCATCAAGCTTCCGCAGGGAGTATCGATAGCCCCGCGCGTCAAGGTGGTGAAAAAAGAGGAGGTTCCTGCTCCCCCGGTGGAGGAGCGCGAGACCGGGCCGTTTGTCAGCAAGGGCACTACGCTTATGACCAGGCCCCATGTCACGGAAGGTAAAATAATTACAATCCCGCCGCCGCAGACAAAACAGCCGGTAGCTAACGAAGAGACCGTGCTGGAGGCTGGTTTTGTCGACGAAGGCGGTATCCGAACGCGCACCATAGAGGGAAGCCCGGTGCCGCAGTCGCTATACGGCCTTTTTGACGAGCTTTACGTCAAAACGGACGGAGTGAAGGCAGGCGACCGGTTCATAATAGGAAGATACGCGGGGGAGGTAAAAGACCCCGGCACCGGAGACACCATTGGCAAAATGGTAAAGGTATTGGGCGTTCTGAAAATTGAAGGTCAGAAAGACGGGTTTATGTTGGGCAGCATAACAAAGGCGTTCACAGACATAAAAATCTCAGACAGGCTCTTTCCGTACCGGGAGCCGGTTATCGTCTACGAGCCTGTCCCGGCGAACCCGAAGGCGTACGGGGTTTCCGGCTATATCGTCGCGTTAAGGGACAACATGAAAGACGTTTCCCAGGCGGATATAGTATTTATCGACAGGGGCGCAAAGGACGGCGTCCGGCCAGGAGACACCTTCCTCGTAGAGCGCCCGGGCGGCTATGCAAATAAAGAACTCCCGATTGAACGTCCAGTCCCGCTTCCGGACGTAAAGACCGGGCTTATACAGGTTGTATCCGTCAGTGCGCATACCGCCGCGGCCAAGGTCGTGAGCTCTGACGGGCCGCTCAAGACGGGCTACGGCATATACTATTCAAGGCCGAAATAATTTGGCTATACGGGAGCGGGTTATTTCGGGAGGCGCGCAAACCGGGGAGCATAAAAGCCCCGAAGCTGAGACTGCGGGCGGTAATGCTGATCCCTGGAAACCGACGGACCCCGTTCCCTGGATTGCCCTGAACTCCGCAGACGGCGTCGGGAAGGTCTTATATAAAAGACTGTTACTGCGCTTCGGAAGTCCGGAAAAGGTCTTTGCGGCCAGGGACGGCGAGCTTGCCCAGGTCGAAGGAATGGGGGCAAGGGCGCTTCGGGGTATAAAAGGCTTCAATGGCTGGGATAAGGCCGAAAATGAGGCGGAAAAGGCCCGCGCACTTGGGGCCGAGATTATCACGTTTACAGACCCTCGCTATCCGCAAAACCTGAAGGAGATACACGACCCGCCCCCATATCTGTATGTCCGGGGCGAGCTTAACGCGGGGGACAAGATCTCCGTGGCCATGGTGGGTTCCAGAAATGCCTCCCACTACGGCCTCAGCGAGACGAGAAGAATAGCCGCCGAGTTGTCCGCAAAGGGGATTACGGTGGTTTCCGGCGGGGCGCGCGGAATAGACACGGAGGCCCACAGGGGCGCGCTCTCCGGCGGAGGCAGGACAATAGCCGTCCTCGGCTGCGGTATAGACATAACCTACCCGCGCGAGAACGGAGAGCTTTTTAAAAAAATCGCCACGTCAGGCGCGGTAGTCACGGAATATCCGGTCGGCACACCCCCGGACAAGACAAATTTCCCGCCCAGGAACCGCATAATCAGCGGGATTTCACTCGGTGTAATAGTCATGGAAGCGGCGAAGGACTCCGGCTCCCTTATAACGGCGGCATACTCTGTCGAGCAGAACCGCGAGGTATACGCCCTGCCGGGGAACGTAAGCGCAGACAACTCCAGAGGCGTCAACAGCCTGATAAAAAAAGGCGCCAAGCTTATCGAGGGGCCGGGAGACGTGCTTGAAGACCTCTTTCCTTACATGAAGGGATACCTGAAGGACCTGGCCCTTGACTACGGCGATGCGCCTGAAAGGCCCGCCGTCATGCCGCAGCTCGCGCCAGACGAGGCGGCGGTCTACGGCAATGTCTCGCTTGAACCGGTGCATGTTGATGTTATTGCTGAGAAAACAGGCTTCCCCGTATCCAGGATTTTATCCCTGCTCCTCGACATGGAACTCAAGGGGCTTGTAAGGCAAATTTCCGGGATGAAATACATAAAAGAGATTTAGCCCTTTACGAGGACAAGACGCTGTGGTAAAATCGGATAAACTGAAACGCCTTATCCCGCAACGCTAAGAGAATTCCCGGTGATTTAAGTTTATAACAGGTTTTTTCGAGGGCAATGAAAGAAGACTTTCTTGATATAGTCGCAGTAATAGTCCGGCAAATGGCCGAGGAAGATTCGACGGTTCCCAGGGACAAAAGCATCATCGAGGGCCTGCTGGACGACGGATACGACCTCATGGACATCGACGACGCCCTGTCCTGGTTCGAAAGCCTCGGAACAATGGCGGAAGAGATGGACGGGGTCGAGTTCTGGCCGGGCTTCAGGGGATTTCGGGTCCAGGCCCGATGGGAGAAGGAGTCCATGTCCCCGCAGGCGTATGACTACCTTATGCATCTTAACCGCTCCGGGGTGGTGGACGACTCCTTCCGGGAGGCCATAATCGACAAAATCCTTGACCTGAAGCTCTCGGATTTCGGCGTCGAGCAGATGAAGGCGCTCCTTGGGCTGGTGCTCTACTCCCAGGGCAAATTCCTGCCGGATTCTGCCGCCGCAAACACGGAACACAACCTGAAAGGACTGCTCAACTGACCGGGGCGGATGCGCGGGATTGCAAACAGCCTTGACCGCGTTTTTAAAAGATTTTTTATAACTGGGGCGCCTGACGACGCCCTTTGTTGTTTTTATATTGAGAGGAACCTGATTATAAATGGCAAAGGATCTGATTGTAGTCGAATCGCCAGCGAAGGCGAAGACTATTAACAAGTATCTGGGCGACCGCTATGTTGTGAAGGCGTCCCTCGGCCACGTGCGGGATTTGCCAAGGAAGAGGCTCGCGGTAGACATTGAAAACGGCTTCATACCGGAGTACGAGGTAATAAAAGACAAATCCAAGGTGATTACGGAGCTGAAGAAGCTCGCCAAGTCCGCCGAAAAAATATACCTCGCGCCCGACCCCGACCGGGAGGGAGAGGCCATTGCCTGGCATGTCGCGGAGGAGATAAAGGCGCCGGGCGATAAAATCTTCCGCGTGCTTTTCAACGAGATTACAAAGCGCGGCGTTACCGAGGCCATGAAAAGCCCCGGCAAGATAGACATGAACAAGGTGGACGCCCAGCAGGCCCGGCGCGTCCTCGACAGGCTCGTCGGATACCAGGTAAGCCCGCTGCTTGGCAAAAAAGTAAAATGGGGCGCCTCTGCGGGCCGGGTGCAGTCTGTCGCGCTGAGGCTCGTCGTGGAACGGGAGCGGGAGATTCAGGCCTTCACCCCGAAGGAATACTGGAGCATTGCCGCAGCCCTCTCCGCCGACAGCCCGCCGCCCTTTATCGCAAAGATATTAAAATCGGACGGCAAGAAGTTTGAAATCCTTACCTCTGCACAGGCTGAAGAAATAACCGCCTACTTAAAAGAGCAGGCCTTCATCGTCTCCAAGGTGGACAAAAAGGAGAAGAAGCAGTATCCCGTCCCGCCATTCACCACCAGCAAACTCCAGCAGGAGGCCGCAAGGAAGCTCCGGTTCTCAGCCAAAAAGACAATGCTCGTCGCCCAGCAGCTGTACGAAGGCCTGGAAATAGGCCCGGAGGGCGCGGTCGGCCTCATAACCTACATGAGGACGGATTCCGTCCGAGTATCCAGAGAAGCGGTGGATGAGGCGCGGGCCCTGATAACCGATAAATACGGGAAAAACTATCTTCCGGAGAAACCGCCCGTCTATGCGTCCCAGAAGAAGGCGCAGGAGGCACACGAGGCAATCAGGCCCACTTCCGTCGGGCGGGAGCCGGACGCCGTGAAGGACTACTTGGACCGTGACCAGCTTGCGCTCTACCGCCTTATATGGAACCGCTTCCTGGCCAGTCAGATGAACCCGGCAATTCTTGACATGACCGGTGTCGACATACAGGCGGGCAGATACGGTTTCAAGGCTAACGGCTCGGTTGTGAAGTTCCCCGGCTTCAGGGCGCTTTACATGGAAGGCAGAGACGAGGAAAAAGCGGACAAGGAAACCGAAGAGGGCGCCGAATCCGAAACCTCCGTAAATCTTCCTCCGCTCCGGGTGGGAGACCTCCTGAAGTTGAATGAATTGACGCCGCGCCAGCACTTTACACAGCCGCCGCCCAAATATACGGAAGCCTCGCTTGTAAAGGAACTGGAGGAAAAGGGGATTGGCCGACCGAGCACCTATGCGACGATAATGTCCACGATTGTGGACCGCGAATACGTGGAGAAAAAGAGCAATGCGTTTTCTCCGACAGAACTCGGCTTTATAGTAACGGATCTTCTGGTGGAGAGTTTCCCCGATCTTTTCAACGTCGAGTTCACAGCGAAGATGGAAGACGAGCTCGACGAGATAGAAGAAGGGCGGATGCAGTGGGTTGACACGGTAAGGGAATTCTACGACCCGTTCGAGAAGAGCCTGATAAGCGCGCAGAAAGGCATGAGAAACGTCAAGCGCGAAGAAACTCCTACCGACATCGAGTGCGAGAAGTGCGGCAGGAAGATGGTGATAAAGTGGGGCAGGAACGGGCGCTTCCTGGCCTGCCCGGGATACCCTGAATGCAAGAATACCAGGCCGCTTCCGGGCGAGGGCGGCGAGGGCGAGAACGCCGGGACACAGGCGAAGGAGCCTGAGGCGACCGGCGAGAAATGCCCGAAGTGCGGGAGTCCCATGGTGATAAAGTCCGGCAGGTTCGGCAAGTTCATGGCGTGCAGCGCATACCCGCAGTGCAAGACGACGAGGCCGATACCCCTGGGCGTAAGCTGCCCGAAGTGCGGGGGGGATCTCTCCGAGCGAAGGACAAAGGGAGGCAAACCGTTCTACGGGTGCAGCAATTATCCGAAGTGCGACTTCGCCTCATGGGACAGGCCCGTTCCCAAGGAATGCCCGGAGTGCAAAAGCCCGTATCTGGTGGAAAAATACAGCAAGAAGGACGGCCCGTACATAGCCTGCCCGAACAAGGACTGCGGATACAAGGAAGAGCCTGCCGGAGAAAAGACTGCGGCAGGCGAAGCAGGGGGAAAATAGCAGATGTCGGAACATAACATAGAGGTATTCCTCGACGAACAAAGGCTATTCCCGCCAAGGGAAAAATTTTCCAAGAACGCACACATAAAGAGCATAGAGGAATACGAGAGGCTCTATAAGTGGTCCGTCGAGGACCCGGAAGACTTCTGGGCGGAGATGGCGCAGACCAACCTCGTCTGGTTCAAGAAATGGGACAGCGTCCTCGATTACGACTTCGGCAAGCCGTATATACACTGGTTCAAGGGCGGAAAGCTGAACGTCTCTTACAACTGCCTCGACCGCTACGTAAATACCCCTTCCTACAGAAACAAGGCCGCGATTATCTGGGAGGCCGACGACGGGACCTACAAGACCTACACGTATCAGCAGCTTTACAGGGAGGTCAACCGGTTCGCCAACGTCCTGAAGAAAAAAGGAGTGAAAAAGGGAGACAGGGTCTCCATATATCTCCCGATGATACCGGAGCTTGCCATATCCATGCTTGCGTGCGCAAGGATAGGCGCCGTTCACAGCATAGTCTTCGGCGGCTTCTCGGCCTCCGCCCTCAGGGACAGGATACAGGACTGCGAGGCCTCTCTTCTTATAACGGCGGACGGAGGCGTGCGGGGAGGCAGGCACGTGCCCCTGAAGGCCGCGGCGGACGAGGCGCTTAACGAGTGTCCGTCCGTGAAGGGTGTCATAGTCGTCAGCCGCGCGGACAACGGCGCAATAGACATGGAGCCGGGCCGCGATACGTGGTGGCACGACGAGATGTGCTGCAAGGAGATAGCTAATTATTGCGAGCCGGAGTGGATGGATGCGGAAGACCCGCTCTTCATACTTTATACCTCCGGTTCCACGGGAAAGCCCAAGGGCGTGCTGCATACGACCGGCGGCTACCTGCTCTATACGAACCTTACCTTCCGGTGGATTTTCGACTACAAGGAAGAGGACATACATTTCTGCACGGCGGACATAGGCTGGGTTACGGGCCACAGCTATGTCGTTTACGGCCCGCTTTCAAACGGCGCAACCACGCTTATCTTCGAGGGTGTGCCGACCTACCCGGACCATGGCCGCTTCTGGCAGATAGTCGAGAAGTTCGGCGTAAACATATTCTATACCGCGCCCACTGCTATAAGGGCCCTTATGAAGGAGGGCGAGAAGTGGCCGCGCATATACGACCTGTCCTCTCTCAAGGTACTGGGCACCGTAGGCGAGCCTATAAACCCCGAAGCCTGGATGTGGTATCACAAAAACATCGGCGGGGGGAAACTGCCAATTGTGGATACCTGGTGGCAGACGGAGACCGGCGGGATTCTCATCACGCCGCTCCCCGGCGCCATGACGCTCAAGCCGGGCTCCGCCACGAGGCCGTTCCCGGGCGTCGTGCCGAGGGTTGTGGACGAGAAGGGCAAGCCGGTTCTTCCGAACGAGGGCGGATACCTGATAATCGAAAAACCGTGGCCCGGAATGATACGCGGCACCTGGGGAGACCCGGAGCAAAAAAGAATAAAGGACGTCTATTTCAGCCGCTTCCCGGGAACATATTTCACCGGCGACGGCGCAAGGGTGGACGAAGACGGAGACTTCTGGCTGATGGGCCGCATTGACGACGTAATCAACGTTTCCGGCCACAGGCTCGGAACCGCCGAGGTGGAGAGCGCGCTCGTATCGCACGAGGCCGTCGCAGAAGCCGCGGTGGTCGGCTACCCGCACGACATCAAGGGAGAAGGGATTTACGTATACGTTACGCTTAAAGAGGGCTTCACGCCTTCCGAAAATTTAAAGAAAACGCTCATAGGCCACGTCCGGACGGTTATAGGGCCAATCGCCTCCCCGGACAAGCTCCAGTTCGCGCCGGGGCTTCCCAAGACCAGGAGCGGCAAAATAATGCGCAGGATCCTCCGTAAGATAGCCGCGAACGAGCTCGAAAGCCTGGGGGATACCTCCACCCTGGCCGACCCGTCTGTCGTAGATAACCTGGTTGCCAATAAATTATAAAAATTTCTATTGACAATATTATTCCAAATAATTTATATTTCAGCGCGAGGTCGTCGCGTTTTTTATGCATATTCATACGCGGCTTTTATCTGACGGGGGGCTTCGGCCTCCAATTTTAAAACCGGCTGCATATGACGCCGGTCCGGGTCTTAAGAGACGGAAGGAGCTTTATGAGGGGAAAGGTAAAGTGGTTCAACGAGAGCAAGGGTTATGGTTTTATCGAGCCGGAGAGCGGCAAGGACGTATTCGTTCATTTTTCGGCAATCAAGATGGACGGCTATAAAACGCTTACGGAAGGCCAGGAGGTGGAGTTCGACGTAACCGAAGGGCCGAAAGGCCCGCAGGCCAGCAACGTAACAGCCGCCTGATAAAAGAGCTACTTTAATAACCGGCCCCGGAAGGCAACTTCCGGGGCTCTTATTTTTATTTCTTGAATTTTCAGGCAACAGCTATTATTATAATCGCTGATGGAAAAACTTCATCTGCTGATTGTCGACGACGACGAGGAAGTGAGCGAGTTTATGAGGCTTCGCATCAGCCACGATGCGAAACACTTCCTCATCGACTGCGCATATACCGCTGAAGACTGCCTGAAATATCTCCGGGAAAACAAGGTTGACTGCGTGCTCTGCGATTACCAGATGCCCACCATGGGAGGAATGGAGATACTCCTTCACGCAAAGAAAATGGGCCTGGACACGCCTTTTATTTTCGTTACCGGGCAGGGCAGCGAAGAGGTTGCGAGGGAGGCGTTCAAGAACGGTGCGTTCGATTATTTCACCAAGGAGATAGGCTTTGCCCATTTCGCCAGGATAATCAATTCCATCGAGCAGGCGGTACTGAAAAGACATGCCGAGAAGGCCCGGGCCGCCGCCGAAGAGGCCATGAAAAAACAAGTCTCGGACAGGAAGAGGCTCGAACGGCAGAGGGCCGACCTCTTCGCCACGGTGGCGCACGATATTAAATCCCCGCTCACTGCGATACTCGGATATTCCGACATGCTGCTAAAGGAAGCGAAAGACCAGGAAACCAGCCAGATAATAAGCGGTATCCGGAGCAGCTGCCTGAAAATAAAAGGCATAATGGAAGAGTTCCCATTGACAATCTCGCGCCTGGAATCCCCGGAGTATCCGCTTGAGGAGCCGCTTCGGGATCCTGCGAAGAATATATAACTTTTTTTAAGCGTTTTCTCGACAGTCCCGCCCGCCGGGCAGTCCCTTTCCCGGTGATAAAATAAAAATTTTTCTTAGACAAATCTTAATTTTAGCTTCCATGATGATATAATCTTAATAAATAATGTCTTGAGGGTATAAATACATGTGGAAACCGCACCTGAAAGAGAACGTTTTTACTGTCCAGAAAATCCTGCTCATAATTGCCGGCGTTTTTATAGCCTATTCCCTGATCGGTTTTTTCGTCATTCCGCCCATAGTGCGAAAAATTGCGGAAAAAGACCTCTCCAAAAGTCTGAAAAGACCGGCAACCATCCGGAAAATCAGTTTTAATCCATACAATCTGACGCTTACAATCTACGGCCTCTCCGTATCCGGGCACAAGGGCGGCAGATTCATATCCGCAGATAAGATAACGGCGGATTTCCAGATAATATCCGTCTTTAAAGGCGGCGTGGTTTTAAGAGAACTGGTGGTGCATCATCCCTACGTGAGGATTGTGCGGAACGAGGACCTGACCTACAACTTTTCGGACCTGCTTAGCGGACCTAAAAAGAAAAAAGGGAAACCGCTTAATTTCTGCCTCGATAATATAATCGTAAGCGGCGGCAGAGTGGATTTCGACGACCGGCCCAAAAAGGCCACGCACGTAATCGACGGGATAACCGTTATGGTGCCGTTTGTCTCAAATTTCCGATATGATACAGGCACATTTGTGCGTCCAGCTTTCTACGCCAGGCTCGACGGAAGGCCGATCGATTTAAAGGGCGAGACAAAGCCGTTCGCGAAGGGAGAGGAAACGTTATTCAACGTAAGGCTCGACGCTCTGAACATACCCAGATATATGGAATATCTCCCGGAAAAATACAAGTTCAGGATTACCTCCGGGACATTGAGCGCAGGCGGGGCTGTTTCATTCGTCAACCCCGGTGACGGGACGACCCCGCGCCTTTTATACCAGGGAACCGTTTCGCTCGACGGGCTGAAAGTGGATAACCCGGACGGCTCGAATATTGCGACACTTTCCCATGCAGGGGTGAACGTTCAGGATGCGGAACCCCTTGCGGGGGACTATAAAATATCCAGTATTATAATCGACCGGCCCGGCCTAAACATTGTGCGGGAGGCGGACGGGAAGTATAACATACTGAAACTCCTTGGCCAGGGCTCGAAAACTCCGCCGAACCAGCGGAAAAATAAAAAGAAAAGCGGGAAAATACGTATCAGGCTGCACGATTTTTCCCTGACCGGCGGCAAAATAAATTTTGCCGACATGTCCGTTCCGGGGCATTTCAAGACGTCTGTAACCGGCGCCTC
>DAHWTK010000230.1 GCA_027328825.1 Nitrospirota bacterium
ACGAATGCCTCCTTGCCCGGTTGTAAAAGACCTCGATATACTCGAATATCTTGCCGATAGCCTCAGCCCTCGTCTTGCAGTCCTCGAAGTACACGTGCTCGGTCTTCAGCGAATGGAAGAAGCTCTCCGCCACGGCGTTGTCCCAGCAGTCGCCTTTCCTGCTCATGCTCTGAACGAACCCGTGCCGCTCAAGCAGCTTCCTGAAAGCCTCGCTTGCGTACTGGACGCCGCGGTCGGAGTGAAATATCAAACCCGCTAACGGCCTCCTGTTTATTATTGCCATATTCAGCGCCGACAGCGCAATCTCCGCCGTCAGCCTCTCGCCCATGCCCCAGCCTATCACCTTGCGCGAGAATAAATCAAGCACAACCGCCAAATACAGCCAGCCCTCGCGCGTCCAGACGTAGGTTATATCGCCCACCCAGACCTCGTCGGGACGCTCGACGGTGAACTCCCGGTTCAACAGGTTAGGCGCGACCGGCAGATTATGCCGCGAGTTAGTCGTGGCCTTAAACTTCTTCTTAGTCCTGGCTGCTATGCCGTTCTCGCGCATAAGCCGCGCCACGCGGTTCCTGCCGCAGC
>DAHWTK010000231.1 GCA_027328825.1 Nitrospirota bacterium
CTCCTTCTCGCTCATGAACTCACCTCCAAGTCAGTAGATTACTACTTGCTTTTCGGTGTGTCCACTAAATCAGGGCAAAGTCACTTGATTACACAGAATTTATAGTTTCACCCGCGGAATGGGATAGGCAGCCGGGATTTGCAATAATAGGTTCATTAAGCGAAATGATTAGTTCGCATTTCAATTACTTGACAGCAAAAGAAGGGAGTATTCATAAATTAACACCGAATCAGCAACCAGATGAATTAAGTATTCTTATCCCACAGGACTACAGAGGAAAGGTGCTGAGACTCTGGCGTTTTGATTTGAAACCAAATTACGATGATGGAAAAAGTCTTCGTACATAAACATTAAGCTGTCTAACATAGGTGCGGCAGGAAACAATTATGGATGACCGGAAAAACAACACCAGTGCGCTTATTCCGTCTAACAAACATGATTTAATCAAACGCAATACCAATCTCGCTAAAAGAGGATTGGAACTCTTATCCCACGAAATTATTGTAGTAGCCTCAGATGGTCCCTCTCCTCTTATATCTGCTGCTAAAAAAGGCCTCCTTGACGTAGTCAGGG
>DAHWTK010000232.1 GCA_027328825.1 Nitrospirota bacterium
ATACCATCTTCCTGCACGCTCAAGGTTATTGGATGGCCTGAATTCATTTTTATAAAAACCATGTAACTCCTTGGAGGCTGGCAGGCCGTCAAGAAAACTAATAAGCCCTTCCGGATTGTCCCTTAACATAAAATAGACATTAATTAACTCGCTATCAAGATCGTTTAATACATTTTTATAAGTTTTGGGTTTTGCAAAAAATATAGATCCGCCTCCAACAAAAGGTTCGCAATAATGGGTATGCATGGGTATGTGTTGTAAAATCAGTTTCCGGGCGTAGAACTTACCGCCTGCATAGCGGAAAGGGGAATTTATAGGTTCAAATGACATGAGTGAAAGGGTATCATAGTCATCATTGGTTTGTAAATAGTTTTTCTGCGTATTGCTAAAATTTTTTCGATGATGGAGCGTTCTGATTGCCAGGGGCAATAAAAAAAGGCGCCGGTCTGGCGCCTTGAGGTAGCTTTTGTCGCGGGTATCGAGCCCGCGTTATCCGGGGGCAGCGATTATCCCCTTATTTCTTTCCGGCCCTTTTTTTTCGGGCCTCCTGCTGCTTGCGTTTTTTCTTAACG
>DAHWTK010000233.1:0-278 GCA_027328825.1 Nitrospirota bacterium
ACGGGCCGGGAAGCTGGTTTGAGTCTCTTGTCCGGGGCGTAAAAAACGGCACAATGCGCGTCGTAGGCGAGGGCAACAACTACATGAGCTTCGTCCACATAGAAGACCTGGCCCGCGCATACGGAAAAATGGCCGAGCTCCTGCCGTTCGGGGAGCGCTACTGCATCGTGGACGGGAAGCCCGCCACCCAGCGAGAGGCGGCGAACTTCATAGCAAAACTGACCGGCGGGCGGACCCCAAAGAGCGTCGAGACAGACGCATACGCCCGGCTTGCCGGA
>DAHWTK010000233.1:288-569 GCA_027328825.1 Nitrospirota bacterium
GCCGCCGAATCGTTTTCCTGCTCCACGCGGTGCTCGGGCGAAAGGACGAGGAAGGCCATCCTTCCGGATCTTAAATATCCATCCTACCTCGAAGGTATGCCCGCCGTCGTGGAACAGCTGGGCATCCTCCGGGAGGAAAGAGCGGCGTAAGGCCTTGCCTTTGCTTTTCCGTGCTATACTTTATTTTATACGTATAGCGGGATTTTTAAGGCAAGGAGGTGCGCCATGAAGGTATTTCTTACGGGAGCCAGCGGGTTTGTCGGCTCTGCGATTCTGAAGAA
>DAHWTK010000234.1 GCA_027328825.1 Nitrospirota bacterium
GGTGGTGATTATTTCCGCCGACCCAGACACAGGAAAGGCCACGGGGATAAAGAGACTGAGCCTGCGGGAAAATCCGTAGATGTCATTCCGAGCGAAGCCGAGGAATCCACAGTTGGCTTACGAGGCATGGACGTGAGACTGTTGACCAAAAAGGAAGCCGCTGTCTTTTACGACCTTCTGGCAAAAAAGAACAGGCCGGAAGATATTTCTATCCTTACGGGCGACCAACTTGGCCAAAGCTGGTATCTATACAGGATGGCATATAGCGGGGAAACTTCTTTTTATGTGGCAGAATATCCATTCTTTAAGTTACGGCCTGGCATTGACGATTCCCGCTATCCCGCCAAAGGTTTTGTAGCCGCCGCCGTTGAACTCGGCGCGTCAAAAGAATTCATCGATGTTCGTGATATTGCGAATGAATTAAAGATTGATGAAGACCACTACTATTGGTTATCCGTAAGATTAGCTGAGATGAAAGATGTTTTTATTCAGCGCGGGGCGTTAAAAATTGGAATTAAATTAGATGGTCAAAAAATACTGACAATACCCCCGCGTAATTATCCAGCC
>DAHWTK010000235.1 GCA_027328825.1 Nitrospirota bacterium
ACGACCGGGGTTGCACCCGGTCTTTGCACCGGGTGAGGATTGAAACCGGTTCGGCATCCCGGACGCGGACGCCTTCGTCGTTGCACCCGGTCTTTGCACCGGGTGAGGATTGAAACCTTGTCCAACACGTCAATCAAGTCGGCGGATAACCCGTTGCACCCGGTCTTTGCACCGGGTGAGGATTGAAACGAGAAATGCCTGAATACCCAGCTGGAAGTCGTTCACGTTGCACCCGGTCTTTGCACCGGGTGAGGATTGAAACGACAAGTTGCTCGCCGTCCTCGTTTATCGCCTCCGTTGCACCCGGTCTTTGCACCGGGTGAGGATTGAAACACGCCCTGCCCCGTCGTCTCTCGAAAAGCTCCGGCGTTGCACCCGGTCTTTGCACCGGGTGAGGATTGAAACAAAAACTCATCACGCCTCTTACACTGCCCCGCGTGTTGCACCCGGTCTTTGCACCGGGTGAGGATTGAAACCGCGAACTGCATAACGGCATCCCGAACCTGGGCGGTTGCACCCGGTCTTTGCACCGGGTGAGGATTGAAACAGATTACTTTTTACCGCGTG
>DAHWTK010000236.1 GCA_027328825.1 Nitrospirota bacterium
TTTCTGAGTGCTGAACGCATCAGTTTAGAGCAGCTTTATCACTTATGCAACTGTCCAGTTTTTCCAGACCAGCTCTTATCTACATTTTCACTGGTTAGATAATTTTCTTTTCCAGTGGCGATACTTACGTTGGCCTCTGAGCCGTTAATAAAAATATTCCTTGTAAATAAGTTATTGTCGCCGGTTCCGAAGTCTTGCAAGTCACAAGTTATCGTATAATGTCCCTCGGCAAGAACATTCGCAAGGTTAATGGCAAGATTTTCAACCTGGCTTACCAAAAGATTCCCGTTAAATGTATTTTCATAAACAGAATGTCCCGTAGAGTCCTTCATGCTAACTTTCGCCGAAAAGGTCGTCCCTATTCCACCAATATTTTGAATGGGAAGCGATACGGAATCCCCGACAGATGCTTCATCCATTGTAGTGTTGAGGACAAGCTTTGAGGGCGGGATGTCGAATGATGCATTCCCTGTATAAATTGTGCTTCCAGAATCGCTTGTCGATATGACCACACTTGCAGAATGTTGACCGGCGGAAATTGTGCTTGGTATGATGCAAGAGTAAGT
>DAHWTK010000237.1 GCA_027328825.1 Nitrospirota bacterium
AAAACGATTGACGAAGAGATAGAAGCTGAAATTCAGGCGGCCCGCAAGACCATCGTTGGGAAAAGGAAGCCAAAGTAACTTCTTTTAATGCTGAAAGTCGTCCTCGACACGAATGTGCTGGTATCGGCCCTGCTGAACGGAGACGGCCCGCCCGCATTTATTCTATCACTTGTCCGGCGCAGGATGGTCCGGCTCTGTCTGTCCCTTGAAATACTTGAGGAATACGAAGCGGTGCTGAACCGGAAGAAATTCAGGCATATCCGGAACGAGGGATTGGCAATAATATCTTCTCTGGCCGGGCAAGCGCTTCGTGTGGAAACGAACACAAAAATAAATCTCGTTACGAGCGACCCTGCCGACAATAAATTCATAGAATGCGCAGTAGAAGCAGAAGCGGATTTTTTGATTACCGGAAATAACAAGCATTTCCCGTTCCGAAGCTATCAAAAAATCCAGATTGTAAGCCCCAGGGAATTCATCGAAAGCTCGCTTGAACTGACGTTGTGAGACATGAAAGCCGCCGTATTATACAGCTTTAACGACATCCGCATCGAGGAGCGGCCCGT
>DAHWTK010000238.1 GCA_027328825.1 Nitrospirota bacterium
TTTTCCGTAACCGCGGAAGGTGTCTGCGTGATGGACGCCGATACCGGCAAGGTCATAATATCGCGCAACCTCAATACCGAATTCCCGCCCGCCTCCTGCACGAAGGTGATGACCGCAATAATAACCCTCGAGCGCGCCAAGATGTCGGACGTTTTTACCGTGAGCCGTCATGCGGCATCGATGCCGGCCTCCAAGGTTTACTTGAGGCCGGGGGACAGGGTGACTGTGCAGGCGCTCCTTTATTCATTGCTTCTGAAAAGCGCAAACGACAGCGCAGTCGTACTTGCGGAAGGCATAGCGGGCTCCGAGCCGGCGTTCGCAAAACTCATGACCGAGAAGGCTCACGAGATAGGCGCGGTCGATACAAATTTCAGAAACGCCTCCGGCCTTCCCATAAGCGACCATTACACTACCCCGCACGACCTGGCCCTGATGCTCCGCTACGCCATGCACAACCCGACTTTCATGCAGATAGCCTGCACAAAATACGCGACGCTCAACATGGGCCGCAGGGACAAGATGCTCCTTAAGAACCATAACAGGATGCTCTGGTATTACGAGGG
>DAHWTK010000239.1 GCA_027328825.1 Nitrospirota bacterium
CATAGTCCCTCCCGGGCGGCCTCGCGTGCCGCCGCTCATGAAATTGTCTTATTGATTATAACATAAGTTTGGTTAAGCGGTTGAAAACAAAGAGGGGGCAAAAAAGCCCCCGGATCAAATCTGTTCCTGCATCTGCCCGATTTATCGGGTTATCGGGCGAATTTAAAAAGTTATGTATAACTTTATAAAATACTTGAAACAAAGTCAATCCTTAAGATATTATGGCAGGCGTGACAGAATCGGCGCCTCTTAACGTCAACCTAATATAAAAAGAAAGGCGCATTAATGGAACCTGCCATATTCACCGCGGACGGCGGCAGTAAGCTTCGGGATTTCATCCGCCTCCCGTTCAGGCTTTACAGAAACGACCCGCTCTGGGTGCCGCAACTCATAATGGACGTGAAGTCCATGCTCGACAAAAAAAAGAACCCTTTCTTCGCCCACGCCGAGGCCCAATACTTCGTCGCGTATAACGGCGGGGAACCCGTCGGGCGCGTCGCCGCCGTAATAGACCGCAACTACAACAGATACCACAACGTGAACGCCGGGTGGTTCGGGTTCTT
>DAHWTK010000023.1 GCA_027328825.1 Nitrospirota bacterium
ACTGGTAACCCTGGCTCTCCATATCCTTCAGCATTTTGAGAATATTCTTTACGTCCGGCGTATTGTTGGTAAGGTCTATGCCGTATTCTGACGCCTTACGGATTATGTTGCTCTTGCCGGCAAGGTCCGAGACGAGTATTCTCTGGACGTTGCCGACCGCCTCCGGCCTTGTGTGCTCGTATGTCTCACGCGCCTTCAAGACGGCGTTCACGTGCATTCCGGCCTTGTGCGCGAAGGCGGAATCCCCTACATACGGCTGGTGCTTGTAGTGCCTGAGATTGGCTATCTCCGCGACAAAACGAGATATTTCCCTCAGCTTGCCGAGCCTGTCGGACGGTATTCCCACAAGGGCCATTTTAAGCTGAAGGGCGGGAATAATAGAGCATAAATTGGCGTTTCCACACCGCTCCCCGTAACCGTTTATCGTCCCCTGCACCTGTTCTGCGCCGATATTTACAGCCGCGAGCGAATTGGCCACGGCAAGCTCGGAGTCGTTATGGCAGTGTATGCCGAGCGGTGCGGATAGCTCGGCCTTGACCTCGTTTATTATCCGCTCTATTTCCCATGTAAGCGTGCCGCCGTTCGTGTCGCAAAGGACCAGGCAGTCGGCTCCGGCGTCGCGCGCGGCTCTCAATGTCTTTACTGCATACGCGGGATTGGATTTGTAACCGTCGAAAAAATGCTCCGCATCGTAGAAAACCTCGTGTACGTTCGCCTTAAGAAACGATACCGAACTATTTATCATATCGAGGTTTTCGTCCAGGGATACCTTGAGCGCCTCCCTGACATGCAAATTCCAGCTTTTCCCGAAGATAGTTACCGCAGGCGTGCCCGCCTCCACAAGCGAGAGGAGGTTTGAGTCCTCATCGGCCCGAACTCCAGCGCGCCGGGTGCTCCCGAATGCTGCAGTCCTGGCCGTGGCAAGCTTGTATCCCTTTATTTTATCAAAATATGCGGCGTCCCTGGGGTTGGAGCCAGGCCATCCGCCCTCGATGTAGTGAACGCCCAGTTCATCGAGCTTAAGTGTAACCCGCACCATATCTTCGAGCGAGAATGCCACATCTTCCGATTGTGCCCCGTCCCTAAGGGTAGTATCGTAAATCTTCACCATAAAACCTCTGGAAATTAAGGATAACAGATAATCGAATATATCATTAACCTATTAAAAATTCAAACTTTTTTTTGGGATTTCCGAATTGGAGGCAATGGGAAGGGATCCGTTTTCGCAGCCTCCGGGCTTCGTTCGGCCATGCCGGGGGAAGGCAAAATCAAGGCCGCAGGGGAGGGGAACCGCCTGCTTAGTTGGCCCGGAGGCTGCATCTCCCGGAATACGGGAGCAAACGGATTTATTATATTTTAATAATATAATAAGTTTTATTTTTTGTCAAGGGAAAATCGTATTCTTTTTCTGGGGCTTGCATCGGGACTATTTTGCCACCCAGCAGTGCGGGTCTGGAGAGTTGAAGTCTCCGGTGGTGGCGTAGGCGCGGGCCGTGCAACCTCCGAGGCAGTCTTCATAGTGCTTGCAGGTGAGGCATTTCTCTTTTGGCTTTTTATTCCGCATCTTCTCCAGGATATTTGAGTTGTCCCAGAGGTCTTTCAGGTCGTCTTTTAGAAGATTCCCGATTACGACGGGTATGAAACCGCAAGGCGTAACGTCGCCGTTGGCGCGAATATTCAGCGACAGCTTCCCGCAGGTGCTTCCCTTTACAATCGCCTGTTCCGGGGCCTTGTGTATGGTAGCGGTAATCGGGTCGTCCATGGATATGCGTATATCCGTCACCTTCTCCCGGAGCGCTATCGCTTTCAGGTAGAATTCCTTCCACTCCTCAGGCGTAAGGTCGAGCTCGTCCTTGTTGGTGAAACCCATTCCGGCGCACTTGTAGTTATGCAGTGAAATCTGCTCCGCGCCGAGGTCTCTTGCCTGCCTGACAAGCTCCTCGAATTCCATGTGGTTTACCCTGCATATGACGGAGGATATTGTGAGCCGCACACCCTGCTCTTTCAGGAATTTCGCAGCGCTCACGGCCTTCTTGTGGCTCCCCTTTGTGTTGCGGAAGTCGTCGTGCAACTCCGCCTTCGTGCTGTCTATGGATATGCCGACAGTCCTGAAACCGGATTCCCTGGCAAGGGCGGCCTTTTCCTCCGTCATTAAAAACCCGTTGGTATTCATGGAGACATTAAAGCCAAGGCCCGTGGCGTACCCGGTCAGATCGAAGAGGTCGCTCCTGAGAAGAGGCTCGCCTCCGCCGTAATTTATAAAAGGAACTTTATATTTCGCCACCTTCGCCATTATCTCCTTCACCTGCCCGGTCGGGAGTTCCGGCGCCTTCTCGGGCCGGGAGTAACAGTGGCGGCAGTTGAAGTTGCACCTGAATGTAAGAGTCCAGTTGATTGTAATTGGCGAAAAAGGTATCCTACTCATGTACAAGCCAGCCCCTTCTGTCAAGGTCTGCAAGAAAATCCCGGATGTCGCGCGCGAGAATGTCTCTGTCTACGTCGAAAGTCATGGCAAGGGTATCCACAAGACGCTCCTCGTCTATACCGTCCAGGAGCTTCCATATCTCGCCGCCAAGGAGGTTAAGCTGGTGCATCATCCCGGACTCCACCAGGAGCACCGTCCCCTCCCCGGATGCGTCGTCGCCGCGTTCCATCGCCCGGACGACTTCGGCCCTGGCCTCTTCCTCTTCACGCCAGATTATGTCCGGGTTCCGCCTTATATTGCGCATTACCATCTCCCGCTAATTTATTTTCACCCTGGCCGAAAGCGCCGGTTCCGTAATGACCTTGCCGATGTAGCTCTCACGATGGCGGTCGAAAAGCTTTGGTCTGCCGTCTCCCCACCAGTTCTGGCGGGCGTCTATATCCCCGGCCTGGCCTTCGCCGAGCTTTATGTCATAGTCCCTGTTGCCCTGGAAATTATTATATTTAATCCTTGCGCCATCGCATCCCTGCCGCCAGAATATCCCGGTCCTGTCGCCTGTTATGTCGCTGTTATGGATATACGGCGCGCCCTTCCAGTAACGTATGCCTATATGCATATCTTTCAGTATGCAGTCTGCAATTTCAACCTTGCCGCCTTTGCCCCTGATTCCGCCGAACCTGTTGCGCATGAAGGTGCAATCGGAAATCTTTATTTTCGTGTGGTGGATATGAAGCCCCCAACCGCCGTAGCGGAAGTCGCAGTCCTTGAAAGAGCTTCCCTTGCTCCTTATTATCTGGATCTCGCCCCAGTCCCCGGGCCTGGGCTTTTGCGCCGCCGAGGTAAATCTTATCCGTGCGCCGGGGTTGCCGTCCGCTATTATAGTCCCGAGCACCAGCATCCCGCACTGCGCAAGCCCCGTATCGTCCGGTTTCGCCGGGACAAATTTCACGACAGTCCCGGGTTCTATTTTAAGCGTTACGCCCGGCTTTACCAGCAGCCGGCCCGACACCTTTACCGTTCCTTTCCAGACGGCGTTATTCCTCAAGGTTCCGGCGAGGGCCTGCGCGGAAAAAAAGAGCGCTGCGACGACGACCGGTATGATTGCGATCCTTTTCATTTCACAGTGCCGGGCACCTTTGTTTTGAGAAACGGCCTGAAATTGACTATCCCAAGGCTGCTGTCAGTCCTCTTGTCGTAAAACTTGGCCTTTATTTTCGCCGGGTCTGTGGTGCCCCACCAGTTATTAGATGCGTCAACGTCGTTCGGGGTCTCCACGGCCAGTGCAATGTTGTATTCCTTGTTAAACGCGATGTTGTTCAGGTGCACCTTAAGCGGCGCCGCCCTGAAAAGGAATATCCCCTTGCCGTTTCTCATTATGTCGTTATAGGCAATCCTGCCGGTGTCGCCTTCTTGCAGCCATATGCCGAAGAACTTGTTGTTGGATATGTCGTTATGGAGGACTGTTATATTCGCGTACCTCGCGGAAATACCGGAGAGGTTCCCGACAATCGTATTATCCTCTATGTCCATTACGCAGGTGTTGTTGAAATTCGCTTTCATGAACGAAAGCGCGACACCGTTGTCATGGAATATGCACTTTGTCACCTTCGCGTGGGAGGCGTGGTTGTGTATGCCGTCGTAGGCATAGGATATATTGCAGTATTTGAATACGTTGCCGTTTGAGCCGAGGAGATTTATCGCTCCCCATATGCCGGGCCTGGGAGAAGGGTCCGAGGATGTGAATATTATCGGCCTGTCCTTGGTGCCGATGGCGATTATCCTTCCCCTTGTTATTATTTCGGCACCGGGAAAATAATATGGAGCGGTAAGGGCGAACATATTCCGTCCGCCCTGAGATTCAAGCTTCGGCGCAATTGTATCGAACCTTATTACAGTCCCCGGCTTTATGGTAAGCGTAACGCCCTTCTTCACGTATACGTCGCCGGTTATCCTTATCCGACCCTCCCAGGTCGTATCCTTGACCATTGTATAAAGTCCGAGCCTCGCCTCCTTGAGCTCGGATTTCGTAATCGGCTTTACCTCCGCGCACGATGCAAGACCGGCCAGCATAACCAGAATAATCGATGAAAATAATATCTTTTTCAAAAATAGCCTCCTTATTTTTTCGCTCCAAGCTTCGCCTTTGCCGCCTCAAATCTCTGCCTGCACCCCGGATCATTCCTTATCTTAAGCGCCGCGATATACCATTGCACGGCGCCGCGAAAATCTCCAAGCCTGACTGAGACAATGCCGAGGCTGTCCAGGGCGTCGAAATTCCTCGGGTCGATCTTTAATATCTCCAGAAATTGTTCCTTTGCCTTGTCCAGCTTATTCTGCCTGAGATAGACCATGCCAAGCTTGTTCCTGGTCAGGGTGTCGTTCGGCTGCATGCTGATTATCATCTGGTATTCCATGACCGCGACCGAATCCGGCAGCAGTTCACCCTCGTAATGCGCCAGGGCAGGAACGGGCATAAGTGACAAAATAACAACCAGCAGGATAATTAATCTCATGAAAACCTTAGGCCAATCTCCATCTAATCATGCCTGGCCGCCGGGACGGAAATAACCGGCTCGATTTTAAAGGGCCGTTTTGCCTGCGGGAGGATGGTTACTTTCCCCAATGCCGCGTCGTTATTTTTATCGTATACGAGCCGGGCCGGGTCTACCCTGTAGATAGGCCCGAACCAGTTTCCCGTAGCATCGACGTCCTTTTTGCCGCCGTTGTCTATCGCCCAGATACCGTTCGCCCGTATGTTGTTCCCGGCAATCTTTACGTCTGAATCCGTGATTGATATGCCGGTATAGCCGTTCCCGGTAATCTGGTTGCCTGTAACGACACCGTTCGAGCGCTTAAGGTATAGCCCGCTTTCGTAGTTATCCGCAAGTATGTTGTTCGCCAGCTCTACCTGGGATTTGTCCGCCGAGATACCCTTCCTGTTCCCGCGCAGGATATTGCCTGTGGCCTTGACCTTAGTCCCGCTGAACGTAATCCCGTTTATGAGATTTCCGGTAAGCACGTTGCCGGTTATTTCCGCACTGCCGTACAGGAACCTTATCCCCCAGAGATTGTCGTGTATGTTGCAGTTCATAATCTTGAGCCTGGAGTCCCTGAATACTATCGCCCCGCATTTATTGTCGCTTATCTCGCAGCGCTCGACATCGAGATTCGAGTCCTGGCATTGAATGCCCATGTAATTGTGCCGGAGCTTCGAATCGGTTATGGAGGCCTTCGAGAAATGCATGTGAAACCCGCGATAGCCGTACTCGATTATGCAGTGAGACAGCCTGTTTATCTTGCCCTGGCTCACCATTATATTAACCGCGCCCCAGTCTCCCGGCCTTTTGATTTTCTCAGCCGACGTGAAAACTATCGGTTTATCCGCCGTCCCCTTTGCGACAAGCCGGCCCTGGATGTATATCTCGTTTTCGCCGATGCCGTCGCCGTCGGTGTCGTTCCTTGTAAATTCGATTTTCGTTCCCGGCAGGACGGTCAAGGTGGCCTTCGGTCCGAACTGAATCACTCCGTCTATTATAACCGTGCCGCTCCAGGTCTGGTCGATATTATACGTCTGGTCGTGCAGGCGTAAAATACCGCCGCCGGCCAATGCTATGCCGGGGAAGAACAAAATCAGAATCAAACAAATAAACTTCATAATATCATGACCGTCGTGCTTAACCCGGTTTAACGACCGGCGGGATTGGATGTATCACGTGCATAGTCGAGCCGTACAGCGTCGCGACACCAATCAGAGTTACAAGCACGGCGCTCGCCAGGGATATATACGGCGCCGCCCTTTCCATGTCCATAAACCTGCCGGCGAAACCCGCCGTCTTGACGACGCTTATTCCTATGACTATAAGGGCAAGAGCTAAGCCGAGCGAGAAGACTATCACAATGCTGAGACCCTTGGCGACATGTCCGGTGGAAACGGCCGCAAGCAGGAGCCAAAAGGCCGCCGGGCATGGCACAATGCCTCCGGATATACCCAGGAACAGCAGCTTCCACAATGAAGTCTCTTCGCCCGGCTTCGGAGCATAGTGGGTATGATACCGCCCGCCATGCGAATGCACATGTTCATGGTCGTGTTCGTGGTCGTGCGTATGTGCGTCGCCGTGCTCGTGAACATGTTCATGGTCGCTATGAATACGCCTTCGCAAGGCCCTGAAACGGGTCCAGATCATCGAGACTCCAACGCTAATTATGAGCGCGGCGGCAACAAATCCGAGATATATATGAAGCTGAAGTCCGGGAAATGTCTTCGCGGCAAAATTCGTAAGAATCGCAAGAATTATAATGCTGAAGGTATGCGTGAACGTCACGATGATACCAAGCAGAATAGCCTCGTAGACCTTTGCCTTCGAGCCGACAAGATAAGCCGCGACAACAGTTTTTCCGTGCCCGGGTTCGAGCGCGTGAAAGGCGCCCAGGATAAACGCCGCGACATAAAATCCCGTCAATCCGCTGCCCTGCAAGTTGCTTAAGAAATCCTGCATTATTGCCTCGCAATAAAATTCACCTTGTTATTTTCAACCTTAGTCTGGTCAATCCCCGCTTCGGCCCCTTTGCCCGACAATACCCCGAAGTCGTTCCCTGCGATGTTGCAGGAATAGACCATAGGCCATGATTCGCCGAGGCAGGAGATGCCGTAATTGCTCTCCGTGAGATTGCAGAAGTTAAAATCGGGCGAAGCATTGATTGTAGTAATCGCCGAATCCGCAAACCTTATGGATGCATAAGAAACGACGCTGTCGGATGCATCAGAGCCGTCGAATATCAGCCCGGCCCAGCAACCCTTTTTGGGTTTTATCTTGTTCCCGTCCTCGTCCTGGCCCGCGGAATCGAATATCACCGGCTCTTTCTCCGTGCCCTTGGCAATGAGTTTGCCCCGCACAAGCAGCTCTGTCTGCATGGAAAGATAAAGCGGTTCTATCTTCGAGCTTTCGCTTGAGACGAATAAGACTTTCGTGCCCGGATCTATCTTAAGCGTTATACCATCCGGCACGAGCACATCCCCGGTCACCAGCACCGTCCCGGACCATTCGGCGTCCTTTTTTATCACGCCCTCAACCTGCTTAGGGCCGTTATCGCCCAGGGCGCGCGAGGAGATAATAAGGGCCAGAATAAATCCTATTGTAAAAAATTTAATGGGTTTCATCCGTTTGACTGAAATGCAATTTCCGTTCCTACTCGGATAGTTCCGCCGAGACAAGCCCGTATTTCTCCAGTTTATATCTAAGCGTGCTACGTTTAAGGCCGAGAGCGGCGGCGGCGGCGGTCTGAGAGCCGCCATTATCTTTAAGGGCCTTGACAATAAGCTGTCTTTCCAGCTCCTCCAGTACGTCCGTCAATGTCCCGCCGCCTTCCGGGAGTTTTACGACGTCCGTATCTTCCGCCTCATGCCGAAGGGTAAGCGGCAGGCTCGACGTGGTAACCGTCTCGCCCTTTTCGAGCACCACGGCGCGTTCGATTATGTTTTCCAGTTCACGGACATTCCCCGGCCAGTCGTATCGCGCCAGTATGTCCATCGCGGCGGGTTCTATCCCCTCCATTTTCTTGCCCGTCTCCCCGGAAAACTTCGCAAGAAAGTGTTCCGCAAGGCCCGGAATGTCGTCTTTTCTCTCCCTGAGCGGCGGTATATTTATGTTCACGACGTTCAGGCGATAATACAGGTCTTCCCTGAAACGCCCCTCCTTTACAGCCTCCATGAGGTTTTTGTTCGTTGCGGCTATTATCCGCACGTCCACCTTTATCGTCTTCTCCCCGCCAACCCGTTCGAACTCGTGCTCCTGAAGAACTCTCAGGAGCTTAAGCTGGGTGGATACCGGTATCTCGCCTATCTCGTCAAGAAAAAGCGTCCCCTCATGCGCCAGTTCGAAACGCCCTGCTTTTCGTTTTATCGCGCCTGTAAAAGCGCCCTTTTCGTGGCCGAAAAGCTCGGATTCCAGCACCCCCTCGGCAAGCGCGGCGCAGTTCAGTATCACAAGCGGCTTGCCTTTTCGTCTGCTGTTGTAGTGGATTGAGCGAGCCACAAGCTCCTTGCCGGTACCGGATTCTCCCTGTATCAGGACGCTGGCGTTCGTAGCCGCCACCTGGTTCACAAGCTCGTAGACCTCTTCCATCTTCGGGCTTTTACCCACTATGCCCGTAAAACGGTACTGTTCCTCAAGCTCCTTGTGAAGCTCCCGGTTCTCTCTGATAAGCCGCTCGCGTTCCAGCGCCTTTCCTACTACGTGCTTTATTTCCTCCATCTCGAACGGCTTGCTCAAGTAATCGTACGCCCCCAGGCGCATCGCCTCCACGGCGGACTGAAGCGAACCGTATGCGGTTATCATAACTACCGAAAGAGACGTGTCTTTTATTTTTATTTTTTTTAAAAGCTCAATGCCGTTCATGGACGGCATCTCGATGTCGAGAATGGCCAGGTCGTAGTCCTCGGAGTTCATGGATTCGAGCGCATCGGCCCCATTCTCGAAGGCGTTCACGGAATACCCGCTCTTGGCCAGCACCCGGCCCAGCAGGCTGCGCATTCCAGGCTCGTCATCGACAACAAGTATTCTCTCGTCCGGCATCAAATCCTCGGAAATGGAAGAAATCCTGCGGCTTTCAACCAAACATTATATGTAAATCTCCGCTTTCACTCAAGAGATTTCAGTCTTCAGCCCGTCCGGGAGTGAAAGGGTGAATGTCGCGCCCTTTCCTGGGGCGCTTTCCACCCACACCCTGCCTCCATGCTCCTCCAGGAGCCTGACGCATATGGGAAGCCCAAGACCAGTCCCCTCGCCTGGCCGTTTGGTGGTATAGAAAGGCTCGAAAATCCTTTCCGTATTTTCGGGGCTTATTCCGGGGCCGGTGTCGCTGAAAGATATGCGCGCCTCACCCACCGCCTCCTCGTGCCAGAGCTTTATGCCTATATTCCCGCCATCCGGCATAGCCTGTGCGGAATTTATCATAAGGTTCATAAATACCTGCCTGAGCCTGTCCGGGTCCGCCATTATCTTCGGGACAGGGGAAATATTCAGGTTTATCTTTACGTCCCGGAAAAGCCTTTGCGTCTTCGCGGCCCCGACCGTCTGGTTCAGCGCTTCCGCGAGGTCGGTCGTCACAACTCCAAGGGCCGGAGGACGGGAGAAATCGAGCAGTCCCCTGACAATGCGCTTGCAGCGTCTGCTCTCGTCCAGTATCCTGGCAAGGTCTTCGCGTCTTGGGTCGTCGGGGGGCGCGTCTTCCAGTAAAAGCTCGGCAAAACCCATTATCACGCCTATGGGATTGTCTATTTCATGGGAAAGGCCTGCCGCAAGCTGGCCAACCGCGGCCATTCTCTCCGAGCGCACAAGCTCCGTCTGCAAAAGCCTCAGCTCGTCGTTTGCGGCAATCAGGCTCCTGTTGGCCTCCTCCAGATCCCGCCTGTGTCCCTTCAGCGCGCTCGCCATGGAATTAAACGACCGGCCAAGCTCGCCAAGCTCGTCTTCGCGGTTAAATTCCACAGCCTGGTCGAGGTCGCCTCCCTCTATCGCTCTGGCGCTTTCCTTAAGGGCAAGTATCGGGTTTATAAGCTTCGCCGCAAAGACAGCCGCCGTAAGCACGCCCACAAACATGAAAATTACGGTCAGGAACAGGAACTGCTTCCTGATGCCCACAAGTCTTTGTTTAAGCGAGTGATATGATATTATATATCTAACCTTAAGGAACTGAGGCCCGCCGTTTTCTGCGGCTGGGGCCAGAATGTCCATATATTCCTCGCCGTCCGGGCCGTAGTATTTTTTTACGTCGATACCGTTTAACGGCATCCTTTCAGAGAGGGACTGGTCTGTGACCGGCATATGCCCCGGAGTGCCGCCCGAATCCCAGAGTACAAGCCCGGACTGGCTGATAATCGTGAGCCGTACCAGGTCCGGGTAATACCTGAAAAACTTCAGCATCTGCGCCCGGACATCAGGCTTTTCGCCAGGTTCCCAAGAAAGTGAACCGTAGGTGTGGACGACTTCCGTAGCCGTCAGCCTGGCGAACAGCTTTCCCTGCTCCACAAGCTGCTTTTTGCTGTCGGCCTTCTCCGTATGGAGCATTACCGCCGCGTTTATCTCGATTATAGCCACGACTAGGCAGGATGCGAACGTTATTACCTTTGTCCGAAGGCCGAAATGCATCAGACCGGCTCCACTTCCTGCATAAAGCTCTTTATTATCCCGCCATATTCACGCATGAATCCCTGGATGTCCTTGTTTGATGTCCCGCCGATGAATATCCGTCCGTCCTCGACGGTTATCCATATCTGCCTGTGATGGAAGAAAAACGAAAGGAACAGCCCCGCCATAAGAAGGATGAACCCCGCCCAGACAACAGGAACGCCCGGATCCCTTACAAGTTGAAAACCCGAATAATATTTGCCGAGCGCGTCGCGGGCGTATGACGTCTGGTATATGGTCATGCCGTCGTATTTCATCGGGTTGTTTATCTCTATCACGGCACGGTCGGCCTCCCTGCCGTCTTTCACTATCCGGACGCTGCTCGCTATGTTTTTGAGTATCGGCCCCTTGAACGAACCAACGGTGAAGATATATCCAAGGCTCGGAGGTGCGGCAAGTCCGCCGTCGGGCGCGCCGGTATTATATGAACCGAGAAAGCTTTCGCCGTCGTAAATGTCAAGGACGGCTTCCCGTTTCTCCATATCGACGCTCTTCGGTTTTATCTTAAGCTTCGTACCGGGTATCGAGAAGAATTTTCCTTCCATCGCTTTGAAGGCGCCAAGCATAGCGCCGGTACTACTGTCGCGAACATTAACCTTCATCTCCACAGGGTAATGCTCCAGCGTAAATTTATCCACGTACAATCTGAAATCAAGAGGCTTCTCTTTTCCGGTGCTCCAGTCGTAGAACCTCTTAGCATAATCCCCCTCATAGATATTGACCGTACCCACCATCCCCATGCTCCCGATAAGGCCGCCCAGAAGAACAAGCAGGATGCTCGCATGTGTCACCACGTCTCCCCAGGGGCCGAGCTTCCCCTTGAAGCCGTAAACGCAGTTGCCACGCTTGATTACGCTGTATTTCCTGTCCCTGAGAGAGCGTTCCAGGATTTCCGCGCCCGGCGATGCGGGCAGTTCGTTATGAATCCTGAGGTTTTTTATTTCCTTGCCGGTTTTCTCGGCATTCGGCTGTAGCGTCCTTCGCATAAGCCTTTTAAACCTGCCAATACTGCAAACCAGCAGGTTTACCGCAAGCATGATTGTAATCGCACGGAAACCCCATGAATGATAGAGGTCTATCACGCCCAGCAGCTTAAGGTATTTATAGACAGGGAGACCGTATTTGCCGATATAATAAGCCGGCTCCTGTCCCTGCGGCAGAAAAGTCCCGAAGACGGACACCACCGCAAGAATAATAAGCAGGAATACCGCCAGGCGGAGCGATGAAAAAAACCTCCTGCCGGCGTCCCATATCCCGGTTATTGGCTTCATCTATCTCTCATCCGAAAACCTGCCGAGTCTTATATTTATCCCATCCGTGAAGGAGCCGTCCTTGACGGTTACGGAGTGATCGGGGCTTCCCCTGTATTTCCCGTAAGGCTCATCAGGCCTGGGCGCACCCATCAGGCCGGTACGCGCGCCAATATAATATTTTCCGGGTTTGTCCACGTATATCACGTATTTACCGTCCTTCCTGCTCCAACCGGAGACAAAATCCGGTCTGCCCACCATCCTCCTATCCTTATATGCAAAGGCATAAGCCTGCTTGAAAGGCCTTCCGCTTCTGTCCGTTATCACGCCGCGAATGCCCTGCCGCCCAACGCTCCCGGAGAAGAGCATGTTCCCCGAAAAAACATAGAGCGAGAGATCCACATTGTAGGTTTTCCCCTGCTCTATTTTGATTCGTACTGCGTCCGGGGTATACAGATCGCCCTTTTTCAGGTTCCCGGAAATGCTGCCGGACGTGCGCTTCCTGGCAACGACGTAATACTTCCCAGGCGGCACTTCGGTATAATACCCGCCATCCTGCCCGGTCGGCTCGGCCATGTAGTCCGCCGGACTCCTGAACTTTTTGTCGGAGCTGACATAAAAATAAACCTCCGCACCCTTAAGGGGCTTCCCCGCCTCGTCCGTAAGCCGGCCTTTCACAATCCCCGGACGGCCGATGCCGTAGAAATCGTTTTTATGCGCGCAGGCGGAAAAAATAGCCAATGCCACGACTGCCAGGAACATGTATTTTTTCATATTTTCACTTTCGGCCTGCAAAAAAAGGCAGATGGAACCTTTCCCCACCTGCCTCCGAAAAATCTCCGTAAACGCGCCTGTTTACCTGTAAAGGTTGTAGGGAAAGACCATGACGCCATTCTCGTTTTTGTATTTGTATTTCCTGCCGTTAATGTTTTCAAGCGCCCTCGCGCACCACTGGCGCACGTAGGAATCCTTGTCGGTTTTCATCATCGCCGTAAGCCTGGGAATCGCAGCTTTCGCGCCCAATTGTCCCAGTGAAATCGAGGCGTTAACCTTTGTCGTGATGTCATTGGAATTCAAGGTTTTAATGAGCGAAGGTATGGATTTATCTGTCCCTACGTTGCCAAGGGCGAGCGCTGCGACCTCCGTGACCCCGTTATTTTTATCGTTTAGAAGCCTCATAATCGGCTCCTCGGCCCGTCTGTCTTCTATCTCTCCGAGTGCCCTTATGGAGAACTCGCGAGTATCCACATCCGGGCTTTTAAGGGCCGCAATAAGTGCCGGCACGGCCTCAGGCCCCAGGTTAATCAGCGCGCGCGTGGCCTCTTTCTGGATTGCGTCGTTTTTTACGGACAGGGCAGCGACAAGCGGCCCTATAGCCTCTTTTGCCCTCATCATCCCAAGCGCCCAGGCCGCGATATAGCGCCTCCGCCTGTGCCCCTGAAGCATTGCTATAAGCGGCTTTACCGCTTTTTTGTAGTCGATTGAGCCGAGAATTGCGGCTGCATACTCCCTCATATCAGGGTCGTCGCTGTTTAGAAGCTTCATCAGTTTCGGCGCCGCCGGTTTGCCTATTTCTATAAGCCTTTTATATGCCAGGTCTCTCTGCGGGCGAGGGGATTTCAGCTGCCCGATCAGCAGGTCCACCGTCCTTGTATTGGTTGGGAGTCCCTGTATCTGGCTGCCTGTCAGCACAGTCCTTTGCGTTGAACAGGCGGAGAGAGAGAACAGGAACAGCGCAAGGAAAAGCGGCAGGGTTTTCTTCATCGGGCAACCTCCGGATGGCGCATATAAAATAACATAGAACCGTTTATTTTTTCAAGATTAATGAGCATTAGCCCTCGTCGGTCGTCAGAAGTTCCGCACCCTGGGCGCGGGATTCCCCGCGGGACGTGCATTTTATCCCCGGATACCCGGTAAGGGGGCATTTGTTCTCGCATATCCCGCACCCGACGCAGAGATTCTCGTCCACGTACGGCCTCTTTATCTTGATGACCTCGCCGGATAACGTCGTAATCTTTTCTTCCCGGAGTTTTATGGCCTTTTCAGGCGTCGGGCAGTGTTCCTCGCAGACTATGCAGTTCGACTCGCCCTTCCAGGGGATGCACCGGCTCCTGTCGAATTCGGCAAGCCCAAGCTTCGTCTTTCTTTTTTCATGGGGCGTTAAGCGTTTTATAGCGCCGGTCGGGCAGACCTGCCCGCAGAGTGTGCAGTTGAATTCGCAATAGCCCATCCTGGGCACCAGTATCGGACTCCACAGGCCCGCAAGCCCGGCCTCGAAAAGCGCCGGCTGTAGACCGTTTGCAGTGCACACCCTCATGCACTCGCCGCACCGGGTGCATCTGTCAAGGAACTTGTCTTCGGAAAGAGCGCCCGGCGGCCTGATTAAAGACGGGTCGGAAACCTTCCTGTATCCCTCGGAAAGAAATATGGGCGCAGCCACGGCGCCGACGGCAAGCGAAGTAATGACACCGCGCCTTCCCATATTCATCGGCAGAAGCTCCGGCTTATCCCGTCCGATAAAATGCACGGCGTTTTCCGGGCAGACGCTGCGGCAGTCAAGGCACTCTATACATTCGCTCCTGTTCGTGGATTTGAAGTCATCGCCTATCGCGCCCATCCGGCAGTCCCGCTCGCACTTCCCGCATGAAATGCAGGAATCCCCGACCCGCCTCCGGGTCAGACCGAAACGTCCCAGGAGGCCGAGGAGCGCGCCGAGCGGACAGAGGTTTCTGCACCAGAAGCGCTTCTGGAAATACTCCGCCGCCATTATCAGCAGGAATATGGAACCTACCAGCGCGGCCAGGCGGAACTGCGGCTGTTCAAAGGCAAGGAAGTGATCCTTAAGAAAGCTGAAAACGGGTTCCGAGAATCTGGTTATGGCGTGGATATTCGTAAAATAAAGCGCGTCGAAGAGCGAGTTTATCGCCATGTTGATGCCGGGAAATATCGATAGCGTAAGGGAGCGTATTAGTATGCTTATCGGGTCGAACAGAAAGACCATCTGAAGCGTGAACAAAGAGGATACCGCAAGGAAGAATAAAATAAAATATTTAAGCCTCGGAAGGTTTGCCGGGAGCTTTGTCCTTCTTTTAAGCTTCCTGAAGATAGTCGCGTCTGCAAAGTCCAGGACCGCGCCCATAGGACATACCCAGCCGCAGAAAAACCTCCCGAATAAAAGCGTGGCTCCGGCCACGGCAAGCGCAGGCCATAGAAGACTTATCAAAGCCCTGCCCGCGAGGGTTGCCGCACCCGCCACAAGCGGGTCCATGCGCAGAAAGACATTTACCGCATACGGCAGAATGTCGTTGTCCTTATATTCCGTGTTCAGAAAAAGGAACACGAAGACAAGGAAGACGGCTATTTGCGAAATCCTTCTTAATACTCTCATTGCTCCTACACCGAAACCTTTTTCAATCTGATTTTGCTTATATCCGCGACGCCAAGGTCCGCATCCTGCGCAATCTGGAGATAATGAACTTCTTTAGGCGTCTTGCCGAAAAGCGTCGCCGCGACAGTATCCGCCGCGACAATATCAGCCGAGGCGATTACGGTCTTTGTCTGGCGCACGTCCTGAAGCCTGCCTCCCTGCGGCCCGTTGGCGACCAGTATCCGGGTAGCGTCGATAACCGTCAGGTGAGACTTTATGACGCGGTTCAAGTCCGGCAGGGCGTCGTTGATTTCCCTGTGCAGCACGGCGCGGTTCGAGCCTATTACGCCAAGGACGTTCTTCATGCCCATCGTAAGCAGCGCCGCGCTATGGTGTTTGGCGACAGGGACGTTTATGAACTTATCGGCGTCCAGCACTTCTTCGTATACAGGCCATCTCCTTATCAGCTTGCCCGCCGGAATGTCCACCATCCTGTATCTTCTCTCGTCCACAAAGGAAAGCTCCACCCGCGGGTCCTTGATATTCTCTACCGCCGGGCCTATGCCGCTGTTTTCGTAGCAACGGCGTGCGTCGTTGCAGGTGCGGTCGAATACCTTTACTTTCTTTGCGCCGGCTTCGAGGCACATCCTGATTACTTCTGTAACGACATCGGGATTAGTATCCGCCGCCTGAGCGGGGTTTCTGTCCCAGCCGATGTTGGGTTTTACGACGACGACGTCACCCTTCCTGACAAATGCGGCCATACCGCCAAGCGCGTTCACAGCCGCGCGCGTAATCTTTCCCGGCGGCACGCCCTTGGCCATTGCGACAAGCGGGCCGTCTAAGGCCAGCGCTTCGCCTATGAAGGAAGGGCCTATTACCGCGCCCGCCCCGGCAATCGCGGCGGTCTTGATGAAACTCCTTCGGTTCATATAAGTCTGTTTTTCTTCAGGAACTTCCTTGTGATTTCCTTCGCGTTACCATGGCTGCTTTCCGTGGTGAGCCGGATGATAGTGGCGTTATTTATCTTCCCGGCAAGCTTCTCCAAGACGCGCGGCAGGGCCGGGAACTTCTCAAGCGTGCTCTTCCTCATTATAGGCGCGGCGACAGCGGGGGTAGCTCCGCAGTTGCCCGTAATAACGCCCTTCTCAGAGAATCCGAAAGGCGGGAGCCATATCTGGTTCTTGTCGCGCTGGTATATATCCTTTACGGTGGAAAATACCTTTTCAGCGTTTCTTTCCGGCTTCTCTCCAAGGACGTCGATATAGCATCTGCCTGAGTAATCGAGCATTATGTCTATCTTGCCGTTCTTCATCGCTTCCATAAGAGCCGGGAAACTGTTAAATGACTTCGAAACGACTGTCGTGCCGGTGCGCTCATTTATGAGTATGGCGAGCATCTGGGACATCGTGTTCATGTCCGGCCTGTTGACGGCCCCGATAATCAGGGTCTTCCCGACACATGCAAAAGCGGGTATCGACATAACGGCTGAAAACATAATCGTCAAGATAAAGAGCGTAAATTTTCTGCGCATGGGTGGCCTCCTGTTATTGATTTTTACCATTTACCGGGCTTTTAACCTCCAGCCTGCCCGGCCTTACATTATTCAGAATCTTCTTTCCGCCATCGGGAAAAATGATTTCGACATCATAGCGCGCCTTCTTCTCCTGCAAGGAGAAAAGGAATTCGTCCGGGGCCTGCGAACAGAAACCGGATACGCCGGGCAGTTCCTGAAATGCGGCAAGGCTTTTTTTGCCGTCGCCCGTCTTGTATAACCTCGCCTCGATCCCGGCGCCGCGCGCGCCTTTTATCTCTATCGCCAAGCGTCTTCCACCTGTGAGGTTACGGTAAAGCCTGTTGTGTCCGTCGTAGTTGGACACGTAAATATCCGGGGCGCCGTCGCCGTCGATGTCAGCGAGGGCAATGCCTTCGTTCCTGTTCCACGGCCCCAGTCCTGAATTCTCAACCTCCCTGAACTTTCCACCCCCCAGGTTCTTGAATATCTTTACCGGTCCCGCGAACTGCGCCACGACGAGGTCGGTCAGGCCGTCTCCGTCTATGTCCGCCGCCGCCGCGCCGACAGAATGGCCGGTGTCTATCCCGGATGTCTCCGTCATATCCCTGAACCTGCCGCCGCCCTGGTTTATATATAGCCTGTCCCGGCCATCGTAGCTTGTGACGAAGAGGTCCGGCAGGCCGTCGTTATTGAAATCCGCCGCGACCGCGCCCAGAGACCAGTCTATGCCGCTAATGCCTGATTCGGCTGTCCTGTCGGTGAACGTCCCGTCTCCGTTATTTATAAAGAGCTTCTGCCGCTCCGGCTGGCCGTATCCACCGCGGCAGACGAAAATATCGGGCTTCCCGTCTCCGTTGAAATCAGATACTACAGCCGCCCAGCTCCTGCCCTCTCCGCCAAGCCCGGCCTTGATTGTATCGTCCTCGAACTTAATTTTCCCGCCCGCGCTCACGTTCTTGAAAAAGGTATTCTTCCCCCAGTTGCAGACGAAGATGTCCGGCCTCCCTGAGCAGAAGAAATCCGCCGCGACCGCCGAGATGCCGTTTTTCTGGTTCACTACCCTCGCTTCCACGCTTACGTCCCTGAACGTGCCGCCTGGCTTCCGAGAATACATTACATTATCGCCGTACGGATAGGCGCCACGAACGATGTAGAGGTCTTCAAGGCCGTTCCCGGCAAAATCCGCGAATACCGCGCCGATACCGTCCTTTCCGGCTCCGCCTTTTATCCCTGATGTCTCGGTTATATCCTCGAACCTGAAATTGCCCTTATTTCTGTAAAGCCTGTCTTTCCCTTTAACTACGGGGATGAACATGTCCGGGAGACCATTGCCTTCCAGGTCGCAGAAATTCACGCCCTCGGAATACTTAAGCGGCGGTATACCGGATTTATCCGTAACGTCTTCAAACCACGCGCCTTTCGAGGATTCAGGCGGCTCTTTCCTGCTTCCCGGCCCCGGATTCCGGGCCTTGTTTGTCCGCCCTTCCCCTGCCGTTTTAACCGGATTATAGGCCCGACCCGCCCGGGCCGGAGTCCCGGCGGTAATGGCGGCAAAAACAAGCGCCATTGCGAATGTCGCGGGCATCAGACTTTTAAAACCCTTACTTTCTTCAGGTCTATCTCGCCCTCTCCAAGCTTGTATGCGTTCACGACGTGCGGCACGTCATATCCAGTTATGCCGAAGAGTGTCGCGCCGTAGGAATCCAGAGCCACAGGGTCCGTGCCAGCCATGACCTTGTTCATTACCTTTACGTCCTCTAAGCGCCCGCCCTGGGGCCCGTTTGCCGTAAGGATCCTGACGGCGTCAAGGACATGGAGGTTGAATTTCACGACGGTATTGAGCTCGGCTATGTCGATGTCCAGGTCGTGGTGTATGTTACCACGGTTTCCGCCAAGAAGCCCCATAACGTTTTTCAGGGTCATCGTGAGTCGGGCGGCGTTATGGTGCTTGGCAATCGGCACGTTAATGAGCTTGTCGGCCTCGAACGCCGGCTTGTAGAACGACCAGCTTGGAATCGTCCTGCTGTTTTTGATTGGCAGCACCTCGAACTTCCTGTCATCCACAAATTCGATTACCGCCGCCGGATTGCGGATTGATTCAACAGCGCCCTGTATGCCGCTTCTGTAGTAGCACC
>DAHWTK010000240.1 GCA_027328825.1 Nitrospirota bacterium
GTAGCGCTGGCCGTTGACGTTGTCGAGTGTAACCTCGGAGGCTCCGGATAATACCGCCTCGCGCACCCGCTCGTTTAAATCCCTGTAGTAGACATCTTTTGCGTTGATGGTCATCTTTGATAGCTCCAAAACGGAATAATATTCTTTATCGCATTCCTTTACCCCTCGCCCTCCGGGAGAGGGGCAGGGGGTGAGGGCTTACCGTCCCGCCGGTTTCACGCCCAGTATGTCCAATGTCTGGGCGTCCAGGCCCACGCCCCGGAGCCTCTCGCGGCTGCCGCGCAGGCTCTCGACGGAGTTCACGCCCAATGCGCCAAGGAACTCCTTAATCTCGTGGCCCCATGCCCTGAGGAGGTTATTAAGCCGCATCGCGCCCCACTCCGGGTCGAGCCGGCGCGTAAGCTCCGGCTTCTGCGTGCAGATGCCCCATGCGCAGTTGCCCGTGTAGCACTTCTGGCAGAGCGAGCAGCCCATCGCAAGGAGCGCCGCAGTGCCTATCGCGCAGGCGTCCGCGCCGAGCGCAATGGCCTTCACGGCGTCCGCCGAGGAGCGGATGCCGCC
>DAHWTK010000241.1 GCA_027328825.1 Nitrospirota bacterium
ATTGCGTAGTGTCGATGATCGATAGGTTGAAAAGTCCGCCACCAACCGTCTCAGAATGCGTACTACTCTGTCCGGCATTAAATGGAGACGCCGTGAAGTAGAAGGCTCCGTTCGTCGTGCCCGTCCACTTGATGACCGTTACATTCTCGCCCGAGCCTTCAATTCTCACTTTTGGCGATGTCGTACTTATTTCGGAGGATACGACGTAGGTTCCGACTGGCACGAAGACGATCCCGCAATGATTCCAAGTGCTTGCCCCTGACGTGCAGGAGGGCATGGCGTTAATCGTTGCCTGAATCGCCGCCGTGTCATCCGTCGTCCCGTCGCCCTTCGCGCCATAAGCCTTGACATTGAAAACCTGCCCGCCGTTTCCACTGTCAATGATAGCTTGCGCTACAGTTCCATTTTGTTTTACGCATTGCCACTGCCGGTATTTTCCAGTTGCCTGATCGTACGATTGCCCCATCCAGGTGGGCGAGCTTCCAGCCGGGCACGGCAGTTCGATCTGATCGGGCCTTTGCGCGTAAGCTAGCGTGCTAGTTAACGCTAAAATCAGAA
>DAHWTK010000242.1 GCA_027328825.1 Nitrospirota bacterium
AGGGTGAAGGTAGACCTTGTTTCCGATCCGCCGCTTGAGGAAGGCGATGTAATAACCCTGCTGGCGCTTGGAAGGACTTCGGACGAATTAAAGGGGCACGAGGCCGCTATTACTACGGGCGAGGCCGCGGGTTTCGTTACCGGGCAGATACAGGACGCGGTGGAAAGCCGAGTAAAGATGATTACCGGTTTCGACCGCTTCCAGATAGACCCGTACATGACGAGTTCCGGCGTATCGAGCGGGCCGAGGCTCACCGTGGGCAAGAGCCTTTTCTCTGACAAAATCTATCTTACATATTCCTCGAATATCGGCACTACGGAAGACCAGTACATAAAACTCGAATATATATTCAACAAAAATCTTTCCCTTGTCGGCGAGCGGGATGAACTGGGTCACTACGGCGGAGACCTGAAGTTTAGGTTCGAGTTCAAATGACAAGAAGAAAAATTATTCCGTTCCTTTTGTTTTATATATTTTTTATGACAATCATTTCATGCGCCGCTTATGCAAAGGGCGAGCCGCAGGCAAGTCCAGGCGCAGCTCAGCCCAGGGTTGCG
>DAHWTK010000243.1 GCA_027328825.1 Nitrospirota bacterium
ATCCTCACCCGGTGCGAAGACCGGGTGCTACCCGGCGGCGTTCGACCTATTCCGCCCGATTCTCCGGATTTCAATCCTCACCCGGTGCGAAGACCGGGTGCTACTAAATTTTTATTTCCATTAAGGGGGATGATATGAAATTTCAATCCTCACCCGGTGCGAAGACCGGGTGCTACCATAGTCGAGCCTGACAGCCAGGACCCGACGAGGCTGATTTCAATCCTCACCCGGTGCGAAGACCGGGTGCTACGGCGACACGAGCACGGAAAAAGTGCGGGCCTTCAAATTTCAATCCTCACCCGGTGCGAAGACCGGGTGCTACCAGCCCACCCCGATGATGCCAACAGCATCAAAAATATTTCAATCCTCACCCGGTGCGAAGACCGGGTGCTACCAGGCTCCCGGACTCCGCACAAGCATACCGCACAGTATTTCAATCCTCACCCGGTGCGAAGACCGGGTGCTACTAAGCGCCGACGTATCGGTCTCCACCTACCTGCGTATTTCAATCCTCACCCGGTGCGAAGACCGGGTGCTACGAACGCCGTGGTGCTGCT
>DAHWTK010000244.1 GCA_027328825.1 Nitrospirota bacterium
GGTTCCATGAGTATTTTCTCAAGATCGTCGCCGAAGCGAAGGCGGCCAGAGAGACAAAGACCGCAAAGAAACCGAAGTAGGGGCACGGCACGCCGTGCCCGTTCTCCATTCTCCTCTCCCCTTGTGGGAGAGGTAGGGTGAGGGGTAAAAGCAGTTATATTCACGCTTGTTGCACCTGTATCAACAAGCTCGCTTACAGTGCCGATCTTAATGATCTTGCCTGTTCTGATAACAGCTACGTGGTCGCACAGCTCCTCGGCATCCGGAATAATATGTGAGCTGAAGAATATGGTCTTGCCCTGCTTTCTGAGCTTACGCAGGATCTCCTTGAATTCCGCCCTGCCGATCGGATCAAGCCCGCTCATAGGCTCGTCGAGGATCAGAAGCTCCGGATCATTGATAAGCGCCTGTGCCATGCCGAGTCTTTGCAGCATACCCTTGGAAAAGGCGCGAAGCCGGGTATGAATTGCATCTATCAACCCGACAAGCTCAAGCTTTTCTTTTATAAGAGCATCAACAGTTCCCCTCACCTTATTCCTCTCCCCAGAGGGGAGAGG
>DAHWTK010000245.1 GCA_027328825.1 Nitrospirota bacterium
TGTCCAAACAAACCCGGCCACCTCACCTACATATGCGCGCTCAGAATACAATAGAGGTGTTTTTTAGACCTTTTTCAGACCCTGCGAACAAGAGGTTAGCCAATTGTGGCTAACCTCTTGATTTATTTGGTAGGCGGGAGCGGGCTTGAACCGCTGACCTACGGCTTGTAAGTCCCTTCTCCGAGTACCGTACCTATTATTATGATTTGTAAAGACCCTTTATAATTCAATAGTTACGAATAACAGACTTGTCATCACTACCTGCCAATTACTACCATTTCAGACTCAAAATGTTACGAAAATGTTACGCTGAAAACTCCCTCTTTTTTCCTGAGATTACTGGCCGGAGTATTGCCTTGACCCTTGTCCTAATTGTGGAGTAGTATAATACAGCATTAAGTTTCATCAATTAATATTTTTCCCTTTTCCCTGGAATTAATTAGCAAATTTAACCTTGAAAAACCTGTTCGTTCATATATCATTAGGACAATGAAGACGCTCCTGCAATTCTCGCATAAACCCGAAACTATCCCCGCTGCCGCTTCTTGGTATCTCG
>DAHWTK010000246.1 GCA_027328825.1 Nitrospirota bacterium
CAGTGCGCGAGGCGATAGATTTTATCCTGAAGGCAAGGGGGGACTGGGAAAGGATAAACTCCAAATATTTCAACGGGTAATCCTATGCAAGCCCTGCCGTTTTTCAGGATTATATAAATAATCTTCTATTAATCTGCAACCTCAAAAAAACACCCCGTCCCTGCACCCGGTTTTTTGTGCAAAACGGCCTGTTTTGTGGTGTTTTTAGCGCCATTCCCGATACCGTCAGAAAAAATAGATATTTCTATATTTTTCTCTTAAAAATCTGCATATTAAGTAAGTAATCCGAAACGGCTCCGGATAGCCAATTTTTCCTACCGATGATATTTACTCCTGTATGCTTGACTACGGATATAAGTAAAACTTTATCGCGACAAGCAATGGCAAATTCCTGGGTTCCCGCCTTCGCGGGAATGACAGAATTAAAAGCGGATTCTTCGCCGCGTCCGGAATGACAGGCTTAAAAATTCGCAGGATTTAAGGACTAATTACCTGCCGCCGCCGTAAATTTCCGCTTGATAATCCAGCTTGCAATGCTGTAAAATCTCGGAGGTGT
>DAHWTK010000247.1 GCA_027328825.1 Nitrospirota bacterium
GTCGGCCCATCCGCGAGCGGGTCCGAGAACGGCACGCCAAGTTCTATGATGTCGGCTCCGGATTTCTCTATCTCGACGACGAGCCTCTTCGTGGCGTCGAGGTCGGGGTCTCCGGCCATGATATACGGGATGAGGGCCTTTTCGCCCCTCGCCTTCAGTTCGCTGAATTTCTCGGATATGCGGGACATAAATCTCCTTAACCCCTCGCCCTTCGGGAGAGGGGCAGGGGGTGAGGGGGGAGCGGGTTGGGGTGAGGGGATCCCCTCCCATGAAAACACGTTCCTGCGGAAATTCAGCGTTTCAAGCTCGTGCCGGAACGTTTCGAGCGGGGGCGGGTTATAGTAAACGGGATAGAGCAGGTCCCGTCCCTTGCTTATGACCCCGCGCTCGACCGCGATGCGCTCCATCGGCGTGCCGGGCAGTATGCGGATATTATTGAGGACGACCGCGCCCAGGTTCCTTTTGGGGCAGTGCAGATCATAAAGGCGCTCGATAAGGCCGGCGCATCCCGCCTTCGTTTTTTCGCTTTCGCCGGGGCAGTTAACCATAAAATGG
>DAHWTK010000248.1:0-274 GCA_027328825.1 Nitrospirota bacterium
ATCTATTGAGGAACGCTCGCCGCCCTTCTTCGAGTAGGTCTGGAAGATGACAAAGCCGAATACCTTCCCGCCCGCCGAGGCGACGTAACAGGGACCGCCGGAGCCCGGCTGTATCCTCTTGCTGAGAAACATCGCCCGGTAATGGTCTATCGTCGGCTGGTCCACCTCGCGGAGCGCGACCTCCGCGCCGTCCGGTATCTCGTCATCCGGCATCAGGAGCTTGTAATCCGGAACGCGCTCGTTCAGCTTTCGCCGTATCAGCCCTTTCGGGAAG
>DAHWTK010000248.1:284-552 GCA_027328825.1 Nitrospirota bacterium
GGGCGACCATTTCCAGGTCGTCCCGGAACCGGTCGTCGTACAGGATATAATCGCCCTGGGTCATGCGCCGAACCGTCTCCTCCCGGCGCTCCGCCGTAAGCATCTCGTAGGCGGGCTTGTCCCACTCTATGGACTCCTCAAGGCGCTTGAAAAGCTTTTCGTACCCGCCCGCGTAAGTGGGAAGAAAGCCTATGCTCACGCCGTCCGGCCGTGGGTAATAGTCGAACACGTCGACCGCAGAGTAATCGATTATTTTAATGCATCCGAG
>DAHWTK010000249.1 GCA_027328825.1 Nitrospirota bacterium
TCAATTTTGAGATAGGTTCAAGTCTCAAGTAACAAGGGAAGGCGGCTGCCCGGATTTTATTAAATTTTCAATACCCCGCAGTCTCTGCTGCGGGGAGGTTTATTAAACCCCTCGCCCTCCGGGAGAGGGGCAGGGGTGAGGGAATTCCCTTGGCAGCTTACCGGCTGCCGCCCTCTGGCTCCCCGCCGTTAAAATCCGCGTGCTCTTCGCCGCAGGAAAACTGCGGGCCGGGCGCGGCCACCTCCATGCCGGCCCTGTAAAGCCCTTCGGCTAGCTTCCGGCACCACTTCACGACGCCCTGCCTGGGCAGGTCCCACAGCTTGCCGCAGTGAACCGTGAAAGCGGAGCCGCTGGCCAGCGCGTCCTCCGCGTATATCCCCACCCCGGAGTCGCTTACGTTTATCGTGAGGCATTTCATCGGCTCTCTTTCCTTGCCGGGTTCAATGCCTGTCAGGGTGATCTGCTCGGTAACCATCCTCCTCTTCCTTGATCGCTTCTTCGGCCCGCGGCTGTCTTCCGTGTTCAAATCAACCTCCAGGAGAGCGCGTTAT
>DAHWTK010000024.1:0-12162 GCA_027328825.1 Nitrospirota bacterium
CTGACTACCGCGGTGTGCGGGTCGCTCTTGTAGAGTATGTTCAGGTAATCCGAGTACACCTGGGCGCCATATAAAAGAGACGCGCCGAATGCCGTAAACAAGATAAACAGGAGCAGGAACTTCTTCCGGAACTCTTTGTCCGCCCGGATTATGCCATCGGCTGGAGCAGATGCGACGGTCGCTGAAACTCCCGGCGCGGACGGCGGGGCCAGCGCCGATAGTCTCCTATAAAACGATTCCCATTCGTCGTACCGTGGATAGAACGTCCAGATGTAAAAAATGTTTATCGCGGCGCAGACGAAAAGGTCCTGAATCCTGCCGCTGCAAACGAAAAGAGCAAAACCGAAAAGAGTAATCAGCGCGCCGATTACAATGATGCCCTGATACACGACGGTCAGTTTCTGGAGCGGTTCGGAATATTCCATTATGCTTCCAGGGAAAATCCGGCTGGCGTTGAACTTGAATTTGCCGCCGCCGTAAAGGGTTTTTCTGGCTTTATCCGCAAACCAGAAAATAAAGGCAGAAATCAATATAATTGCCAACAGCGTATACAACTCGTTTCCGGCGACGGCAATCACATATTTAAGCATCGGGTTATTCGATGCGTCTGGCGTAATGTTCCTGCCTTTGGCCTTTAACAAGGCGCTTATGGACTCGGCCAGCAATACGGCTCCAACAGGAATGAGAAGACCTTTTTTCGCCTTGGAAGCGGTGACATTATAAGCCCTTTCAAGCTCTCCACCCTGCGGATTGGAATTACTCGAATATGCTCTCACGCCTTTCGCTCCTTTCCCGATACCTTGAAATCTTGTTTTCGATATTACTGTAGCCGAAACAATAAGTCAATGAAATCTGCGGGCGCTATTTATGGCATTTTATACGGCAGGGGCGCGATTTTAGGTGGGCCTGGAATGGGGCGCGGATACATAAAACCGGCACCGCCACTATCGCCTATACGCGCCCAAGAACCAGCGCCGCATTCATCCCGCCGAAGCCGAAAGCGTTGGAAAGAACGTGGTTTACCCGCGCTTTGCGGCCTGTATTCGGGATATAGTCCAGGTCGCAGTCCGGGTCCGGGTCGGTCAGGTTCAGGGTCGGCGGCAGATATTCGCTATGGATTGCAAGCGCGCAGATTGCGGCCTCAATCGCGCCTGTCGCGCCGAGGGGATGGGCGTGCAGAGGCTTTGTGCCGCTGACGGGTATTTTGTACGCGAGTTCCCCGAATACTTTTTTTATGACGACCGTCTCGTTTCTGTCGTTCATCTTGGTGGAGCTTCCATGAGCGTTAATATAGCCTATTTCTTCCGGCCCCACTCCAGCCTGTTTAAGCGCTATTGTCACCGCGCGCGCCGCACATTCTCCGTCATCGCGGGAAGACGTCATGTGATACGCGTCGTTCGTGAGACCGTACCCGAGAATTTCCGCGTATATCCTCGCGCCGCGTCCCTTCGCGTGTTCCATTTCTTCAAGGATAAGCGCCGCGCTCCCTTCGCCCATGACAAAACCGTCACGCCCCGAATCGAAAGGCCGGCAGCTTCCCTCCGGGTTGTCATTCCGCGATGTCATGGCCTTAATCAGAGTGAACGAGCCGAAGATAAGCGGAGACAGCGGTGTTTCCGCCCCGCCGGCGATAATCGCATCCGCCCGGCCAGCGCGTATCATCTCGAACGCTTCGCCAACAGCTATTGTGCCCGACGAGCAGGAGTTGGAGTTGGTGATATTAGGGCCGGTCAGACCAAGCTCGATTGCGATGTGGCATGATGAAGACGCGCCGTAGACGAGCGTGGCGAGATTGGGGTTTACGGACCTCAGCCCATTTTCCCTGAATGCGCCGTGCTGACTCTCCGCAAATGCCAGCCCGCCGAGGGCCGAACCCATAACTATGCCGCTCCCGGTATGGCGTGAAATGTCGAAATTTGCGTCCTCAACAGCCATCCTCGCGGACGCCACGGCGAATGCGGCGAAACGGTCAATCCTTTTCAAATTTTTCCTGCTTACATGATCCGATGCGTTGAAACCGCGCACCTCTCCGGCGACCCGTGTCCTGAAGCCGGAGGCGTCGAAAGACGTAATCTCGCCTATTCCTGAGCGGTTTGCCAGAACGCCCGCCCAAAGCCCGGACGCGCCGAAGCCTACAGGCGTTACAGCGCCGATACCGGTTATTACGACACGCCTTTTATCGGACAACCCGTTCCCTTTCATTGTGTGGGCAAGGACGCCTGGGTAAAGTGGGTAATTGCGCTTCGGCTATTTCCTTTATTTTTTTGAGAGTCTTCGAGGCGATATTATGGACGAAGAAACGTCCGATAATATATTTCGCCGCAAACGCGCCCAGGACAGGCACCCAGTGCGGCTCGAACTCGTGTGTTATCCTGACGTGCGTTATCCTGCCCTGCTCCGTGGTATCCTCCCTGATTATCCACTCGACGTACATACCTGTCGTCGGGCCGCCGATATGCCTGAAAATTATCCTTCCAATTTCCGGCAGAGGCTTCTGAATCGACACCCAACTGACAGGTATGCCGTCCCGGCTCGCCGCCATCTCCACTACCCGGTGGTCTCCTTCTTCCTTGAGGAGCGTCACCCGCCGGTAATGCGGGAGGATTTCCGGCCAGTTCAGGACATCCCAGGCCAGGTTATAAACCGACTCGGCCGGGGCGTTTATGGTTATGGTGTTTTCCGTAAACATGTAAGAATATGCACCTCGTTATCTTCATAACTCCCCCTGCTTCACATCCCCCTCTATCTTAAGAAGGGGATAAGAGGGGGCGTTACTTATTTCTCTCTCATAACCCCCACGTCCTCCCGGAATCCATGTCCCGGAAAACTTCTTCATAATCCTTAAGCACCCTGCTGCTGAAACCTTCGTCGATGGCTAAAGCCCTGCGAGTGTAATACTCGCAGTGCCCGCACTCAAGGCAGTCTGCGGCGCGGCAGTCCTTATCTTTGAATCCCGCAAGGAAACCGTCCAGTTTTTTGTTGTCGAGATATACCGGCTCGCCCTCCGGGGCGTCAAGAAGTCCGCGATTAATGGCCAGTTTTCTGATTATCAGAAGCCCGGCAAGTTTTATATTTCCAGGCCTGAAAAAATATCTCCAGAAACGCGTGGTCTTTCTAAACCCGAGCGCCTGTTTTTCCTTATAGCCGTACGGCTGGATAAGATCCAGGAGATTGCCGTCGAAACTGCCTTCCTCGTAGGCCTTTACCCTCTTGAGCATCGTCGCCGCCGGAGCGCCGCGCTCAAGTATTTTAAAATTATTATAACCCAGATTTCGATATTGTCCCAGGTCTTCAGGGCGAATAAACTCCGAGCGCAGGTAATTCACCGGCTCCATAAGCTTCATGTAAGAGCACCGCAGGGCGCACCAATCTATCAGAAATCCCCGGCTTCGGTGCCCATTCTGTGAGGCATGGGAAAGGTTTACCATGTGCTGTCCGGAGAGCGGGCAGAACATCAGGCAGTTTGAGTTCGATATAAGCTGAAGCTCGATTTTAACCGCTTTTCTTATTGCTGAGAGAAGCCTTAAGTTTCTGTTTACGGAGATGGATTCCAGCGTTATGCAGTCCGCGCCCAGATCCTCCCAGAACTTCGCCTTGGAAACGGAATCAACACGTGCATAGACCCCGACCCGGACAGACAGTGCGGGGTTATGCTTCTTGATTACCGGCAGGATGGACGGAAGAGCAATCGTTACGCCCGCGGCGCCTATGGACTCGACAAAATCGAGCGCCGCACGCAGGTACTTTTGGCCTTTCCTGGTATACTCCGCATTGTCCATGCAGGCGGGGTTCAGGAGGTAATTGAAGCCAATTCCTTTCTTCTTTGCCGCGTCGATATATTTTTTGAGGTTCCGGGCGGAAAGCGGATAGAGCATGAAGGATGCCCTGCCGCCGCCGATGGGGTCGGACGGGAGTTTGCCGAAAAGCTCCGTCACGGCTGACCCGGTTAGCCCGTCTAAGAAACCGTCCTCAAAACATGCGGCGACGGAAAATTTCAGCCCCGGCATCAGACAAACCCCACGATTGACATCCTCCAGAAACGCCGCCGCCTTATCCTGAAATCCTTCAGCCCGGCACTCTGCGCGAGCGCCTGCATCTCAGCGAAAGTAAAGGATTTCAGGACGGACAGCGGGCCGTCATAGCGGGTATACCTGTTGCTTGTGAAGAGCCGCGTCAATAGCCAAATTAGCGCCCAGGGAATTACGTTTCGCCGCAAGTCCCCTATAATTATAGCAGATTTCGAGACACGGGCCATTTCTGCTATGAATTTCAAGGCGTTATCGCGGCTTAAATGATGCAGAACAAGCGAGCAATGGACAATATCGAAGCTTCTATCCGGGAAAGGGAGCATCAGTCCATCGGCTGAAACGTATGATATTTCAGGAAAATTCCGGTTCCACGCACGCCCTGCGGCGAGGACGGCAGGGTTTAAGTCCGCCGCCACGGAAAAAACTTTATAACTCTTATTTTCCGCATAGTTGACCATGACGGCGGTTATGTCCGCAGAGCCTGCGGCAATGTCCAGAATCTTAAGCCGCCGGGCCTTTTTTTCGTCCCTACGGCGTCCCCCGCGCAGGTCTACCGCACCTGTTTCAGAGCCGTCCACGGAAGCTGCGCATTTCCCCAGCGCGAACTCCATATCCTTCAGCGCGGAGCCTGTTCCGCCAAGCAGCCGGTTCACCCGCCTGATGTCCTTCAGGCTTTCCTGAAGCTCGCGGCTGTCCTGTTCGCCCGGCGGCAGGTCGAGAAGCTCCGGGGCTGTACGCCTGCGGGGAACGACGGCGGAGAACCGGCCCCGTGGTTGGTGGTCAGGGGCCGTATCCTTGCCGGGGCGCCCGCGGAGAACGGACATCAGAAGCCGGTTGCTTCCTGCCCCTTCCTTACCGCCTCGACGGACTTCTCGAATGCCGCGCGCTCTTCGGCGGTAAGCGTAACCTGGAGTATCTCCTCGACGCCGTCCATGCCGAGAATGACAGGCACGCCGGTAAACGCGCCGGAGACCTTGTATTCCCCTTCCAGCAGTACCGAGCACGGCAGAATCCGCTTCTGGTCGAGCAGGATTGCCTGAGCCATGGCAGCAGCTGCGGCGGCAGGGGCATAGAAGGCGCTGCCGGTCTTCAGCATCGAGACAATCTCCGCGCCGCCGTTTCTCGTCCTTTCCACGACAGAGTCTATGGAATCTTTGTCCATAAGCTCAGTGATTGGAATGCCTGCGACCGTGGTGTAGCGCGGGAGCGGGAGCATCTGGTCTCCATGTCCGCCGAGGACAAACGCCTGGACGCTGTCTGCGGATATGCCGAGCTCTATAGATATGAACGTGCGGAACCGCGCCGCGTCGAGCACTCCGCCCATGCCTATTACGCGCTCCTTTGAAAAACCGCTGACCTTCCATGCGACATACGCCATGACGTCCATGGGGTTGGTCACGACTATTATTTTCGCGTCGGGCGAAAGCGGCGCGGAGGCCTTCGTAACCTCGGATACTATCTTCACGTTGGCGGAGAGCAGGTCGTCCCGGCTCATGCCCGGCTTCCGGGCCATACCGGCGGTTATGATTATGAGGTCTGATCCTGCGGTCTCCTCATAGGTGTTAGTCCCTATTATGTCCCCGCTTATGCCCATTACCGGCGCGGACTGCAAGAGGTCGAGTCCCTTCCCCTGAGGCACGCCCTCCACCACGTCCACGAGCGCCACATCACCCAGACGCATCTCAAGTATCCTCTGGGCCACAGTAGCGCCGACATTACCCGCGCCGATTACCGATATTTTGTTTCTTTTCTGCAAAGCCGCCTCCTTTTCTTGCCTACGGTTTCGTGATTTTTACTCTCCCTATTTTCCTCTCGTCCATCTCAAGCACTTCAAACTTCAGGTCTTTATATTTCAATATCTCGCCGGGGCGCGGCATCCTGCCGAAAAGCCCGAATACGAACCCGCCGATAGTGTTGAAATCCTCCGAATGTATGTTTATTCCCGTCTCGCTGCTCACTTCGTCGAGGTCCGCAGAGCCGGAGACGACGAAGTTTTTCTCGTCGACAATCTGCACCTCGCTCTCTTCACTGTCGAACTCGTCCTGAATGGAACCGACTATTTCCTCCAGCAGGTCTTCGAGTGTTATAAGCCCGGCTGTTCCGCCATACTCGTCGATGACTATCACCATCTGCACCTTCTGGTCCTGCATCTCCGTGAGGAGCTCGCGGACTTTCTTTGTCTCCGGGATAAAAAACGCCGGCCTGACCATCCTCTTTATTGTATCATTTTCGTCAAGCTCTCCGCGCGACATGGCAATAACTATATCTTTGACATAAAGCACGCCCTGAACCGCGTCCACGGATTCCTCCACGACGGGATAGCGTGAGTGGCCGTGCTCCGCAACAAGAGAAAGCGCGTCCGATACCTTCGCGCCGTTCTCGATGGAGATTATCTCCGTCCTGGGACGCATTGCCTCGACCGCAAGCGTATCGCCGAACTCGAAGACCTTGTGAAGCATCGCCTTCTCCTGCACGTCGAGCGCGCCTTCCTCCTGGCCTATGGATATTATGGCCTTTATCTCGTCCTCTGTAACGAAGGGCGATTTCTCAGTATCACCTCCAAAAAGCCTTATCACCGCGCCGGTAACGCTCGTGAAGACCAAGACTATCGGGTGCATCAGGGATATTATAAACTCCATCGGCCTTGCGACCATAAGCGCAACCTTGGAGGCATTGGATGCGGCGAATGTCTTTGGGGTAATCTCTCCGAACATGACGATGAAAACGGTCATTATGACGGAGGCGATGAGAGTAACGAACCGGTAGTTCGGGAAAAGCGAGATGGCCAGGGCTGTGCCGAGAGACGACGCCAGGATTATGAAGAAGTTCTCAGTCAGGAGTATGGTCCCGAAGAGCCTGCCGTGCTCCTCCCTTATCCTCTGCACGGACTTCGCGTTCTGGTCCCCCTTCTCGACCATGCTCCTTATCCGAAGGCGGCTTACGGAGATCAGCGCGGCTTCGGAACTGGAAAAAAATGCCACGAAAAGCACGCATATAAGGATAATTACGATGCTTAAGGCCGGTGCCAGAGTGGGTATTGCCAGAGATTCCATCTTTATTTTGCTTGTAATTGCATTAAAAAAACGAAGGGGCGCAAGATATTACGCCCCCATCCCCTGCACTCCAGATAAAAATTATATCATAACGATATAATTTTTTTAATAAAAAAATACTTTACGGCGTGAATTTCCCGCCATGCTCGGATAATTTAAAATTTTATTTAATTTCATTTGACAAGATATTAAATTTACTATATTAATTAAACAGAGAACCATCCACAAAACGAGAGGTGTTGCCATGAAAGAGCTGCTTGGAGGGATGCTGAACGGGATGAAAGATGTTCTGGCCGCGAGGGCGGGAGAAAAATCTCTGAAAAATATCCTGCTCCACTCAGGCATAACCGAAATTTCCTCGGTAGATTCACCCGAAGCCGCGCCGAAATCAGTCCTCGGAATGCTGGAAAAGCTTTGCAGGAGGCTGAATATTCCCCTGGAAGAGACTGCGGAGGTATACGGCGAGCACTGGTTCAAACACTACATACCAAAAATCACGCCATACCTCGGAACGGACGTTAACGACTCAAGGTCGTTTCTCCTCAAGTTAAACGAGATACATTCCTCGGTATCGACCCAGGACAGCACAAATCAGTTCTTCTGCTACGACTGGAAGGACAGGGATACGCTGATTATGAGCTTCAGTGGACTCGACGAATGGGATAATCTGCCGGCTTATTTATTCAAGGGCATGATAAGCGGCGTGGCGAAATTCTACGGCGAAGACGTAAGGCTTTTCACAGGCCCTTCCAATACTTTCATAATAATCTTCCCGGATGCGGAGATCAGAAGAAGGAAAATCCTACGAGCAGGAAGCTCGAATTGATGCTCCGGTTCGGGTCTTTTATGTGGGCGTTAGAGATGTGCCGGTAGCGGTACTGTATGTTTATTGCGTGTTTTTTGTCTATGAAATACTGCACGCCGAAACCGGTCTGGATTATGAAATTAAAATCCGATCCCTGAACATTATGTCCTATAGGCTCGTAGATGGCCCCGAAACCGAAGGTCGAGTAAGGAGACCACCTGCTGTGAAGCGCGGTGAAATTATACTTGAAACCCGCAAACGAAAGCCCCGCCTCGACCTTTCCATTCGGGTGCGTTATCACGCCGACCACCGGCTCGGCCTGGTACTGGACAAGTCCCCGGTAAAAAGATGCCCCAAGCTCTTTTTTTGTCAGGAGTATGGAAATGGACGGCATGAAAACAGCATGTTCTATGCAGGGTTGAACGTAGTGATGATCCATCGCCCAGCCGTACCCGGACAGAAAGCCAACCTCGTACGGGCTGTTTTCAATGATATTCGCGGAATCCAGATCCGCGGCCAATGCGGGAGCCGAAAAGGCTGTGAACAAGAGAATCAGCAGGAAGGCTGCCGGTATTAATTTTTTCATGTTCATTTCCTCGACTGTAATTCCCTGGTGCTTCTATACCCTACACCCCGAGTTTAATTTTGAAATAATCGAGAGTCCTGGCCAGCCCCTCCTCCAGACCCACCTTCGGCTCCCATCCGAGCAGGCCCTTCGCCTTGGTTATATCCGGCTGGCGGACTTTCGGGTCGTCCTCGGGCAGTGGCTTGAAGATTATCCTGCTCTTCGAGCCGGTAATCTTAACAATCGCCTCCGCCATCTGAAGTACGCTCATCTCTGCGGGATTTCCTATATTCACCGGCGAATCCACGTCGGAGAACAAAAGCCTCGTTATGCCGTCCACTTCGTCTGAGACATAACAGAAACTTCGCGTCTGGGAGCCGTCGCCGTAGACGGTAATATCCTCCCCTTTAAGGGCCTGACACATAAAATTCGGCACCGCACGCCCGTCCCGTATCCTCATTCTCGGCCCGTAGGTATTGAATATGCGCACGATGCGCGTTTTTACTCCGTGATAGCGGTGATAGGCCATGGTCATGGCCTCTGAGAACCGCTTGGCCTCGTCGTATACTCCCCTGGGGCCGATAGGGTTCACGTTGCCCCAGTAGTCCTCGGTCTGCGGGTGAATCAGAGGGTCTCCGTATACCTCGGACGTGGAGGCCAGCAGGAACGCCGCTCCCTTCTCCTTCGCAAGTCCCAGCGCCTTGTGCGTTCCGAGAGAGCCGACTTTCATAGTCTGTATCGGAAGCTCCAGATAGTCTATCGGAGAGGCGGGAGACGCAAAGTGCAGGATATAGTCCAACGGCCCATCCACAAAGAGGTAGTTGGTTACGTCATATTTTACAAACGTAAACTTATCGCCTTTTATGTGCGCGATATTCGCAACGTCTCCCGTGATGAGGTTGTCAACGCATATTACCTCGTGCCCGTCTGCCAGAAACCTGTCGGCCAGGTGCGAACCTATGAAACCCGCCCCGCCGGTAATCAGTATCCTTGACAAATCTGCCTCCTTTAATGTCTGCCGACGCAGGCGTACCTGAAGCCTTCCGCCCTCATCTTATCCGGCTCGTAGACGTTCCTTAAATCTATTATTATTGGGTTTTTCAGGCTGTGCTTGAGCTTCTGAAGATCCATTATCCTGAACTGGTTCCATTCCGTCATTATCACAAGCGCATCCGCATCCTCCGCACATGAATAAGGGCCGTCGCAGTATGTAATATCGGGCAGATGCTTTTTCGCCTCGTTTACCGCCACCGGATCGTAGGCCCGTATGACGGCGCCTTCTTTTTGAAGCGCACGGATTATCGGCACGGAAGGCGCGTCGCGCATGTCGTCCGTATTGGGCTTGAACGAAAGCCCCAGGATGGCTATGACTTTCCCGGCTACATTACCGCCCATAACGCCTCTTATCTTGTCGGTCATCTTCGCGCGCTGCTCATAATTCACATCGAGCACGGCCTTTACTATCCTGAAATCGTACCCGTGCTCTTTAGCTATCTGCACTATTGCCTGGGTGTCCTTCGGGAAACACGAACCGCCGAACCCCGGGCCAGGATGCAGAAATTTAGACCCGATGCGGTTATCGAGCCCCATGCCTATGGCGACCTTGTGCACGTCGGCACGCACCAGTTCGCAAATGTTGGCAATCTCGTTTATGAAAGAAATTTTGACCGCGAGGAATGCGTTGGAGGCGTATTTTATCATCTCCGCCGTGGCGACGTTCGTCAGGACGACTGGCGTCTCTATCAGATACAGTGGGCTGTAAAGGTCTTTCATAATCGCCATCGCCTGGTCTGAGTCGGCGCCTATCACCACCCTGTTCGGGTGCATGAAATCCTCTATTGCCGAGCCTTCACGCAGGAACTCGGGGTTTGATACGATGTCGAAATCCACTTTCTCTCTCTGGCTTTTGCTGATTATGGCGCGCAGTTTCTCGCCCGTCCCCACCGGCACGGTGCTCTTTGTAACAACGACCTTGTAGCCATTCATGTTCCGGGCAATACTCTGGGCCACTTCCTCCACGTACGAGAGATCCGCGGAGCCGTCTTCTTTTGGCGGAGTGCCGACGGCAATAAAAACCACCAGCGCCTTCTGTACTGCTTCGGCAAGGGCGGATGTGAAGGTGATGTGTCCGTCCTTCATGTTCTTCTTCACCATCTCCTCAAGCCCCGGCTCGTATATCGGTATTATTCCCTTATTTAGGTCGGATATTTTCTTTTCGTCGTTATCGACACAGGTAACTTTCAGCCCGAATTCGGCAAAGCACGCGCCCGTTACAAGCCCGACATAGCCGGAACCAACTACGCAGATATTCATTTTATAGAAACCTCCCTGTGTATCAAGTAGTCCTTTAACGCCTCTTCCCAGTGGCGCATGTTATGTCTGGTGGTTCTTTTGTATTTTTCTTTTGACAGCACCGAATAGGCCGGGCGGAGGGCAGGCCTGCCGAGCTCTTCGGTGGTCATCGGCTTTACGTTTATGCCGTCGGCTCCATAAAGTCTCAGAATTTCTCTCGCATACTGAAACCACGAGCAATACCCTTCGTTTGCCGCGTGGAATACACCTGACGCATCTACCTCGATAAGCCTCGCCAGGGCATCGGATAAATCAACCGTGTATGTCGGACTTCCCACCTGGTCGGAGACGACTGAAAGCTCGTCCTTCTTCCCTACCTGCGCGAGTATCGCTTCAATGAAGTTCGGGCCGTTTTTCCCGAAAAGCCATGATGTCCGCACAATCAGCGCATCGGGCAGTATGTTTAAGACCTCCATCTCCCCTTTAAGCTTGGATTGACCGTATACGTTAAGCGGGCCGGTCCCGTCCGTCTCGACGTAAGGCTCCGATTTTTTCCCGTCGTAGACATAGTCCGTGCTGACATAGAGCATTTTCGCTTTTGCGCCCCAGGCCCCTTTTGCGACATTCCTCGTGCCCTCGGCGTTTAATCTGAATGCCTTCTCCGGCTCTTTCTCGCAGCCGTCCACGTTCGTGAATGCGGCGCAGTGGATCACCCAGTCTGGCGCAATCTTCGCTACGAATTCGCGTGTATTTATCTCGTCCAGGATGTCGCAGGCGCGGAAAGAAATTTTGTTCGAGTCAACGGGCGCAATGACTTGCGCCACTACGTGCGATTCAATCCGCTGCGGCAGATCGAGACCTATTACTTCATGCGCGCCCGAGAGCCGCGCCATAAGGTCCGTACCAAGCATCCCCGCCGCGCCTGTAACAGCTATCCTCACCGTGCCACCGACTTTCCCACAGCACTACACCAGCTTTGGTTTTCCTTATACCACCTTATGGTATCCCTGATGCCGTCCTCGAAGGAGACATCCGGCTTCCAGCCGAGCTCGCGCCTGATTTTCGATGAATCTATGGCATAGCGCCTGTCGTGGCCGAGGCGGTCGGTAACGTAGTTTATAAGGCTCTCCGGCTTGCCAAGTTCTTTAAGTATAAGCCTCGTTATCTCGATATTCCTTCTCTCGTTGTTCCCGCCGATATTGTAAATCTCGCCGGGCGCGCCTTTCCGCATCGCCATATCCACGGCCTTGCAGTGGTCGGATACGTGCAGCCAGTCCCGGACGTTCAGGCCGTCTCCGTAGAGCGGGACGGGCCTGCCCTCAAGGACGTTGTTGATGAAGAGCGGGATGAGTTTCTCCGGGAACTGATAAGGCCCGTAGTTGTTAGAGCAGCGCGTTACCACCACCGGCAGGCCGAAAG
>DAHWTK010000024.1:12258-18153 GCA_027328825.1 Nitrospirota bacterium
AAGTATGCCTGCATGCGAGCGCCAGCAAATCCGCGCCAGCCTTCGAGGCGGAATATGGGCTGTTGGGGGAAAGCGGCGTCTCTTCCGTGAAATACCCTTCAGGCCCGAGCGAGCCGTAGACCTCGTCCGTGGAAATCTGAACGAATATCTCAGGTTTCAGTTTCATCGCGGCGTCGAGCAGCACCTGAGTGCCGACGACGTTTGTCATCGCAAATACGGAAGGATCCTCTATGCTCCTGTCCACATGTGATTCGGCGGCAAAATGTACCACGGCGTCCGCGCCGCTCATGGCTTCAGAAACTGCGTGCGGGTCGCAGATATTGCCTTTACTGAACCTGTAATGCGGGTTTTTCTCAATGTCCCGCAAATTTTCAAGGCTACCCGCGTACGTCAGTGCGTCGAAGTTGACGACCTCCGAATCCGGGTAATTATTTATTATGTGCCGGACGAAATTGGAGCCGATGAACCCGCACCCTCCCGTAACCATTATTTTCCGGGGCGTCCGCATCTACCCGTCCTTCCTCGCCCAGTCGTAAGGGATGTCGCTTCCGTGGGCGGGCTTTCTGAACTCGTCGGGTTCCTTGGGATTGTAAGGCTCGGTCGAGCAGTTCATTACCATCGCCTCTGTGTCGCTTATGCATTTGAACCCGTGCCATACGAAAGGCGGTATCTGGAGCAATATCTGGTTATGCTCTCCCATGAAGAATTCGTTTACCTCGCCGTTAGTCGGTGAGCCTTCGCGGTCGTCATAGAGGACGACCTTCATCATGCCTTTTACACAGCAGAAGTTGTCCGTCTGCTTTTTGTGGTAATGCCAGGCCTTAGTTACGCCAGGCCAGGCGGTGGTAACGTATACCTGCCCGAACCTGATAAACTCAGGGTCGTCCGCGCGCAGGACTTCCATAAGCCGTCCGCGCTCGTCGGGGATTACACGGAGCTTTTTAACCTTTACGCCGTCGATCATAATAACCCCACTTTTGAATTGTCGCCAAGCATGAACCTGTATGCCGTGGGCTTTAGCGGAGACTTGCCCACCTCGACATTGCGCCCAACGAGGCTGTCCTCGATGCGCCGGTCAACTTCCTTTATTACGCTCCCTTCCAGGACTATGCTATGTTCTATCTCGGATGAGAGCACCTGGACGTTTTTATCTATGGAAGTGAACGGGCCGATGAATGAATTTACAACCCGCGCGCCCTTGCCGATTATGGCCGGGCCTCGAACAACGCTGTTTATGACCTCAGCCCCGCCTTCTATCACAACCTTGAACTCCACGGACGAGGAAGAATCTACATGCCCGTCTATGCGCGCGGTCAAACTGTCCAACACCATCCTGTTGGCTTCGAGCATGTCCTCAAGCTTTCCCGTGTCCTTCCACCATCCGTTCACCATGTGCGGATGCACTGTGGATCCCTGATCTATGAGATATTGTATCGCGTCGGTTATCTCAAGCTCGCCCCTGGCCGAGGGTTTTATATTTTTTGCGGCCTTGAAGATGTTTTTATCGAACATGTAAACACCGACAAGCGCAAGGTCGCTTTCCGGCTCGGAAGGCTTTTCCACCAGCCTGACGACTTTGCCGTCCTTAAGCTCCGCGACGCCGAACTGCTTCGGGTTCGCAACCTTCGCAAGGAGTATCTGGGCGTTCGGCTTGTCCCGCATGAACTCCCGCGCAAGTTCTTTTATGCCGCCAAGGATAAGGTTGTCGCCCAGGTACATAACGAACGGGTCGTCTTTTAAAAAATCCTCGGCGACAAGCACGGCATGAGCAAGTCCAAGCGGCTCCGACTGTTCAATATATGTCACCTTTACGCCGAAGCCAGAGCCGTTGCCCACAGCCGCCATAACTTCTTCTTTCGTGTCGCCGACGACTATACCGATATCCGTGATGCCGGCATCGCGTATTGCCTCGATTCCATAAAACAGCACGGGCTTGTTCGCCACTGGCACAAGCTGTTTTGCGCTGGTGTAGGTTATCGGGCGAAGCCTTGTGCCCTTCCCTCCGGAAAGTATCAGACCTTTCACAAAAACCTCCCGCCTTAGAACTTAACGTTCCCGATGCCTTTGAGATTCAGCATGACCATATACTGTTTACGAGTAGGACTGTTAAAGTAGTCGAACGTAAGGCCCCAGCATTGCGAACTGTATGTCGCCGAACCGTCCGTCTCACGTAAATTCCTGGTGTGCCAGTCGTACCATATCTTGGCCGAAAAGTCCCAATGGCTCCCCAACTTGATTCCGCCGTCAAACGTAAGGAAGTTAACCGTGCTTTCCTCGTCGGCCTTGTTGAGCAGGAAGTCGGTGGCAAAGTCGGTGCTCGGTGTGAAAAAATCGAAATATGAAGGGGACATGAAAGTCTGTTCCGCGTCAAGCGAATATCTCTGGCCTATACCTGCGTGCCAGAGCTTGTCTTTTGAGTCGTAACGGAGGTCTGTATCCACAGAGCGTATGCTTCCCTGATAGAAGTCGTAACGGAAATCGTTATTTAAACTTAGATTATATGACGAGCGATAGTTTACTTCGCCGTAAAGACTCGAGAAACTGCGCCTCCGCGTGCCTATGAACGTATCGGCGTAAAAGTCATAGAACTGGCTGAATTTTACAGTCAGGTAGTCCACCTTCGGTTCCGGAGTTCCGTCTTTATATTTCAGAACGAAACGGTTCGCAAGAGAATACGCAATTATGCTGCGTCTTGGAGAGAGCGCCTTGACCTCATTGCCCGCGACAGCAGGCATTACCTCTTCGCTGTCGAGAGTGTCTACGCCGTCAAAATCCGGGAAATTTTTACCTCCCCGGCTTGTTACATAATTATACGCTAACGTCGGCACAATCGTATGGCGTATACCCTCAAACGGGCCACTGTTGAAAAGGTAAAGCTTATACAGGTCTGTCTGCGCCTTTATTCCAGCTCCAAAAAGCCCGCGCTCAGTGTCGCTTTTCTCAACCAAAACTCTGTTGCCAGTATTAGGATCAAATTTCGTGGTTTCATTATTGTCGTCCAGATTGTATACCGTCTCGCGGTATCCGGCCTTTGGCTCGAAATTTATTCCGGCCAGATTGAAGTTGTAAGATAGACTGGGAAAAGCATCGAATCTGCCGCCTGAGACGCCCTTTATCTTGTAAAAGTCGGTCACGGTGGAATCCAGGCTAAGGTATAGCGGCTGGTTTAGAAGCTGCTTTTTGACGACATTAAGACCGGCTTCCGGAAGGCGCTGAACTATCGCATTGTTGTTCTGCGTGGGATCAAGCCCTTCGGAATACTGCCCGAACAAATACCCCCTGCCCCAGTCCCACAGATTGTCGAGCCACATATTTGAATCAAGGGTCCTCTGTGTCCTTTCGCGGGCGGTATCGGTCAGGTCCCTGAAGAACTGCTTGTCGCTCAGGTTTATGTCAGCCACACCGGAGAGGGCCGGCGTGAATAGGTCGTGATATTTAAACGAAATGTTATACCTGTCCGAATGAATAATGTGGTCTCTCATGTAATAGCCGTAAAATCTAAGCGAGCTGTCCTTGTCCTGCGAGTAGCGGATCTCATCGGCTATGCCGAGGCCCCTTAGACTCCTGTAATCAAGGGTAAGCGTGGTATCGAAATTTCCTACAGGCGCCCAGTAATAGCTTTCTATAATTCTCGCCCCGTCTTTTGTATTATATCCTCCCGACGGTATCATAAATCCGCTCGTGCGGGGTTTCAGCATCGGGAGCCAGACGTAAGGCATATAAAGCACGGGAACTCCCTTGATATAAAAAACCGCCCCTTTTGCAAAGACGTCCTTGTCCATCCGGACGTCGAGCGATCTGGCCCGCATGTACCAGAACGGGCTTTTCGCGTCGCAGGTGGTAAACTTCCCGTCCTTTATTATATATTCCTGCTCACCCACCTTCTCCAACGGGTTCCCGCCGATATGATAGTTGCCCTTTTTTACCAATATTTTCCCTTTTTTTATAACCCCAAGCTTTGTATTGAAATTTACTTTTATCACATCCGCAAAGACAATGTTATCCGGCGAAACGAGCCACGCCTTGCCGCTGGCCTCGGCATCGCCGGTTTTCTCGTTTAACGTAGCTTTATCAGATGTCAGCGTATAACCTTTCTGCGTAATTTTCACGTGTCCGTCGGCAAAATAGGTGTTGGTCTTCCGATCATATCTCAGGCTGTCAGCCTGGATTGTAACCGGCTCTTTAGCATTGGCTATGGATTTGATTGCGCTACCGATATTAGCTCCATCCGCGAAAACATACGAGGCGGAAAAAATGGGCGCAAGCGTTATTATCATTGCCGTAATTACACATAAAAAGAGTCTCATGCCTTAAGGAATTGCTCCCTCTTGGACAGCCATGCCTTTACCTCTCCTACAACATACAGCGAACCGGTCACCAGCACCATGTCATCCTGGCCAGCATTGGACAGCGCCTTTTCAAGCGCGTCCGGCACATCGGCGCAGACGGTTGCTTCCACTGCTCCGACATCAAGCATCCTTGAAAGCTCTTCAGCCGGAACGGCGCGGCTGTAGTCTGCCTGCGTAAATATCACGCTGTCCGCAATGGGCATAAGATAAGCCGCCATGTCTTTAAAATCCTTGTCCGCAAGGACTCCAAGGACGAGCAGAAGCCGCTTATACCGGCCTGCGTAATATTCCTTGACGGCTTCCGAAAGGACCCTCGCCGAATCCGTGTTATGCGCCCCGTCCAGCACAACAAGCGGCCTTTGCAAAACAGTTTCCAGTCTTCCTTCCCACTTTACAGACGCGAAACCTTTTCTTATAGCGTCCGCGGAAATCGTCATGCCCGGCATCACCGAAAGCGCGCCAATAGCAGCTGCGGCATTTCTGAGCTGGTGTTCCCCTGTGAGCGGGACCTCAACACCGTTTATCTCGCCTCCGGGCCCACGATAGTCGAACTTCTGGATAATTTTCCCGCCTTCCCATCGGTAGTCAGAAGCGCCGTATTCATAATCCTTGTTAAATACGTAAAGCGGGGCATTTTTCTCCCGGCATACGCCAATTATGTAATCCAAAACTTCAGGCTTGCTCTCAGAAGTCACAAGCGGCACGCCGGGCTTGATTATACCTGCCTTTTCTCGCGCTATCGCTTCTACGGTATCACCCAGGTACTCCCTGTGCTCCAGCTCCACGTTTGTTATCACGGAGCATTCCGGTGTTATCACGTTTGTCGAATCAAGCCTGCCACCCATCCCGACTTCAAGCACCACCGCCTCCGCATCCATCTCCCTGAAATAATCGAAGGCCATCGCTGTGGTGAACTCGAAGAAAGTCGGCTTCATGTCGGGCGCGTGGATGTCCAGCAATTGTTTCAGCCTGTCCGCAAGCGCCGCTACTTTCTCCCTTGATATTTCATCCCCGTTAACCGTCATCCTTTCGGTGAAACTGACAAGATGCGGAGAAGTATACAAGCCAGTCCTGTACCCGGCAGCCCGCAGGGCGGATGCCGACAGCGCGGACACTGAACCTTTTCCGTTCGTCCCGGTTATGTGCAGGAATTTCCTGCCAAGCTCAGGATGCCCCAGTATTTCGAGGAGCCTGAGCGTGTTCTCAAGGCCCAGCTTCGTCCCGAACTTCTGGAGACCGAACAGGAAATCCACCGTCTGGCCGAAGTCCATCACTTTAGTTTTCCACGGAAGAAGGCAAGGATATTCACCAGTGTCTCCTTAAGGTGTTTTCTGTCTATAATCATATCCACCTGTCCGTGTTCAAGCTGGAACTCCGCGCGCTGGAAACCCTCCGGGAGCTGTTTCTTTATCGTCTGCTCGATTACCCTTGGCCCCGCGAAACCTATAAGTGACTTAGGCTCGGCGATTATGATGTCCCCCAGGCTAGCAAAACTCGCCGACACGCCGCCGAAGGTCGGGTCCGTAAGGACGGAGATGAACGGGAT
>DAHWTK010000250.1 GCA_027328825.1 Nitrospirota bacterium
CGCCACCGATACAACGGCAGAAACAAACAACTATCCCCTGGCGCATTACTATAGATGGGGCGTTAACCCGTACGGTACCGGGCTGCAAGGCTCTCCCGGCCAGGGTGATGTGGGCTTTATTCAGCCGAAGTACCACCAGTTCCCGTGCGCGAAGTGCCACACCCCGCACGTCGCCAGACTGCCGAGGCTTATGAAGACGAACTGCCTCGACAACGAAGGCGTGGGCAAGACACCGCACACCACGCAGGCGTATGCGACCAAGTCGTCTCCCACGCTTAACACTGCGGCTGATGGAATGGGCGCGCTATTCAGGAATATGGCCTGCCACAGCACGAAGATCCAGTCGTGGGACGGCTATAACAATACCTGGGAGTCCGGCGGCGGCTGGAACAACAAGACGCCGTGGTAAGCCGGGGCAAGTGTAGGCGCAAGACGACTAAGTTCTACCCTCTCCCCGCGGTGGGAGAGGGTGGCCGAAGGCCGGGAGAGGGTGAACCCGGCGCGCCGGGAAAATAAAGGAGGGACGGGGGCCTCTTAAGGAGGAGGCCCC
>DAHWTK010000251.1 GCA_027328825.1 Nitrospirota bacterium
TGGACCGGCTTCTGACTGATGACGCCTCTTGTAAAAAAATATTTCCTGAAGCTTCCTCATGCCTCGGACGAGGACAAGACGCCCGACCTTGAGCGCGTATTGGACGGCCTTCGGCGCGAGGGACTCGATGTCGGGCATGTGCCTGTATCCGTAATCCGGAAGGTCTCTTCTACCCTGAGGGATAATGATTTCGAGGTAACAGCAACCGTCTGCCTGGCCGGCAGGCCGGAACTAATAGATGTAGAGCCGGGCGGCTTTGCTGGCAGGCGGTCGACCGCCTTCGGCCTTGCCGTGGACCTCGGCACGACGAACATAGTATGCAGTATTGTAGATCTGAATTCGGGAAAATCCGTAGGCGAGCTTTCCGGGACTAATCCCCAGACGGCTATCGGAGAAGACATACTCGCAAGAATACACCACTGCCTGAAACTGTCCGAAGCCGGCCAACCGGCAGGCCTTGAGGAACTGAGGCTTGCGGCTGTGGACGCGATAAACGTCCTGGCAGAAAGGCTCGCACACGATGCCGGCATATCAGTCGGCGATATTTCCT
>DAHWTK010000252.1 GCA_027328825.1 Nitrospirota bacterium
TGCCCCTCTTCGATTTTCTTCTGCAATTCGGCTGATTTTTTGTCGTCCAAGAGTTATCCTTTCGTCGTGTTTTAAAGACTGTCATTCCCGCGAAAGCGGGAACCCAGGGACTTTGTTATTTATAAAATTTAGATAGCCGTGAAACTGTTCTTTTGGGATCTTTTGAATTCTCCAAAAGCTTAACGAATATTTGCATGCGTCTATACTTTGCTTCCAAGTCTTTATTTTGATTATATATGTAATCAATACAGGCTTTAATATCTTTAATGGCGTATTGTTTGGAAATTACCGAAAGATTTTTCTTTTGTAATTCTTTAAGTCTTTGGGTACTCATTTTTTTAATACCGAGCCGACTAAAATAGCCGTGGGAATTACAAAACTTGCGGACACTCTGATAATTGTTAATATCTCCTGTTACCTTGAGCGTAATGGTTGTAAAATATTGACCCTCCGATGCCATCTTTTTCATTAATCTTTGTTGTTCATCTGTGAAAGAGTAGCTAATCATTTTATGTCCCCTCTAAAAAAAGTTCTAAACCTTTTATACAA
>DAHWTK010000253.1 GCA_027328825.1 Nitrospirota bacterium
AAGACTTCGAGGCCATAATGTGGCATGTGTAATTCCGCTCAGTTTTTCGATATTAGCTGAGCGGATTTAATCATAATCTGAAGGATTTTTCCCTCTTTACCCGCCCTCCGATTGACTTCTGCGCTGGCTCGTAATTCATAAAAAACGAAAAGAGCGGACCTGTCATTCTGAGCAACGCGAAGAATCCGCTTTCATGCTTTCGATTTATGGACATCTTCGCCCGGAATGGCCCCCTGTCCGTTATGGCGGCGTCGTTTCAAGCACATTTTTTGCATGGATTCCTCAATGTAATAAAGGAACTACGGATTTTGGCATGAAAAAGCCGGTTACATATCTTGCCCTTGTCGTCTTTCTCGTCCTTTCGGCGCCTGCCATTGCCGCCGTCCTCACGGTAAATATCGGAGGAGGCGCGGGTTATATCTCCATACAGCCCGCCATAAACGCCGCAAATCCGGGCGACGAAATCCACGTGGCCTTCGGCACGTATACCGGCCCAATCACGATGAAGAACCGCGTCAACGTCTTTGGCGGTTACTCCGGAGCAAGCTG
>DAHWTK010000254.1 GCA_027328825.1 Nitrospirota bacterium
TGTGTCGGTTTGACCGAAGGGCAAATGGGCAACTCTGAAGTTGGGCACCTGACAATAGGTGCCGGCCGGGCAATATTCCAAGATCTGATGAGGGTGAACGAAGAGATCAGGTCTGGAAGGCTTGCAAGGAACGGGGAGTTAGTTTCAGCTTTCAGAAGGGCAAGACGATTGGGCTCCACACTGCACTTTCTTGGCCTTGTCTCAAACGGTGGTGTGCACAGCCACATCGACCATCTCTTCGGGCTTCTCAAGATAGCGAAGGATCTTGATGTACAAAAAATCAAGGTCCACATTATTCTGGATGGGCGCGACACTCCCCCTAAAAGCGGGCTTGACTACGTCGAGGGGCTTCTGTCCTTCATCGAGGACGAGGGGCTGAAGGAATCTGTAAAGATTGCCACGGTGTCGGGGAGGTACTACGCGATGGACAGGGACAACCGCTGGGACAGGACGAAACTTGCTTACGACGCTATAGTATTCGGAGAAGGCAAGAAATTTCAGAACTCAACAGAATCGATCAGGGCAGCGTACGAAAAGGGAACCACTG
>DAHWTK010000255.1 GCA_027328825.1 Nitrospirota bacterium
GGTGGTGATTATTTCCGCCGACCCGCTAACCGGGAAGGCGACGAAGATACAGCGATTAAGCGTGCGGGAACAAAACTCATAGATGTCATTCCCGCAAAGGCGGGAATCCAGCGACTTTATAACCCCTATGCAGCTCGATTTATCTTTTAGCGGCCCGATTACCGTTTCCGAACTTACCCGCCGAATACGGGAGAAGCTGGAATCCGGTTTCTCCGACGTATGGATTACCGGCGAGATATCCGGGCTTCGCGTCCCCTCCTCCGGACATCTGTATTTCACCCTGAAAGACAAGAACGCGCAGATAAAAGTTGTGTTCTTCCGCTCCGGGAGCCGATTCCTGAAATTTGCCCCGAAGGACGGGCTGGAGGCAATCCTGCGCGGACGCCTAACTGTCTACGACCCGCGCGGAGAATACCAGGTTGTCGCGGAATACATGGAGCCTAAAGGGATAGGCGCGCTCCAACTCGCATTTCTCCAATTAAAAGAGAAACTGGAAAAAGAGGGTCTTTTCGATCCGGCCAGAAAACGCCCCCTCCCCGCCCG
>DAHWTK010000256.1 GCA_027328825.1 Nitrospirota bacterium
GTGAGCGGCGGAGCTGGTAACACCGCCAGCGGATCCGCATCCAGCGTCAGCGGCGGAATGTCTAACACCGCCAGTTGGGGTCTTTCCAGCGTCAGCGGCGGAATGTCTAACACCGCCAGTGCGGGCTATTCCAGCGTCAGCGGCGGAATGTCTAACACCGCCAGTTATAGTTTTTCCAGCGTGAGCGGGGGAGAATATAATACCGCCAGCGGATCCGCATCCAGCGTAAGCGGCGGAATGTCTAACACCGCCAGCGGGGTCGATTCCAGCGTAAGCGGCGGGCATGGCGTCTCAGAGGGCACGGATAACGAATGGGCGGCAGGGACACTGCAAAGCCCGTAGGGGATGATGGGTGAAAACGGCCCCGGAATTCCGGGGCCGTTTTCATTTTTCCGGTTCCGTACCACTGTTCCGTTCTCCACATTCCCCTTGCCAAGACGGTGTCCTTGAAGTAAAATACGCGGTAATGAGGAAAATATTCTTTTTATCGTTTCTACTCTTTGTCCTTGCCGTCCCTTCCGCCGGTTTCTGCG
>DAHWTK010000257.1 GCA_027328825.1 Nitrospirota bacterium
TTATCCACGTCCACCTGGCCGATTTCAATCCTCACCCGGTGCGAAGACCGGGTGCTACGCCGTAGCGACGGCCAGCACAAGCGTCACCACCGCATTTCAATCCTCACCCGGTGCGAAGACCGGGTGCTACGAGGGCGTTTAGCGCTTCCTGCGCATGGAACTCATTTCAATCCTCACCCGGTGCGAAGACCGGGTGCTACTCGACGTGGCGTTCTCGAAAATCACCGCGTTAACAGATTTCAATCCTCACCCGGTGCGAAGACCGGGTGCTACGGTTCCTACTTTTTTCGCTTATTTCTCAACCCGTTTTAACGCCATTTACGCGAACCTCCTTTTTTCCACAGGCAATCCACTGACAGGTAATACCGTTCTCACCTGTAACCCGATGAAAAATAATAAATAAGGCATTATGTCGAACACCCCCCATTTTTCTCGGATACATTAGGTTCGCGCTCAAAGAATCATGGGGTCGTCAAAGTTCACCGTTTTATTTACCCCGAACTCCGTCACGTGCCTCTCACGTGGTT
>DAHWTK010000258.1 GCA_027328825.1 Nitrospirota bacterium
GGGGGCCTGCCGTGCGCGACCTCGAGCACGTCGAAGTTCCAGTAGTCGTACGCGAATACGGCGCATCCGACGGGCGCAATGCCTATCGTCTTCTCCCGCATCCCGAGCTCGTCAATGGCCTGCGCGACCATCCTGTGCAGGGTACCGTGGCTGCAACCCGGGCAGAACCGGAAGGGGACGTCCTTGAGCGATTTTGGACGGTGGAAGACTTGTTTCATTAACAATTAATCTCTTGACACCCCGGCCCCGTTTTGGTAACTTATCCGCCTGTGCCGAGGTAGCTCAGATGGTAGAGCAGAGGCCTGAAAAGCCTCGTGTCCGCAGTTCGATTCTGCGCCTCGGCACCATTTTTTGTTTTTTTACGCGCTTTGCGTGGCCTGGCAGGCATGTTGGCTGGGGCATGTCTTCTTCTCGGCCTGCATCCTCTCCCACACCCCGTCCGCCAACTGGCAGTACTCCTCCGAATACCTGTCCAGGTCGTCCGCAAGGTCGGTTATGAGCCTTTCCGCGCCCGGATGCGTCG
>DAHWTK010000259.1 GCA_027328825.1 Nitrospirota bacterium
ATTGCCAAGGGAAGAGGTAAATACCCCAGGTAAGAAAACAGTCGAGGAAGTTACTGAATATTTGCATGAGCCGCCATCGAAATTAGTTAAGACGCTGATATATAAAATGACATTCACCGATGCGGAGAGTTGGAGTAATGTGCATGTATTAATCCGTGGAGACCATGAGGTTAATGAAATAAAGCTCAAGAAGGTTCTTAGTTCTTGGAATCACGGAAGAGAAGTGGAAGTGGAACTCGCCGATGAAAAAACGGTTAAGGCGATTACCCATGCGCCGCAAGGTTTTGCCGGGCCGATTGGGCTTGATGCAATTTTCGCAGATTTTGCCGTGGAAGGAATGAAGAACTTCATCACCGGCGCCAACAAAGCCGATACACATTTTAAGAATGTTAATATACGCGATTTCAAGGAGAAGATAGCCAAATTTGCCGACCTTAGAAAAATCGTCCCTGGCGACCCGTGCCCGAAGTGCGGGACGGGCAAGATAGAGATATTCAAGGGCATAGAGGTAGGGCATATA
>DAHWTK010000025.1 GCA_027328825.1 Nitrospirota bacterium
GGACGCCGTGGCCGTTGAGAACCTGTTCTTTGCAAGAAATGTCAACTCCGCCCTGAAGCTCGGACACGCAAGGGGCGTGGCGCTCCTTGCAGCGGCAAACTCAGGCCTTCCCATATTCGAATATACCCCCACGGAGATAAAGCAGTCCGTAGTCGGCTATGGCAATGCCGAGAAGGCGCAGGTGCGGCAGATGGTAAAGATGCTGCTCAAACTTTCCAGCCTGCCGGAGCCTCTCGACGCCTCGGACGCCCTTGCCTGCGCAATATGCCACATCCACAGCGCGAGGATTAACGAGACCATCAGGGCGGCCACACGCGGCAAGTCCGGGAGGCCGGTATGATTGCCCGCATAACCGGAAATTTAATCTCCAAAGAGCCGGCAAGCGTCGTAATCGACGTCCACGGCGTTGGCTACAGGGCGTTTATCCCGCTCTCCTCCTTCTACGGCCTGCCGGATACGGGCAACCAGGTATCGCTTCATATCCATACCCACGTGCGCGAGGACGCGATACTCCTCTATGGCTTTCTTACGCAGAGGGAGAAGGAATTGTTCCTTGCGCTAATAGCCGTATCCGGCATCGGCCCGAAGGTCGCGCTCGCGATAATCTCCGGGCTTCCCGCCGAAGAGCTTGCCGACGCCATAGCTAGGGGCGACCAGAAGAAAATATCCACCATACCCGGCGTCGGACCGAAGACTGCCGCGCGGGTAGTCCTGGAACTGAAAGACAAGGTCGCGGCCTTGGGCGCTGTGGATAACGGGCCGTGCCTTGCTCCAGGCCGCCAGAGGGACGAGGCCGTATCCGCGCTGGTCAATCTCGGCTATAAAAAGAACATGGCCGAGGACGCCGTAAAGAAAATCTGCGCCGCGCAAGGAGACGATATGGCAATCGAGGCGCTGATAAAAGAAGCGTTAAAAATATTATCCCGTTGATTTTTCCCTCCTTCCCATTTCCGCTTTTCCCGCTATACTTAAACTAAGTCTAAACGACCGTAAAAGGAGGCACCCGCATGGTAAAGATAGGCGGGGCGGTCCCCGATTTCGAGGCGGGGTATATCAGAACGAGGAGGCCAAAAAGGTAGCGTTTTCCGGTTACCGGGGCTGGACATCGTGGGAGAGATATAGTTTTTATGGAAATAAACGGTATTTTTTGGTAATATTTGGGAAAGGCTTGACGAATATTAACGCTGTCGGATTATTGCAGGTATAAGGTTTGGACGAACGAGTAATATCTCCCGGGAAAAATCCAGAGGACGCGACCCTCGACCTTGCCCTCAGGCCGTCCTGTTTCGACGAATACGTCGGGCAGGAACGGGTAAAGGATAATCTCAGGATATTCATCCAGGCGGCCAGGGAGCGCGGCGAGGCGCTTGACCACGTACTTTTTTCGGGCCCGCCGGGCCTGGGGAAGACGACGCTGGCGCACATAATCGCGCGGGAGATGGGCGTCAACATAAAGACCACCTCCGGCCCCGTCATCGAGCGGCAGGGAGACCTCGCGGCCATACTTACGAACCTGGAGAAGGGCGACGTCCTGTTCGTGGACGAGATACACCGCCTGAACCGGGTAATCGAGGAAGTGCTTTACCCGGCAATGGAGGATTACCAGCTTGATATAATTATAGGGCAGGGGCCGTCCGCGCGTTCGATAAAGCTCGACCTCCCGCCTTTTACGCTTGTCGGGGCCACGACGCGGGCCGGGCTTCTGACGTCTCCTCTCCGGGAGCGTTTCGGCGTGGCGGCAAGGCTTGAGTTCTATCCCCCGGAGGACTTGAAGAAAATCATAATCCGTTCCGCCGGGCTTCTCGGGATAGGCGTAGACGAAGGCGGGGCGTTTGAGATTGCCCGCCGTTCCAGGGGGACTCCGAGGGTTGCCAACAGGCTGCTTCGGCGCGTGCGGGATTTCGCACAGGTGGAAGGCAAAAAAATCGTGGACGAAGAGGCGGCCAGAAGCGGCCTGAAGAGGCTCGAAGTGGACGAACGCGGCCTTGATTTCATGGACAAGAAACTCCTCCTTGCGATAATCGACAAGTTCGGCGGGGGGCCTGTAGGCGTCGATACCCTCTCCGCGGCCATCGCCGAGGAGCGCGACACCATAGAAGACGTCTACGAACCTTTTCTCATACAAGAAGGACTCATCGAAAGGACGCCAAGGGGGCGGCTTGCCACTTCCGCCGCATACAAGCATTACGGTAAGGAAAAAGGCTCCCAGGGGAGGTTTCTGTGAGGGTACTTCTGCATATCTGCTGCGCTCCGTGTCTCGTGTATCCGCTTAAAACACTGCGCGGGGAGGGGATCGACGTGGACGGATTTTTTTATAATCCGAACATCCATCCTTATACCGAATTCAAGAAAAGGCTTGAGGCGCTCGAGGAATACGCCGGTTCGCAGGGGCTTAAGCTCGCAAGCGAGGTTGGGTACGACATAGAGGAATATTTCAGGAAGGTCGTCGAAAACAAAGGAGAGCGGTGCGCATCCTGTTACGAGATGCGCCTAAGGAAGGTCGCGCAGGCGGCGAAGGACTCCGGGTACGACGCCTTTTCCACGACGCTTCTTTACAGCATATACCAGAAGCACGACCTGCTTGTCCATGTGGCGGACGTTATTGCCCGTGAGCTGGACATCGAATTTCTGTACCGCGATTTCAGAGAGGGCTGGAAGGAAGGCCGGGAGATGTCGCGAGAGACCGTCTCCTACCATCAGAAATACTGCGGCTGCGTTTATAGCGAAAAGGAGCGGTATCTGAAAGAGAAAAAACTCCCGGCGACAGCACGGGGAAAATAAGACATCGCCCCAGATTAGCCCCATTAATGCGCGCCCGCCGGCGCGCCTCCCTTCGCGCGCTTCAGTAGGAACAGAAACGGAATAACGGAAGCGAACGCTATGCAGAGGATGAAGAATATGCGGTTATATGCCAGCATAGCCGCCTGGCTCTGCACCTGCGCATAGAGCATGGCAAGCGATTGGCTTCCGGCAACTCTGGCGGGTGTTCCCCTCGCAATTAATCCAGATTTTATTTGCGCAAATCTCTCCTGGAAAATCGGGTTGTAAGGGTTGACGTCGGATGCCAGCACGTTCTGGTAAAACTGGGAGTATCTCTGGAGCATCGTCGCCGCCATGGATATGCCCACGCCGCCTCCCATGTTGCGGAGAAGATTGTAAAGTCCTGTGGCGTTCCCCATTTCTTCCTTGCGGATTGTCCCGAATGTGAGAGTGGTAAGCGGCACGAATATCATGGCAAGCCCGATACCGAGGATTACGCGCGGCCATACAAAAATCCAGTAGGATGCCTGGAGTGTAAACCGGCTCATCATGAACAGCGCAATAGAGCCTATAACAAGCCCGAAAAAGGCTATCTTCCGGCCATCGTATTTTTTAAGAGAAACGCCCACCATCGGCATTGTGATAAGAGTCGCCATGCCTCCCGGAGCGAGCACCATACCCGCCAGAGTAGCGTCGTATCCCATGAGCGTCTGGAGCATGAGCGCGATCATGGTGATGGCGCCGTAAAGCGAAAACCCGAATGTGAACATAAGAAAATTCCCGGCGGAGAAGGATTTGTCCTTGAAAAGCCGTAAGTGTACTATCGGGTTTTCGTGCTGCAGCTCGTAATATATAAGACTGAGCATGCCAAGCGCGGCAATCCCTGCCATTATCACTATGAATGGCGAACTGAACCAGTCGTCCCTCTGGCCCTTGTCCAGCACAACCTGTATCGCCCCCATACTCACGACGAGAAGGCCCAGGCCGATGTAGTCTATACTGCTTATTTTCTTCTTTATGTACGCCGGGTCGAACACGAAATAATTGACCATTATCAGCGCTATTATGCCGGTCGGTATGTTGATGTAAAAAATCCAGCGCCAGCTTATATTGTCCGTAATCCAGCCGCCAAGGGCCGGGCCGATAATCGGGCCGAACATGGCGCCCACGCCGAATACTGCCATTGCCGTGCCGTGTTCCTCTTTCGGGAACGTCTCAAGGAGTATCGCCTGGCTCATGGGCTGTAGCGCTCCTCCCGCGGCGCCCTGGAGCACGCGGAAGAATATCATCATGCCGAGGTTGGGTGCGGAGCCGCAGAGGAACGAGGCTATAGTAAAAAGCGTTATACAGGAGAGAAGGAACCTCTTTCGTCCGAAGAGTCCTCCCAGCCAGCCGGTCATCGGGAGCACGACCGCGTTGCTGACAAGGTAGCTCGTAAGCACCCAGGTCACTTCGTCCGCTCCCGCGCTGAAGCTTCCCTGCATGTGCGGCAGGGCTACGTTTGCGACGGAAGTGTCTATAATCTCCATGACTGTGGGCAGCATGACTGAAACCGTCACGAGCCACTTGTTTACTTTTTTCTGTTCAGCCATTTAGAGCGCGTTCCTGAGGACCTTCCAGAAGTTTTCTCCGGTGTGTATCGTGGGCACGACGCTCATGCCCACTCGGAGCAGGTGGTTCGGGTCGCTCGTCTGGTCGATTATTATTTTCACCGGTATCCGCTGGACTATCTTCACGTAATTACCGGTTGCGTTCTCCGGCGGAAGAAGCGAGAAAGCCGCCCCCGTACCGGCCATTATGCTGTTTACTGCACCCCTGAATTTAATGTTGGGATATGCGTCCACTGTGAACTCTACGTGCTGGCCCGGGCGGACGTAAGTCAGTTGGTTCTCCTTGTAGTTTGCGGTAACCCAGGTATTGTGAAGCTCGACTACCGCCATAAGCGGCTGGCTGGCCTGGATGTTATTCCCGGGCTCGACTGATTTCCTGGTAATATAGCCATCTGCGGGAGAGTAGATTGTCGTATATTTCAGGTTAAGCTTAGCCTGCATGAGTATGGCCGTTCTCTGCGCGATCTTCGCTTTTTTTCCGCCCGGCACAAGAAAGCCTGCGTTCGCCTCGGCCCTCTTCTGGGCGTCCTCCGCGTCCTTCAGGGCGGATGTCGCAACGTTTTTATTGGTCGTCAACGTATCGAGATCCTGCCTTGAGATTATCCCTTTCTGGAATAATATTTTCCCACGCGCAAGGTTGCTTTCCGTAAGTTCCAGCCGGGATTTCGCAAGAGCCGCCGCGGCCTTGGCCGAACCTGCGTTTGCAACATCGCCGTGCGTCTCGTTTCTTGCAAGATCGAGGGCCGCCGCCGCGTTATCTACCGCCGTCAGGTAATCCGAACGGTCAAGCTCCACAAGTACATCTCCTTTTTTAACCGGCTGGTTGTCGTGAACTTTCACGTCCTCGACATGGCCCGGAACGCGGGCGGAGATTTCGTATACGTGCGCATCGATGAATGCGTCGTCCGTGGAAACGTCGATTTTTGAAATTGCATACACCCGGATTCCGACTATGGCGCCGATGATAATCAGGATGATAAGGACGACCGCCGCGTGCTTTTTCTTCCCGGTTTTTTTCTTTTCTTTTTTTGTGGTCTTCGCTTCAGTAAAAGCTTCGGATTTGTTTTCCTCGGACATTGCAGTTCCTCCGTTAACGCCTGATCTTCAAAAGAATATTTTTTAAATTCCGTATTTCCCGTTCACTTAAATTAATTGTGAAAATCCCGGCAACCTCATCGGCGATAGAACAAAGCTCGCCTTCAAGAGACCTTCCCTTTTCCGTCAGGCGTATGCGCCAGGTGCGCCGGTCGGAAATATCTTTCAGCCGCCTTACCAGCCCTTCCTTCTCCAGTCTGTCGATAAGGCCCACCATAGTCGCGCGGTCTATGTGGCTTTTCTCGGAGATTTCCGCCTGGGACAGGCCGTCCTGCTTCCAGAGAAACGCAAGGAGCGAGAACTGCGGCGGCGTAATGCCGTAGCCCTGGAGCCTGTCCCGAAAAATGGCGTAGCCCTTGCGGTAAGCCTTGGCGAGGAGGAAACCGACGTTATCTTCTATGTTATATGCGGCTGATTTGGACATTTTGTTTAGACGCTAATAGTTTGTATACGGATTATATCAAAATACAAAAACAGAACAATAAAAATAATTTTCATGAATTCATAGAAGTTTGTGGATTATGAGGACGCTACTTCTTTATGGATTCCAGCATATTTTGCACTGTCGGAAATTGTTCCGCGTTGGTGTGCGGCAGGAAAAGCGAGGAGATGTACTCGTCCATGAAGGAGCGGGATACGGAAAGCTCAAGGTATGTCATCTTTCTCGCTATGTCTTCCACGTCTTTTCTCAAGGACTTCGACAGAAGCGCCATATATGCGCCCATTATGGATGTATTGCCCAGGAACTCGAACTTCGACACAGGCATATCCGGAAGAAGCCCGATTGTAATGGCGCGTTCTATATCCAGATAATTACCGAACCCGCCCGCGATGTATACTTTATCTACATCCGCGAAAGTATACCCGACTTCTTTGAGAAGCGTTGAGAAACCGGCGTATATCGCGCCCTTAGTTCGGACTATGTTGTTTATGTCCGGCTCGGTCAGGGAAATATCCTTTCCGGAGCCTGACTCCCCGGCACGCACAAGGACGAATTCCGGGCCGTCTTCTCCGACCCTGACCCTGTCGCTCTTCGCGTCCATGTTGATCTTGCCGCGCAGGTCGATTACGCCCGTAAGGAACATCTCCGCTACCGCGTCGATCATCCCTGAGCCGCATATGCCTATGGGCGCGCAGCTTCCGAGCGGCGGACAGGTCCCTATAACGGCAATCTTTACCTCGAACGTCTTCGGGTCTATAGATACCTTCTCTATTGCCCCTTCCATGGCGCGCATCCCGAACTTCACTCCGCCGCCCTCGAAGGCAGGCCCTGCGGAACATGCGGCGGTGACCATCCAGTCGGAATTGCCCAGGACTATCTCGCCGTTAGTGCCTATGTCTATGAATAGCGTGAGGTCAGAGCGCTTATAGAGCTTTGACGCAAGTATTCCGGAAGTGATGTCTCCGCCGACATACGAGGCTACGCACGGCATTGCATATATCACGCCGAAATCGTTTATCTCCAGGCCAAGGGCACGGGTGCGCATAAGCGGAAAGAACGTCGCCGTCGGTATATAAGGTTCCTCGCGGATATGGGACGGGTCGATGCCGTAAAAAAGGTGCGTCATGGTCGTGTTGCCGGAAATGATAATCGTATCGATTCTTTCGGGTTCGATACCCTTCTTTTCGGCCATACTGATGAGCATGTCGTTAACCGCGCCGACGGCCAATTTCTGCAACTCGTCAAGCCCGTTTTTCTCTGAGGCGTAGATCATCCGGGAAATCACGTCCTCGCCGCAACGCACCTGCGGGTTGTATGTCGAGGCGATATCGAGTATTTTTCCAGCAGGAATGTCCACCAGATATACCACGATGGACGTCGTGCCGATATCTACCGCGGCGCCGTACCGCGGCTTTACGGTATCGCCCGGCTGGACGTCCATTACCTCTATGACGTTTCCGACGGTAAGGAGCGTGAGCGTAACGGCCCAGTCCCTGGCGCGGAGAGCGGACGCCATTTTTCGGAGGATATGAATATTGAACCTTATTTCCTGGGCCTCGTAGCCGCGATTGGAAAGCTCGCGTTTTATACGTTCGGCATCAGAGATATTGTCGTCGAGGTCAGGCGGCGGGAGTCTCAGGAATATTTTCCTTGTTATTGGCTTAAACTCTCCGTCGCAGGTGTTCTTAATTATTTTATGGAGTTCGTCGAGCCTCGAGCCTTGGGCGATCTTGCTTCCGCGCCGCATCTGGGAGGAGAGCGGGATATCCACAACAATATCCGTCTCGGGGAAGCTCTGGCAGGCCAGCCGCACGCCCTGGGAAATTTCTTTTTCCGTCAAAAAACCGCTTTCTTTGGAGCTTACGCTTCCCTCCTTCAGGATTATCCGGCATTTGCCGCAGTTGCCCTTGCCGCCGCACGTCGCGTTTATGTGGATGCCGTGGGAACCGGCGGCCCGGAGTATAGACTGGCCGTCTTTTGCCTCCACTGTCTTGCCGTTGGGATAAAAGGTTATTTTGCGCATGGCTTTAAATCTTACACTGAAAAAAAGGCCCGCGTCAAGAGTAATAGATTGACATCCGCCCAGGTTTCGGTTACAAAAAAAGCATGTGGATTATTATTATCCTGACAGTCCTGGCCTTAAGTATTGTCCTGTCATGTATTTTTATCATCTACGAGCACCAGAGCCCGGCAGCTACGATGGCGTGGCTTCTGGCGATGGTGCTGCTTCCGTTCATCGGCCTTGGCGCATATTTCGTCTTCGGCAGGAAAAAAGTGAAGATGCGCATCCAGCTGCTCCAGGCTATCCGGAACGCGTTCGGAGATGTCCACCAGAAGCTTGAGTTCGACAAGACTTTGAACAAATCGCTTGCCGCGATGGTCAGGCGGCACCGGGACCTTATGCGCCTTGCGTACAGCTTCCCCGGCCCACCTCCGACAACGGGAAACATAGCCCTGGTGCAGAAGGATGCAGGCGAATCCTATCCCGACATGTTCGAGGCGATAGCGGGCGCCAGGAGCTATGTCCATGCAATGTACTATGTCCTGAAGCCGGACGGGACGGGCACAAGGCTCCGTGATATTCTAACCGAGCTGGCGAAGGCGGGAGTCGAAGTCCGGCTGATGTACGACGACATAGGCTCATGGTCCACAAAGCTCAAGTTCTTCGAGCCTCTTGTAAAGGCCGGAGGGCAGGTGAGGGAGTACAGGCCGGGATATTTCTCGCGCTTCAGGGGGGCGTATGCGAACTTCCGGAACCACCGGAAGATACTCGTCGTGGACGGCAGGACGGCCTACACCGGCGGGATAAACATCGGGGACGAATACCTGGGTAAGGACAGGGAATTAGGCTATTGGCGCGACACGAACATAAAGTTGACCGGCCCGGCGGCAAACCATCTCCAGCTTATATTCGCCGAGGACTGGTTTTATGTCACGGGCGAAATGCTCGGGATGAAATACCTTGTGGAAGACTGGCCTGAGGATGCAAAAGGCGAGATTGTTCAGGTTGTCCCGTCCGGGCCGGACAGGCAGATAGACCAGGTGGCGAAGCTCTATTTTACGGCCATCACCTCCGCGCAGAAGAGGCTTTATATCACAACGCCTTATTTTATCCCGGACGAGTCCGTGCAGACTGCGCTGATAGCCGCCGCGCTGCGGGGCGTGGACGTGCGGCTGCTGATTCCAATGAAGTTCGACAGGGACATAATAAAATACGCAAGCCAGGCGTATTTCAAGGAACTGCTCGAGGTGGGCTGCAAGATATACCAGTATAAAAAGGGATTTATACATTCCAAGACCATGAGCGTGGACGGAGAGCTCGGCATCGTGGGCACGGCGAACATGGACATAAGGAGCTTCCGGTTGAACTTCGAGGTCTGCGCTGTCTGCTACTCGAAGGCCGTCTCAGAAAATCTCGAAAGGCATTTCTACGAAGACCTGGAAGACTCTATGGAGCTCAACATGAAACGCTTCCGGAAACGCCGCAGGAGGGACAGGTTCCTTGAGAACCTGGCGCGGCTGATGAGCGCGGTGCTATGATTTGTCCAGCATATCGAGCAGTTCTTCTGTCTTTTGCTCCATCAGTTCTTTATTTCCCCTTGCTTCGACGTTCAGCCGCACGAGCGGCTCTGTGTTGGACATGCGGAGGTTGAAGCGCCACTCCGGATACTCGATGCTGACGCCGTCGGTATGGTCGATTGAGAGCGCGCCGGGGGAATAGAGTTCCTCGACTTTCTTAAGCGCAGCCTTGGGGTCGGAGATTTCCCGGTTTATCTCTCCGCTCAAGGGATAAAGCTTTTCCCGCTCCTCCACAAGCTCGGAGAGTTTCTTCCCTTTTTTCGCCATGACCTCAAGGACGAGCAGCCACGGGATCATCCCGCTGTCACAGTATGAGAACTCGCGGAAGTAGTGGTGCGCGGACATCTCGCCGCCGTAGACCGCGTTTTCGGCGCGCAGACGTTCCTTCATAAACGCATGTCCGGCCTTGCTCAGCACCGGGATTCCTCCGGCGGATTTTACCATGTCGATTGTATTCCATGTCAGGCGCGGGTCGTGGATAATCTTCGCGCCGGGGTGCTTGGCCAGCATAGCCTCCGCGAGCAGCCCGACGATATAATATCCCTCGATGAAATTCCCTTTCTCGTCGAAGAAGAAGCATCGGTCGAAATCTCCGTCCCAGGCAAGACCAATGTCCGCGCCGGACTCTATTACGGCCTTTGCCGTCGCGTCACGGTTCTCCGGCAGGAGCGGGTTCGGGACACCGTTCGGGAAATCGCCGTCAGGTTCGGCGAATATCTTTGTGAATCTGAAGGGGAGCCGCCGCTCAAGCATGTCTATTACCGGCCCGGCGCAGCCGTTGCCGGGGTTTGCCAGTATTTTGAATTGCGGGAGGCTGTGCGGCTTCGTGTACGATAAAATGTGATTTATGTATTTCTCGGATGTGTCAGTGTCTCTTATCTCTCCGCGCCGGCCCGCCTCGCCGAACCTGCCGCCCGCGGCGAGGGACTCGATTTCCTTAAGCCCGGTATCTCCGCTTATGGGGCGGGATTCTTCGCGGACGAACTTCAGCCCGTTGTAGCCCTTGGGGTTGTGGCTCGCGGTTATCATCACTCCGCCGGAGGCGCGGAGGTGTGCGGTCGAGAAATAGATCTGCTCCGTCCCGCAAAGCCCTATGTCCAGAACGTCCATGCCCGAATCGAGAAGACCCTCGGAGATGGACTTCGCAATGGCTGAACTTGACAGCCGCACGTCTCGACCGACGACGACCGCGCCGGGTTTCAGGATTTCCGCCAGCGCCCGGCCTATGTGATATGCCAGCAGCTCGTCAAGCTCTTCCGGGACCTTGCCCCGGACGTCGTAGGCTTTGAAGCAGGATAAAGACATGTTCGCTCACCCTCTCCCCGGCCCTCTCCCATCAATGGAGAGGGTGGGTAACCCTTGCATGTTGCACATCATGCCTGCATCAACTCTCTTTCCAGCCTTATATGGTCCGCCTCTACTTCCGAGAGGGCGAGAAAGACCTTCTTTACCCTCGCCTCAGTTGCCTGAACCGATGACTGGGCATAAAAGCGGGATGCCTCTATCTCCCGCTCGTGGGCAATCCGGAGGTTTTCCGAGTCGTCGCCCGTCGCCGTGGAGTTGACAGGGTTGGGCGGCGGGAACTCGCACTTGAGAATCTTTTGTATTACGCTCGCGTGTTCGTTCTCCACCTTTGCCAGGCCCTTGAACACGCCCTGGAGCTTCATGGTCCCGGCTTTTGCTGAGGCGCTGCGGTAGAATGGTGTATTATCCACTTCGAGTTGGAGCGCTTTTTCGAGGTTTTTCCGGGAGATTTCCGAAAGCTCGGTTACGGTAAGGTTTTCGTCTGTCCACTGCTCCACAGGGACGAGATATTTTGCCTTTCCGCCGCAGTAAGGGCAGTTGGACGGCGCCGCATTTCCGATAAAGACGTCTCCGCAAATCTGGCATCTGAAAAATTGCATGGGTATCTCCTGTGAGTTACGGGGCTTAAGTTTATTCTTCTGTAATGTATTTAAAAGGAATTCGGCGCCCTTGTCAACAATAAGCCTTGAATCTCCACCTTTTTTTGGTTATTATTCGATATGGCTTTTCAAAACGTCCAGAGGTTGAAGAACGGACACCAGGAAACCCTGCCGTATCATTTCGCCGCCATAACGTTCATGCCGCTCTTTTTCTGGGCCATACGGACATGGCCGTTGTGGCTCTCCCGCGCCTTTTCCTGGATTATCACCGCGATATATTACCCGTTCTTCGTCAACCGGCGGCACAACTACCAGGACAACCTGAAACATATACTTGGGAAAAACATCTCTAACCGCAAGCTTTTCACAGCCACCTTCCGGATGTGCGTAAACTACGGCTATTACCTGATAGACCTGTTCCGGTATAACAATCGGCGGGAGGGCGAACTCTCGGAAATCCTTTCCCATGCCGAGGGATATGATAATCTGAAGGCGGTAATCTCAGAGGGCAGGGGGGCAATTCTACTCACCGCCCACCTTGGGAACTGGGAGATGGGCGGGATAGTACTCTCGAAGCTCGGCCATCCGGTTAATATAGTATATTTCCCGGACGGGCACGAGGGAATAGAGCGGGAGAGGACGAGGAAACGCCTTATGCGCGGCGTGAAGGAAATCCGGCTGGATCCGGACAAAATATCGCCGCTTGAGATGCTCCGGGCGCTCCAGAAGGGCGAGCTTGTCGCCATGCAGGGGGACAAATTATTCCACGACAGCGGCGTTAAAGTTAAATTTTTCGACGCCGAGACATATTTCCCGCGCGGGCCGGTTTTGCTCTCGATGCTCTCCGGTGCGCCGATACTGCCGTCTTTTATCCTCCTCGACAAAGCCGCCCGCTACAGGATAGTCGTCGAGGAGCCGATTTACGCAACGACCACCGGCGACAGGGAAAAGGACATACGGGAGAATCTGGAAAAGGTGGTCAAGGTATTCGAGAAATATATCGGGCAGTATTACGACCAGTGGTACTGCTTCACGAGGTTCTGGAAGTAATTCTATCTGTCATTCCGAACGAAGCCGAGGAATCTACACTGTGGGTCCCTCCGCTTCGGTCGGGACGACATCTAACAAGATTGTCATTCTGAGCCCGTTCGGCTGCGCTCAGGGCAGGCTCCGCGAAGAATCTGATTTTTGATTTTAAAAGCAGATTTTTCGGCGCTGCCTCAGAATGACAATCAGAAGGTATTTTGAATGAAAATTAAATTGATATACCCCGAATGGGGAAACTTCCCGCTTAAGTATCGGCGGTACATCCACACGTTGGGATTGATAACCATCGCCGCTCTTACTCCGCCGGAGATAGGGCTTTCCTTCACGGACGAGCGCATCGAGCCTGTCGACTTCGACGAGCCTGCGGACATGGTGGCGATTTCCGCCATGACATGCCAGGCAAAACGCGCGTACGACATCGCCGACCGTTTCCGGGCTAAGAACATACCCGTAGTCATGGGAGGGCTTCACCCGTCGCTCATGCCGGAGGAATCGGCCCTTCATGCCGACGCCGTGGTTGTCGGCGAGGCGGAAGGGACGTGGGAGAATCTGGTTCAGGATTTTGTCGGTGGTTCGATGAAAAAATTCTATAAATGCGTCGAGCGGCCCAAAATGGAAAACGTTTCCTGGCCCAGGCGGGACCTGCTGGCGGGAAAGGGATATATCCCGATGCAGTCCATGCAGGTCTCGCGCGGATGCCCGGTAAACTGCGAGTTCTGCTCCGTGCCTGGCCTCTTCGGGACGTCCTACCGTGGCAGGCCGATAAAGGAAGCGCTCGCTGAACTTGAGAAGATGGAGGAATATATCTTCTTTGTGGACGATAACTTCCACCTTGCAAAGCGCAGGAGCTACGAGCTCTTCGACGGCATGGCGGGGATGGGGAAGAAATGGACGGGCCTTGCGCCTCTGGCCGCCGCGCAGGACAGGGAATACGTGGACAGGCTGGTTAAATCCGGCTGCTGGCTCCTATACGTGGATGTCGGCCCGTGGATGTCGGCGTCTTTCGGGGAAAAGCGGGCGGGTTTCACAACCGCCGAAAAGCACCTGGAGAACATCCAGCGGTTCCATGACGCCGGTATAAAACTTATCGCCTCGTTTGTGTTTGGATACGATTACGACGACAAGGGAATATTCGAGAGGACGGTTGAGTTCGCAAAAAAAACCGGCATAGAAGAGTGTGAATTCCTGATACTTACTCCATACCCCAGGACGCGCCTGCACGACAAACTTGAGGCCGAGGGGCGGATTATTGACCGCGATCTTTCCCGCTACACTACCACGAACGTCGTATACAGGCCCGCTCTTATGACACCGGACGAGCTGTATGAAGGCTATATCCGGGCATGGAAGGAGTTCTATTCAAAGGACGTTATCGAAGAGACGGATGACGGACTGGTTGTAAAGACAATGTCGCAATTTCCGATAGACCCGGGCGTCTTCGACCGAATGATAGACGAGCGATACCGCCCGGAGGACAAGTGGGTAGAAAGCTTTGTGCGGCGTGAGCGGCTTGGAAAATGATACGTCTCAATTCTTTCGTCGGATTTTTTTTCCGAGATAAATCCAGGTGTTAAACGCGCACAGGGCGGCGGTTAGAAGGAATATCGCCCAGTCCGGAAGGTCGATGTAGATTATTTTTTCCATGTAATGTGCGATAAACGAGCCTGTGTACGCCCCGGAGGGAGAATATTTATACTCAAGCCAGATCTCGAGGCGAGTCAGGGGGCAATAAAAATCGAACAGGTTTACGATAAAAGCGTATCCCAGGCCAAGTATATGCACAATCTTTACGGCCCTGTGCCGCACGCCCCAGAAGGCGCCTGATATCAGGAAGAGTATCCAGAGCAGGTGAACGAATATGACGACATTCGCTAAGTATGCGTAAATCTTCATAAATAATTATATCACGTGCAATAAAAACTTTTCTTTAAAATTGATTACTTTTTGGATATAATCCAGTGCCATGAAATATTTCATTTTAACGGCGCTGAAAAACCTCTGGGAGAGCAAGATAACGAGCTTTTTTACCGCCGTCACGCTTGCGGTGGCGTTCGGCTTCCTGGGCGCCTATCTTATTGTTTTCCTGAACCTAAAAGGTGCTTTTTCCGCCGTAAACGAGAAATTTCCCTTAACCATATACCTCTCCGACGGCGTAACCGCGGCGCAGATGGACGCAATCAAAACGCGCCTCGGTTCCGACCCGCTCGTGGCTTCGGTTGGTTACACGTCCAAGTCTCAGGCATTAAAGGATTTTTCCGGGACGGACGAGGATGGCGCCTCCCTTATAAACAGCATGGGAATGAACCCTCTGCCCGCTTCTTTCGACATTGGTTTAAAGGCCGGAGGCGCGCCCGGTTCAGCCGAGAAACTGGTCAGCGGTCTTAAGTCCATGCCGGGCGTGGAAGACGTGCAATACCTCCAGGAAGAGGCGGGCAGGTTAAAAAATCTTTTTAATTCCTTTGAGTTGGTTGGTCTGGCCCTGGGGCTTGCCGTTCTGATTGGAGTGGTTTTTATAAGCTACAGCACCCTGAGGCTTGCGGTGCTTCGGCATGCCTCGGAGATAGAAGTTATGAAATTTCTCGGCTCGACAAGGCCGTTTATCATGGGGCCGTTCCTTGCTGAAGGGGCGCTCCAGGGGTTCATCGCATCGGGAATTTCCGTGGGATTTCTTTATGTTATAGTGCGCTGGGTGGAGACTTCCAAAGCGCTTCCGACCCTTTCGGGCGATGTGCATTTCCTGCCGCCGGGCGTGTGGATAGGGCTTATGTTCGCCGGGACGCTGCTTGGGTTCACGGGCAGTTTTTTTGCTTTCTTTAGAAGCCTGAAAATGTAGCGAAACGGCACCCTGCGGGCATTTTCTTGCGCAAATAGATACCGGAGAAAAATTCCGGAATTCAGAAATCCGTTGACTGCAACTTTCAATTGTGAGTAAATGTTTGCCCATGAACAAGACGACCGAAAAAGTCAGTTGTCCTCAGTGCGGTTCTTCCGAAAAAATAATCCCTATCATATACCGGTGCTCTACGGCGGATTACGAGAAGTACCGCGCACTCGAAAAGAAGGGCGAGGCGATACTTGCGGGCTGTGTGCTGTCCGTGGAAGTGCCGAAATGGTTCTGCAAAAAATGCCGTCTGAACATCTGGGAATCGGATTTATAAGCTGTCAATGGGTAGGGGGTATTCTCTCCGAAAAATTATTATTCACAATTGCGCTTTGACGGCGACCGCTCTGTTTTACGTTCAAGATAATTTTTCTCCGAGAACACTCCCTCCCCGAACCGGAGTTTTGTTTTTAAACAGATTCTCGATAGCCCTGCTCTGTCTTTTTATCCTTTCCGCCTGCGCGTCTCCACGAATCACGAACACGAATCACGTCCTTTACGACAGAAACGGTATGCCGCTTACGGACATCGGGCCGCCGAAGCCCGTGCCTCCGGCAGGGACGGCCTACAGTGCCGTCGCGTCGTGGTACGGGCCGGGATTCCAGGGCCATCGCACGGCGTCGGGAGATATTTTCAACGAGGATGCCCTGACATGCGCGCACAGGTCATATCCGTTCGGCACAGAGCTTGAGATAGAAAACCCGCAGACGGGGAAGGAATGCGTCGTGACAGTAAACGACAGGGGGCCATTTGTAAAGGGTGTAGACATAGACATCTCTCGCGGAGCATCGCGCGCGATAGGGCGGCTCGATACAGGGCCTGTAATCGTCCGGGAAATTGGCCGGAACGCCTCGTACATCAGAAAGGCTATGATAGGCAATATCTCCGGGAAGGGTTTATATACCGTGCAGGTCGGGGCATTCACAGACCCGGAAAACGCGGGGCATCTTCTGGCCGGGCTTAAGCTGGGTTACGATGGCGTAAGAATATCAAAGGCAATAATCAGGGGCGTGCTATATAACCGGGTGCGGGTGGGAAAATTCCCGAGTCTCGGGCCGGCATTTGTGCTTGCCCGGCGGCTGGCGCGCGAAGGTTATCCGGCGTGGGTAGTCAGGGGATATTGAGCTTCTTGCAGACTTTTTTATCTGTGCTATATTCATGTATATGATTTTAAATCCGCCTGACGGAGGTTGAGATGAAAAAAATCGTTATATCAATATCGCTGGTTGTTCTCGCGCTTTTCATTGTCATGACCGCATATGCCGCTAAAACTACTCTTTCGGCAAAAGAGAAAAAGTTTATGCATAAAGCGGCAATGAGCGGGATGCTGGAAGTCCGGCTCGGCCAGTTGGCCCAGCAGAAAGCGGAGTCGAAGGACGTGAAGGACTTCGGCTCACGGATGGTGACTGATCACGGGAAGGCAAACGACGAACTGAAGCAGATTGCGCAGCAGAAGGGGGTAACGCTCCCGGAAAAGCTGACCCCGAGGCATCAGAAAATGGTAGACAGACTCTCGAAGCTCTCAGGAGCAAAGTTCGACAAGGCTTACATGGCCATGATGGTGAAAGACCATAGGCACGATGTGGCTTTTTTCAAATGGGCGTCGCATCGCATGAAAGACCCAGACCTGAAAAACTTTGCGATGAATACACTGTCTGTCATCGAGGAGCACCTGAAAATGGCCAGGGAAATAAAACGCAAGCTGAAATAACGATTTTAAAAGCGGCACCTGATACAGGCGCCGCTTTTTTTCGCTCTTAACCTTTGGAAACTGCCAAGGCGATTCTGCCTGCATAATTGTTACTTCGCCGCGCCGGACATGGAAAACTCCGAATGAAGCTCGTGCAGACTATGCGCAGTCACTTAAGACGCTGTGTATAAAACTCCATGCCCGAAAAGGTCTTCTATTACGTCCTGAACATGCACAATCTCCTTGCAACGGACGGCGTTTGAGCCTGAAAAGATAAGCCCGCCCTCGATATCTCCCTTATGGGCAGCCGTCAAAGCCTTTGCAATGCAGAATCCTGTTTTTTCGGTGCGGAGTGAGCAGTGCTTCAGGCAGTTGATTGTGCAGTGGTCTCCCTTCGGCGGCCCTTCTGCCAGCTTCTCGGAAAAAGCGTTTCTGATCGCCCTGCCGGGAAGGCCCACCGGGCTCTCTACAAGGATTATATCGTCGATTGTGGCTTCCAGATACATTCTTTTGAAGACTTCCGGAGCGTCGCACTCGAACGTGCAGACAAAGCGTGTGCCCATCTGCACCCCGCGCGCACCCATCCCGAAGGCGCGCAGGGCGTCCTCC
>DAHWTK010000260.1:0-242 GCA_027328825.1 Nitrospirota bacterium
GAGGCGCGCGGGGCGGACTGGGAGAGTGTGGAGGAGCCGGAAAATATTGCCGAAGCCCTGCACGGCACAGGAGGCGGAACGGTGATAATAGACTGCCTGACCCTCTGGCTCTCCAACCTCATGGAAAAAAATGGAAGCGCCGGTTTTGAAGATATGGCGTCTGCAAGGGCGGACGTGCTTGCGGGCGCGTTGAAGAATTTCAGGGGTGTTGTAATAGTCGTGTCGAACGAACTCGGCTCCGG
>DAHWTK010000260.1:252-513 GCA_027328825.1 Nitrospirota bacterium
TCGCCCAGGCCGCCGACGAAGCCTATCTCGTCGTTTCTGGCCTGCCGGTGCGGTTGAAATAACTTCCTTCATCCCCATCTTAAGATAAGAGGGGGACAGAGGGGGCGTTATGAAGGAGTATTATGGTTTTGTTCGAGCAAACTTTAAGAGATATAATGCCCGTGGACGAATCGCGGGCGGCGGATGTGCAGAGGCGGCTCGATAACAAGACGAAGCCGCCGGGCAGTCTTGGGCGGCTGGAGTAGCTTGCGAAACGCGTCT
>DAHWTK010000261.1 GCA_027328825.1 Nitrospirota bacterium
TAAACCTAAACGGCGTCATGTCTGCAAACGAGTTTTTGACACGCGTCAACCTCATGAAGGCGTACAAGTTCCCTGAATATCCCACTCCCATCAAGGCCGGCAAGCGGGTCGCGGTCATCGGCGCTGGAAACGTCGCCATGGACGCCGCGCGGTGCAGCGTCCGCATCCAGTCGGGCTGCATTTTTAATTCTGGCGGCGAGGCGGGCGAGGTCCGCATCGTCTACCGCAGGTCAAAAGACGAGATACCTGCCAGGGCCGAGGAAGTCCATCACGCGCGGGAAGAGGGCGTCTTTTTTGACCTCCTCACATCCCCCGTCGAAATACTTGATGACGGTAATGGAAAGGTGGGCGCCATGCGTTGCATCCGCATGGAGCTTGGCGAGCCGGACGCGAGCGGCAGGCGCAAACCAGTCCCCATCGCAGGCTCCGAGTTCGAGATGAAAGTGGACACCGTGATATTCGCCCTCGGCACCAGCCCCAACCCCCTGGTTTTCGTCGGTGCCAATGGCCTTG
>DAHWTK010000262.1 GCA_027328825.1 Nitrospirota bacterium
TATGCAGGCTCGACGTGGCGTTATTGAACGCGGGCTTGTTGACATATGTCGCATGGATCTGCTGAGGCGAAAGGGTATCCGACCCGGCAAACGACGGCGACGGGCCGAAAATAGCCAGCATCATTCCCGCCAATGCGGCTGTCATTCTGAGCGTAGCGAAGAATCTGTTTTTCATTTACTTCCTCACTGGTTCAAGATGCTTGGGTCGATTACGAGGTTAAACTTCAGCACCGTATTGACGCGGCTCCCGTTTTTTATTTCCATCTGTGCGGGATACCTACCCGTCAACAATTTCGTGTCGGTGGTTGACAGGTTTATGAAACCCGCGCCCGTCGTGTAATTCGTCACGTTCGCTGTGATATTTCGTGGCGCGATGACATACGTCGGGTTGTATGCGGTATTTTTCGCCCCGAACCACACGGTATCTCCCGTGATGTCTTTGTTGATTGAATACGGTATCGATACCGAGTCGCCATAAGTTACGTGAACATCGTTGCCCTGTGCGACCGTCT
>DAHWTK010000263.1 GCA_027328825.1 Nitrospirota bacterium
GTGGTCGTCGGGCGAAGGCGGAAGCGGCTGAGGCTGTTCCCAAGAAGAGAGCCGGGAGAAAATATAAATCCAAGGTTGCCCTTACTACTTCTGCCAAAAGAGGAAGAAAACCCGACAAGGAAGTAAAAGACAGAGAAGAGGGTTGAAGAGGCAATTACGGTCAAATCCCGCCATTTCGACCTTCGGCTTCGGGGCTCATAAGACCCAAACCCCGCCATTTCGACCGTCCGTGACAGTTATTCAAGCTTGCAGCATCTGGCCGGGATAGGTATCCATTCCCCATCTTGGCTATTGAAATCTGTTTTCAACTTTGGTGTCCATATGGTGTCCATAGTAGAGCTAAATCGGCCTAGATGCTCCTGACAGAATCTGAGACAGAAACAATGAAATTGCTCATAGAAATTAATTAGTTATGTGAAATTTCTCAGTGATGTTGAAAGGATATGAAAATGGCCTGAAATGCATTTTGAGTCCAGCGCGTCTACCAGTTTCACCACGCCGGCATCTGGAC
>DAHWTK010000264.1 GCA_027328825.1 Nitrospirota bacterium
TGAATATCGACCCATGCGTCTTCCTGCCAGTGTACGGTGATAATATGTATCACTCAAATCCTCCTTAGATTAATTATAAACAGGGCAATGGTTTTTGGTCAAGGAGGGTGGGGTGGGAAAACTTGACAGTGCAGCGGGAAAGCAGGGAATTTTTTAAACAAGGATAAAAAATGCCATTTAATCCTTTAAGTTGTCTTTTGTGCATGACATTGCCGCTTGTTTGAGGCCCGAGGTGAAGAGGCGGCGGCAATCTCCAGATTTTTCCAGACACTGGGCCAGGGTAACATTCAAAGAAAGCTGCTCGATAATAAAATTGCCCAAATAACGCGGGAGGCCAAGGCGGGGCCTTTTAAGAAGCTTAAAAAATATATGAAGAAAAAAATAAAAAATTTATTGCCTTGGGCGTTCTACGGCATATTAAACCTCTTGACTATTCATTGGTTTTCCTGCAAACTAAACAGTTAATCCTGATATAAAACCCTCCCAAATTTCAATTTAAGCGGGGGCCTG
>DAHWTK010000265.1 GCA_027328825.1 Nitrospirota bacterium
GGGAGAGTAAGAGGACTTCTTTTCATAGCGGCTCTCGCCGTGCTGTTTGTCCCCGCTTATGCGGCGGCGAAGGACAACTACTGCGCCGAATGCCATACCGCAAGGGAGATCGCCTCGTTCGGGAGTACGATGACGTGGGACAGGAGCATATACCAGGAGCAGAAGAGTACGCTCTGCCCCGGGCTTTTCGAGATAAAGAAAGAACAGTATTTCACGGAAAGCAGGCTCCTGAAATACAACCAGTTCCTGACCGACCTCGACGAGCAGACCATGAGGTACCCGGAATACATGCGGGAGGACCTGGTAAAATACAATATACAGTATGCCGACCTCAGGGCGAAGGATGTTGACTCCATTGATTCCTTCGCCGGGCCGAACCTGAAAATTAAAAAGGGTATGGGAGAGATCTACGAGAATATAAACAAGCTCCGTGACGACTACAAGATGGAAAAGGTAATCGGGCTTGGTCTGCTCGTAGTGATGATAGTCTCCCTGCTTTTCTTCCTGGG
>DAHWTK010000266.1 GCA_027328825.1 Nitrospirota bacterium
ACCTTCCAGTTTTTTCGCCAGATCGAGCAGCTTTTTGACCCGCTCGTCAGTGTTGTACATAGAGCCCAGTTCAGGAACATTCCTTATAGCTTCCTCTAAATGAGTAAATTGCGGAATGAGTTTGGCGATGACATCCACCTCGGCGTATGTCATGCCCAGTACTCTGCCTGTGTCGCGAATTGAATTTCTTGCCGCCATTGTTCCGAATGTAATTATCTGGGCGACATGATCTTTGCCATACTTTTCGGTAACATACTCAATAACCTCACTGCGCCTGTCGTCGGCGAAGTCCATGTCGATATCCGGCATGGATATACGGTCGGGATTTAGAAATCTTTCAAAAAGGAGATCATACTGAAGCGGTTCAAGCTCTGTAATGTTTAAAATGTATGACACCAGCGACCCTGCCGCCGAGCCCCTGCCCGGGCCGACAACTATCCCATGCTCCTTTGCCCACCTTACAAAATCCCAAACTATCAAAAAGTAAGATTCATATCCCATTTTTTC
>DAHWTK010000267.1 GCA_027328825.1 Nitrospirota bacterium
GGATTGAAACTCGACTGTTATCGGCAAGCGCGAGCGGGAGATCGCGTTGCACCCGGTCTTTGCACCGGGTGAGGATTGAAACAAGGACTCCCAGGCTGAGGCGATTATCCAGCAGGGTTGCACCCGGTCTTTGCACCGGGTGAGGATTGAAACTCTCCGGACTTACCGGCACGCTCGTCGTCGAGGGTTGCACCCGGTCTTTGCACCGGGTGAGGATTGAAACAACGTGCCGCCCACCCACACAAGGACTGCATAGCCGTTGCACCCGGTCTTTGCACCGGGTGAGGATTGAAACTTTTCCGGCTCTCATTACGAGTTCCAGACCGCCGTGTTGCACCCGGTCTTTGCACCGGGTGAGGATTGAAACAACGGCCCTTCGAGCGCGGCCACGATCATATGGCAGTTGCACCCGGTCTTTGCACCGGGTGAGGATTGAAACCTGGCTATGAGCGATGCCGGGTTCCGGCTGGCGCTGTTGCACCCGGTCTTTGCACCGGGTGAGGATT
>DAHWTK010000268.1 GCA_027328825.1 Nitrospirota bacterium
ATGAAGATATCGTACATAAACGAGTTGTCCAGGCTTTGCGAGAAGCTGGGGGCCGACGTGCACACGGTCGCAAAGGCGATCGGGCTTGACAAGAGGATCGGACCAAAATTTCTTCACGCCGGACCCGGTTTCGGGGGTTCCTGCTTCCCGAAGGACACGAGGGCCATGATAAGCCTGGCCAGGGAAAACGGCGTCGATCTCAAGATGATAGAGTCCAGCGTGCGCGTGAATGAGGAGCAGAAGGTGCTGATGGGGGAGAAGATAAAGGCGGCGCTGGGTCCGCTCAAGGGCAAAAATCTTGCCGTCCTGGGGCTTTCGTTCAAGCCAAATACGGACGACATGCGCGAGGCCCCCTCCATAACCATAATAGAGAAGCTCATGGCCGAAGGGGCGGGGATAAGGGCGTATGACCCGGCCGCCGTCGCCACGGCGAAAAAAATATTGCCCAGGGGAGTGCTCTATTTCGATGACCCCTACGAGGCCGTGCGCGGGGCCGACGGGCT
>DAHWTK010000269.1:0-232 GCA_027328825.1 Nitrospirota bacterium
AATGCGGAATACCGGAAAATATTTCGGGGCCAGGGGGGCGGAAGTATCGTCGTATCTCCGGGGACGCATAGACGAAAACCTTACGGCGGCGGGCATGGTCAAGCTGACCGCGCTCCTGCACGACTCCGGCAAGCCGTTTGCGATGTTCATGGATTCCGGCCGGGTAAGGTTTACGGGGCACGACCTCAGGGGGGCGGAGATAAACGGAACGGCCGCGGAACGGCTGAAGATG
>DAHWTK010000269.1:242-502 GCA_027328825.1 Nitrospirota bacterium
TGACAAAAGAGGGAATTAGCCGTCACGCGATGTACAGGTATTGCCGGGAAATGGGCGCGCACCTGCCGGCTTCACTGGTCATTGCGCTTGCGGACGCGTTCGCAACACGTGAGGGGCCGGAATCGGTCACCACGGATATTGAAGGAGTGACGATTGCGGTGTCAGAGTATTATTACGGCGAATTTCTCCGGGAAGCGGAAGCGCCGCTCCTGAGGGGACAGGACTTGATTGACGAACTTAAACTCCCGCCGGGGCCGATG
>DAHWTK010000026.1 GCA_027328825.1 Nitrospirota bacterium
AGAAGCCTGGCCTCCTCTATCGCAAGCTCCAGGACCTTTTTGGCCCTGGGGGTGAAAGGTATCTCGCCGAACGCCAGATTTCCCATTCCTCCCGGAAGGTTACGCTCGACTTCCATCCGCACCTGCTCGGTATTGAGCCCAAGCTTCCGGAGCACGGCGATAGGAATTCCGTCGTCCTCCCGGAGAAGCCCCAGGAGCAGGTGTTCAGTGCCAAGGTAATCGTTCTGATGCCTCTCCGCCTCTTCTCTGGCGAAGATTATCACCTTCCTGCCTCTGTCTGTAAATTTTTCGAACATCTTGACTCTCCATACTTTTCTTCTAATTTACATTTTATATTAATTTCTTTGGATACGGATGTCAAGGTCTTTAAAGACTTTATGGCCGTCAATTTATATAACAGGCCTTGATTTCTTCAGCAACCCCCTTGTAAATTTCGTATTGACAATAACGCCTGCCGCGTGTAGCCTCATGTTCTACCTGATTCTAAGAATAACGCTTATTTAGTCCAAATGCAAATATCGAATTTTTTAAAAGAGTTAGAAGAAAAACCCTGGGAATTTATAGTGGCCGCGGGGCGTGCCAGGGAGGCGAATTTCGGACCCGGGGTGGATGCCTGCTCCATAATAAACGCCCGCTCCGGAAACTGCCCCGAGGACTGCTCCTTCTGCGCCCAATCCGCCCATCACACGGCGCAGGCAAGGGCGTATCCATTGCTGCCTGAAGGCGAGGTTATCCCGGCGGCGAAACGGGCATTCGATAAAGGCGTCAGGCGTTTCTGCATCGTAACCTCAGGGAGGGGTATAGGTTCCGAGAAAGAGCTTTCAGCTATCGCCCGGATGGTGGAAAAAATGCGGGAAATCGGCTTCATGCCCTGCGCCACGCTTGGCTCTCTGTCCCTCTCTCAGCTAAAAACATTAAAAGAATCCGGACTTTACCGCTATCACCACAACCTTGAGACGTCGAGGAGTTTCTTCCCCAGGATATGCTCCACACATTCGTATGACGAGCGTATCGAGACCCTTTCAGCCGCTAAGGACGCCGGGCTGTCCACGTGCAGCGGGGGGATTTTCGGCATGGGCGAAGGTATGCCGGACCGGGCGGATATGGCCGCGGAACTGGCACGGCTTGGCGTGGATTCCGTTCCGGTCAATTTCCTCATGCCTATTCCCGGCACCCCCCTGGAAAGCGCGGATTTCATTACGCCGCTCGAAGCTCTCAAATCCATCTCGCTATTACGCCACATCCTGCCGGATAAAGAAATCCGGGTATGCGGCGGAAGATTGACGGCGCTCAGAGACCTGCACCCGATGGTTTTCATGGCGGGCGCCAATGGGATACTGATGGGAGATTATCTTACTAAGAGCGGAAGAAATTTCGAAGACGATCTGCGTATGATAACCGACCTTGGGATGCGGCTTAATGGCTGAGCTTTTCTCTGTCAGGATGCGTGCGGCAAGGGGCGGAATGCACGTCTCCGGAGCGGAGAGAATCGTCCCGGAAGGCAGAATCGAGGCCGTTGCCGCATCGCTCCTTCGCCGCGCCATGACACACGAGAACGGCAGGCCGGAAGAGATAAGAATAACCGCTGAGTCCCTTGCGGGAAAGGAAATTTTAAGACTCAGACCTCTGGAGGTAATAAATTCCCACTCTCCCTTGAGGGGAGAGGGTGAAATGGTCTACCATGCCGTTGCCGTCTCAGAGCTTGCAAGAGCCGGTATATCCGATAATGCGGCCAGGGGCGCGATTAAAAAAATCCTCTCAGGCGCATCGCCTGCCGGAGGGAACATGCGCGGTGCGATGCTTATAGACGCAACCACGGGAGAGAGACTGGAACCGGACATGGAGCGAGGTATAAGGGCGCGCGCTGTAGACTGGGCGGAAGAAGCGGAGGAATATGTTTCAATCGCCGAGAGAGAACTGAAATGCGCCACGCCGCATTTCCGGGAAGCGCTTGCGCTTGCGAGTAAGGCGGCCAACGCTCCGGGAGCCGTGGCGGAGCTGTGCATATCCGACGACCCGCGCTATACCACCGGCTATGTCGCTTCAAGTGCCTTTGGATATTGCAGGATAGCGTCAATGAAAGAAGACGGGTGCCGGTTCGGCGGGCGGGCCTTTTTCGTGCGCCGGGAAGATTTCGACATGAATGAATATATAAAATACATGCGCAATATGCCCGTTCTGATTAGCGGAATGGTAAGAATTTTGTAAATGCAGGATTTCAAATATCAGCGTTTTTTAAAAACTGCCGAGAAAATCTCCTCCACGCGCGCGTCAATCGACGGGCGGGAAGTAGTTTTATTCTGCGCTAACGATTACCTGGGACTCGCAAACCATCCGGAAGTAATATCTGCGGCATCCGAAGCCGCGCAAAGTTCCGGCTTCGGCGCAGGCTCTGCGCCTCTTATCTCAGGCCATACGGCATACCATGAGAAGCTTCGGGAAGGGCTTGCCGGGTTCAAGTCGGCTGAGTCATCCCTGCTTTTCGGCTCCGGCTACCTGGCAAACACCGGGATAATCCCGGCCATTGCCGGTAAAGACGATATAATCTTCAGCGACCGCCTGAACCACGCAAGCATAATTGACGGTTGCAGGCTCTCCGGAGCGAGGATAATTATTTATGAACACAACGATCACGCCCACTTAAAAAAACTGCTGGCAGAGAAATCCGGCGGCAGGAAGTTGGTGGTAACCGAGGCCGTTTTCAGCATGGACGGAGACATTGCGCCGCTGCCCGAGATAATCAGTGCCGCGAACACATATGGCGCTCGTTTATACATCGACGAAGCGCACTCGACCGGAGTTCTCGGAAAAACTGGGCGCGGGATATTTGAACATTTTAAAATTTCTCCTGGGCCCGGCGTCATGCAGATGGGCACTCTCGGAAAGGCGCTCGGCTCATACGGCGCATTTGCAGCCGGAGATACAGAATATATAAAACTGCTAATCAATACCGCCCGCAGTTTCATTTTTTCGACTTCGCTCCCCTCCCCGTCATGCGCGGCTGCTCTTGCCGCACTGGGCATTTTACAGCGTGAACCTGAACGGCTTGCTCACCTGCATGAAAACGCGCGGATGCTCCGGGACGGGCTGAGCGAAATCGGGTACAAAGCAAAAGGCGGCGGCACGCCCATAATCCCGGTCATTGTCGGCTCGGCAGACGAAGCGGTGAAATTATCCGAAGCTTTATTGGCTTCCGGTTTTTACGCCCCGGCAATCAGGCCGCCCACAGTGCCGGAAGGGCAGTGTCGTATCCGATTTACAGTCTCGGCTGTTCACACGCCTTCTGATATCAATGCGCTCCTTAAGGCGATGAAAGAACTGTGATGCGGAAAGTCGTCATAATAACCGGCGCTTCGAGAGGGCTTGGGCGCGAGATTGCGCGGACATTCGGGCAAGCCGGCTGGGGAATAGCAGTCAATTACCTGAATTCAAAACATGACGCCGAATCCGTCGCCGAAGATGTTACGGCGTCCGGCGGCGATGCGGTAGTAATCCGCGCTGATGTCGGCGACCCGGCCCAGGCTGACCGCCTTATAAATTCGGCCATGACGCATTTTAGAAGACTTGATGTCCTGGTAAACAATGCAGGAGTTTCGCGCCAGGGCCTGTTTGTCCGGCTTGACGAAAATATGCTGGATGAAACATTGCGGACGAACCTGAAGGGGCCGTTCAACACTATAAGGGCCGCTTCGGAGGTCATGGCCCGCCAGGGATTCGGACATATAATTAATGTTTCGTCTATTGTCGGAGTTAAAGGAAGGGCCGGTCATTCGGCGTACGCTGCCTCGAAGGCCGCTTTGGTTGGCCTTACGAAGGCCTCGGCCATAGAACTTGCGCCGCATGGAATACAGGTAAATTGCGTCCTGCCGGGATATATGCTTACTGAGATGGGGACGGCGGCGGCGGAAAAGACAAAAGAAAATGCGCTCGCGGACAACCTTCTGAAAAAATACTCCATACCAGCCGAAGTCGCTTCATTTATATACAATCTGACTTATATGAGTTCCGCAAGCGGGCAGGTCTTCAACCTGGACAGCCGGATGATTTAGCCTTTTATAACTTCCTCCGCCGCGAGTTTTCCGCTCACAAAAGCCGCAGGCACTCCGCCGGGGTTCATAGTCCAGTGTCCGGCGAGGTATAACCCGGGCACGGGCGTCCTCACGGATAGCTTATGCTGTCGGTCAGCAGCCATGGACCATCCCGACGAGGCTCCATGCAGGTTCCCGGTATAACGCTCGAACGTATGCGGAGTGGCGAATATTTTCAGTTCTATGTTCTCGCGCAGACCGGGGATCGCCTCTTCTGCGATGTCTATCATATATTCGCCCACGCGCTCCTTGACCGCCTTGTAATGCTCGTTATCCCGGTAATTGGCACCGGCTTCGGCCCGGACGGGGCATGAATTCATGAAAGCGCATGACGCCGCTATGCCAAGTATCAGGACGCTTTTACCTTCCGGGGCAAGAGAACTGTCCAGAAGCGACGGCATACCGATTCCCAGGGCCTTGCCGCCAAGCATAGGAAATTTTTTATCTATGGATTCCGGGATATACCAGATTGGGGAGCCGTCAAAACCCTTTTCGCGCAGGTCGCAATTCAGCCCGAGGTATACATAAAAAAATGGCTCCGATACCTTCCACTCCTTCAGGCCGGACACAAACTCCGGCGAGAGCTTATCCTCGCCTACAAGACTTAGAAACGTCTTTGTGGCGTCGGACGCCGAGACCACGGTACCGGCAATTATTTCTTCGCCGTTGGCGATAACCCCTGAAATTTTCTTATCCCTGAAAATTATCTTTTCCGCCTTACACCTGTATCTTATCTCTCCGCCTCTGGAAATAAAATGTTTCGCCAGCGCGTCCGGCACGGCACGGATACCGCCTGCGGGATAGTATGCGTCTCCTTCGAGCGCGACGGAATTAAACCACGCATAATGAACGAACGATATATCCTGGAATATTCCCATTGCTTCAAGTACATTTCTGAGAGATTCGTCCTTGAAATATTGCGCCACCACTTCCGATGCTTTTTTCTTGTGATATTTTGCAATTTTCCCCAATTTCAAAGGGAACGTCAGGTTGAACAGCAGTTTTTCAAAATGCGCCATTTTGGACGGCTGGCGTTTTACGAGCTGCCAGAGTTGTTTCAGGGTTGTCTCGGTCTCTTTCCAGAACATATCCAAATTTCCCGATTCATCTGGAAATGCATCGGAGAGCGCCTTGACGACACCTTCCCGGCCAAAAGAAGATTTAATTTTTTTATCGTGCAGCCACACCTGCGGCGGGGCGGGAAGCCTGTCGAACCGGACTTCACTGTCCAGCCCGAAATCTTTCAAGATTGACTTGACTATACCGCCCTCGCCTGCCTGACTTATCCAGTGCACCGCACCGTCAAACTTATATCCCTGCTTTCCGAACGTGCAGGCGCATCCGCCGGGATATTTAATCTGCTCTACGATTAAAACGCGCTTGCCGGAATCCATCAGGTAATTGCCTGTCACGAGTCCGGCTATACCGGCGCCGATTATCACAACGTCATATTCTGCCATTTGTCCTCTTCCAATCGGATATAAAGCTGCGTCTTATTCCGGCCTGCATCATAAGTCCGTTCATGGCGGCTACCGGCGAAAAACCGTTCAGCCTGCGGATTATTCTGCGGAAGGTATATGCGCCGATACGCAATTTATAAAGCAGTTCCTCTCTACGCCCCGGAGACAGTGCCGGGTGGTCGCATAGCGCGTGAACCCCATCCCATTTCCCCCAGCCTTGCCCGGGGGAAATCCTGCCGCTCATCTCATCCCATAGAGGTGTCCCGGGGAGAGGCATCAACAGAAAAGGAATCGGCGGCACGTTCAACCTGTCGCAGAACTCAAGCGTCTTCTCAAAGCTTTTTTCGTCATCCGTGTCGAAGCCAAGAACAAAAAAACCAAATACCATTATACCCATCGACTGGATTTTTTTTACCGCAGTTGCAATTCTTTCAAGGTCTCCTTTTTCCCGGCGTCTCAGCTTAGCGTTTATTTCGAGCGCGTCCAGAGTATCCCCTTCCGCCGATTCCAGGCCCGTGAACACAGTGTCCAATCCGCTCTTCGCCGCGAGCTTTACCATCTCCTCGCCGCCCCGCTCCAACACGGCGGAAACAGCTCCCGCGCCATGCCAGCGCATGAAACGCTTCAAGCCGCTCATTCTTGAATAAAGCTCAAGGCGATACTGGATGTCTCCGAAAATGTCGTCGTCCGCCATTAAAAAAAATCTGCCCATTTGTTTAATTTCGGCAGTTACTTCTTCCACCGGTCTATGCCGGATAAGGCCGCCGTAAAACCTGGACGTGCCGCAGAACTTGCATCTGTAAGGACAACCGCGCGTAGTGATTATGCAGTCAAAAAAATATCTGTCTTTCAATAGCTCGCGCCTTGGCAAAGGAAAGCTGGCGAGAACTGGCCTGTCGGGCGATCGGTAAACGCTGAAACCGTTAAAATCATCCTCATCAAAAAGCGGGCCACCGATATAAAAATCCTTTAATGTATTCCCTTCCGCATCGTCGAGAATATGTTTCCAGGTATCCTCCGCCTCGCCGACGGCCACGGCATCTGCATGGCTTTTTGCCTCATGCGGCAGTGCGCTCGCATGGTGGCCGCCAATGACTACCTTCACCCCGCGTTTTCTATATTCGTCCGCAATTCTGTATGCCTCGTCAGCCATTGGCGTCATCACGCTTATACCGGCGAGAGCGGGGAGTATGCCGCCGTAATCTTCTTTCTGTTTGAATAAATTTACAAGTTCAATTTTATGCCATGGCGGGGAGAGCGCGGCCAGGTGCGGAAGAACGTACGGCATTGTCATGCCCATCGCGCCAGGATCGCCGTCTTTTTTTGGGAATATTAATCTAATCTTCAAGATATTGAAACTTACTCAGTGGCTGCCGGGTTTTTTGAGTGTTTCGGGTGTATTTTTTTATCAAGCATCTTCATCGCGTAGTTCATGCCAAGGTAGAACATGAACTGCGGCCCACCGTATAGCCGCATCCATATAGATTTATGAGAAAGCGTCTCGCGCCACAGCCAGTGTACGCCATCGGAAAGCTGTTCCGGCGTCATAAGGTTCGGCTGAAAAACCACATGCGTGCAATCGTAATGATCCCAGTTGTGATCGAAAATCCGCCTTTCGTCAAGCAGTCTCTGGCGGTATCCGGTACCCGGAAGAGGGGTTGAAATAAGAAAAAAGGACGAATCTATTTTATTGGCGTCAATAAAACATTTTGTTCTCTCAAAGACTCCGACGTCGTCCCAGTCCAGGCCGAAAATAAAACTCGCTATAATGCCGATACCGTGATCTTTCAGCTTATTTATCGACTCGGCGTATTTCTCAGGCTTATTGAATCCCTTGCCAATCTTTTTCAGATTCTCTCCGGAGAGCGATTCAAACCCTATGGCCAGCCCAACGCAGTTTGACTCCTGCGCGAGTTTCAATAGCTCCGGGTCGTCTGCGATTGAGATAGTCGAGTAGCTCTGCCATGGGATTTTATATTTCGCAAGCATCGTGAAAAGTTCCCTGGCGTATTTCCTGTTGGCGGTGATATTGCTGTCCGCGAAGAATATCATGCCTTTTGGATACGGAGTAGAGAATCTTTTCAGGCCGGTAAGAGCAGGGCGGTCATAGAGATATTGAATCTCCTTTTCCACCTCCGAGACCGGGCGCACACGGTATTTCCCGCCGTAGAAATTTGTAACGGCGCAGAAGTCGCAGTTGTGCGGGCATCCGCGCGATGTCTCGACGATTGTAATAGGGAAATATTTATCATTGCGCAAAAGCTCCCAGCGCGGCCTCGGCAGGCCCGCCAGCGAGTGCAGGTAGTCCTTCTTGTAAAATTTCTGCAAACCGCCGTTTTTAAAATCCTCGACCGCCTTCGGCCAGAGGTCTTCCGCCTCGCCGATTATCACCGAGTCCGAATGCTCGGCTGCCTCGTCGGGACAGGCCGTAGGATGTATCCCGCCGATTACAGTCGCTACTCCGCGTCTCTTGAACTCGTCTGCAATCTCATAAGCGCGAGAGGCCATCGGCGTCATAGACGATATGGCTACTATGTCCGCAGGTTCGTCGAAATTTATATCTTCGACAATCTCGTCGATTATCTTTACGTCGTGCCCTTCCGGAGTCAGCGCGGCCACCATAGGCGCGCCGGCAGTCGGAAACGGAAACTTGAATTTTTTCCCGACCGCCGTGTGCCGGCCTTCAGGAGATATGATAAGTATTTTCATATATGCACTCTCTCAAACGCCTTACCAGTTTTTTCTTCCATATACTTCTCGAACGGCACGTAGTTCTTCTGCACCCAGGGCTTGTGCGTTATCGTCTCCCAGGCGACCTTGACGAAAAACCTGTTGTTCTTGCGAAGATACGGGTTCGGCGAAAAATATGCGTCCCAGAAGACACGGAAACGTGAATAGAATTTTTGTATCGACTTGGGATGAATCTCCGCGATTTTCTCGACTGAGAGCGTCCGCGTGTCCATCACGGGATTCAGCATATCATACTTCGAGTAGTCCCAGACTTTTATTCTTCCCTGATCCTTCGCGCGCTTCCAGTATTCCGTGCCGGGGAGCGGAGTCGTGAGGCATATGGCGAAGTGGTCGGAATAGGGCTTTGCGAAATCTATCGTCTGCTGGAGCGTCTCCTCTGTGTCGTCTATGTCTCCGAACATGATATTAGTGATGAGGAGCAGGCCGTTCTTCTTGATGGTCTTCATCGCCTGGATTGAAATTTCAGCCGTCTGCTTCTTGTGGTAGTTCTTGAGCGCATTTTCGGACGGCGTCTCGACACCCATAGAAATCATATAGAGGCCAAGTTTCTTCAGCCTCGGCAAGAGGTCTGCATCGCGGACGATATGCTCTGCGCGGGACTGGAACCAGAAGTGCCAGGGATGCCTTTTCTTCTCAAGCTCCCGGATGAAGTCCTCAACCCTTTCGCGTTTCCAGTTGAAGGAGTCGTCGCCAAACATAAAGGAATATTTATTATGGTTTTCATACAGCAGTTCCATCTCTTCGACTACGCGCTGCGCAGATTTCGGTCTCCATGTGCTTCGCCAGAGTTTAGCCTCCGTGCAATAAGTACACACGCCCTCGCAACCGCGCGCGGTGGTAAGAACAATGGAATTATGCGTCGCCATACCAAGCGACGGCATCATATATTTGTTCATCGGGAAATGGTGATATGCGGGAAGCGGCAAACTATCCAGATCCGGGATAAGCTCGCGTCTCTCGCCAATGTGAACCCCGCCACTCTTGCGAAAAGCAAGGCCGCGAATATTTTCGAAATCCTCATCACCCGACTCGACCGTCTTCAGGAACTCCATCAACGTAAGCTCCCCCTCGCCAATCACTATATAATCGAGGCTGGGGCATTTCTGAAGCGTCTCCTCCGGCATAAGGCTCATATGGACTCCGCCGCCGACTGTAATAACGGAAGGATCGACGAGCTTTATGAGATATGCCGCGTTCATCGCGTCATAAATATAGGATGTGGAGATAGCGGTGATTGCCGCAACGTTTGGCTTGAATTCGCGCACCGCTTCTTCGAGCGCGGCCCAGGGGCGCTCCTGCACGGTGCAATCGATTACGCGCACCTCGAAATCTTTTTCGATATATGCCGCAAGCGCTGTCAGTGACGGCGCGGGCATCCTGCCCCTGAAGAACTTGAATATCTCGTGCGGAGGATCTACCAATAAGACACGCATTTACCTGTTACTCCCGATAATGTCATTCTGATATTGCCTCAAATATTTACGCTGCCGTACTCCCGCAGCGCGGACACTGCTTGTAAAAACCGCCAGCGTTGCAGTCCAGACAGAATAATGCCTTGCAATCCGGATTGCTGCAACGGTAACCGGAATATAAACCGACGCGCGCGCCACATACATCGCATTTCTCCCTCTGGCCGGATGCCTTTAACACCTTCAGCTTTCCATCGCGTTTCAGGAGATAGTTCTCGAACAGCATAAAACCCGGCTGCCTCCACGGCCTTTTTATTATTTTACGGAAAAGATATATGGCGAATGATCTATACAGCCTGCGGATGTAAGGATTAGCAGAAAACAGCGCCTGGAATAAGGTTTTCGGTCTGGCATAGAATTTCCCGAACGCCAGCCCGTGCAGCCTTCCGACCTCTTTGCGCGTAAGGTGCTTCGTTGACATTACCGGATTGTTCCAGTCGAATTTTCTGTAATCTTTTTCCTCTATCCTTCCGTGCTCCTTCGCCTCTTTATAAAACTGCGTCCCAGGAAAGGGCGTCGCAATCGAAAGCGCGAAGAAGTCGGAATATTTCTTGGCCGATTTTACAAGCCTGTCTATTGTATTCTTGTCGTCGTTCCAATGTCCGAACATCAAGTTGGTCATAACCATGATGCCATTTTTCTTAAGCAGGGCTATCGCCTCTATCATAGTCTGGATTTCTTCGCGCTTGTCCCAGGTGTCAACCATATCCTGGTCGAAAGATTCTATGCCGAGCAGTATTTCGAAGAGACCGAGCTTCTTAAACCTTGGTATAAGTTCGCGGTCTCTCAGGATATGATCCGGCCTTGCCTGTATCCAGAGATTCGCCTTCATACCTTTCTTCTCCATCAGCTCGCAGTATTCGATGTTGCGCTTCCTGTCCCAAAGAAAATCGTTGTCGCCAAGCAGGAAAGTCCTGATGCCGTAATTTTTCTGTAGAAGCTCTATTTCCTCGACAATCTTCCATGCGGATTTTCCGCGCCAGCGATTCTCCCACCTGAGGGTCTCCGTGCAGAACGTGCATTTATAACCGCAGCCGCGCGAAAATGCGGCAACCACGCATTTTGGTCCAAGGACATCTATTGTATAAAGCGGATTTCCCATCGGGACGCGATGATATGCAGGTATCGGGAGCGCGTCCAGATTTTCAATAAATGGGCGCGCCCCGGTCCTGATAACCTGTGAGCCGTCCCGGAACGCGAGTCCTTTTATATTAGAAAAATCTTTTTCGCCGCCGCTTACCGCCTTGATAAACTCGGCCAGCGTCTCTTCTCCTTCGCCGATACAGCAGAAATCCACATCCGGCCCAAGCGTCAGGACTTCTTCCGGCGCAAGCGTAGGATGGGTCCCGCCTATCATAACCTTCGTATGCGGACTGACCGTCTTCACGAGCCTGGCGGCGTTCAGGGAGTCGTAGAGGTAGGTCGTACCTATACAGCAAAGCCCTACGACTTCCGGCTTGAACGAGGTTATCTCCCGCTCCAGGTCGCCCCACGGGTCCGGCATAACCGTGCAGTCCATGACATGCGTCTCGAACTCCTTCTCCACATATGCGCCGAGCGCAAGAAGTGCAGGGTTAGGCACCCATCCCTTCATCAGGTCCCAGATCAGATGTGGCGGGTCGGCAAGGAGAACTCTCATCTAATCACCGTTACAATACTTTACCATATTTTCCACACGCAACTTTATCGGTTCCGGCATTATATAAACAAGTTCGCCATTCATGTTTACCAGCACCTGTGTCGTCTCGCCGCTTGCGAGAAGCTTCCCGTCTTCTTTCCTTCGCGCCTCGTAAATGAATTCGAGCGCCGCCTTCGTCGGGATTCTGACCGCGGTATGTATAACAAGCTCATCGTCGAACCTGGCAATAGCTTTATAATCCATCTTAAGGTTTATGACGGGCGCGTAAAGCCCAAGTTCGATAAACCTTTCAGGCATCAGGTCAAACTTTTTCGCTAGGGCGATGCGCCCAGCCTCGAACCAGCCGATGTAATGGCCGTGCCAAGCCATATTCCACGAATCCGTTTCATAAAACCGGACACGTATTTCAGTTTTGTGAAACTTCAATTATACGCCTCTTTATTTACCAGCGCCGCCGCGCTCTCCGCCGCCGCCGCTCCGGAGGCCGCAACAGATTCGATGCCGCCGCCCGGATATGTCCAATGACCGGCAAAGAAAAGCCCCCGCAAGCGCTGGTGTGAAGATATTCTCGTGTTGGATACGCTCTGTTCCCAGCCGAATGCCGCACCGTGCAGATTGCCGGTATATTTCTCAAGAGTCAAAGGCGTCGCGGTTTCTCTGAATACAACGGATTCCTTAATGCCAGGGATTGCCTTCTCGGCAAGCGACAGAACTCTGTCCGCTTCATAATTCCTGCATTCGTTCCAGGGCCTGGCATAAGAATATCCCGCCTTGGACATCAGCATCACGGACGTATGTCCGCCAGGAGCCATCGCGGGACTCAGCCCGGAATAATTTATTATTTCGAGCGAGGCATTCGGCGAGGCCACATCCCTTGCCACATCGGCAAAAGTAGACTCTATATCGTATCCGGGATAATATCCCATGCTGTCCGGAATCTCCGGCGCATCCTTCAGCCCAAGATATACCATATAAAAACTTACTGACGTTTTATTTGCGTCGGCATTAATCCCTGCGACTCTGCACATGGCGGCTGCGCCAGCCGCGGCTATTACTGCCTTCGCGCGTATTTTCCCTCCTGCGACAATTATGCCGCAGGCCTTTCCATCTTCAATAATAATGTCCGAGACCGGCGCATTGAGATGCAATTCTCCGCCGCTTCCAAGCAATGCATCGACGAGAGCATCCGTAAGATTGCACGCCCCTCCCTTTATCCTGTATCCTCCGCCCGAAGAATATGTCATGAACATTATGGTCATCACAAGCGCGGATACCTTCGACGGCGGAAGCCCCAGGAATGCGCACCTGTCGCACATTACTGCGCGGGCCCTGGGGCTGGTTATAAACTCGTCAAGAAGTTCCTTGTAGGTTTTATCCCTGTATTTCCCTATTACACCCTTTATTCCGGGATAAGCGTAAACGACTTCCGGAGGCGTGGACATTGCAATCCGGTATATTTCCTCCATCGTATCCAGCAGGTTTAATATGCCGTCCTTTTCTCCGGGCGAGATGCCGTAAAGAAGGTTTATCAGTTCCGGGATGGTCCCCGGCACGTTAATTTTATCTCCGGCGAAATTATCGACTCGGAGCGGTTCGAGGCGCACCATCTTTATTTTTTCTTCAATATCGAGTTTTTTAAATACCTTCCTCAGCCAGCCGTATTCACCCCACCCGCTTATTGCATCGAGGCAGGAATCGAACATAAATCCCTGCCTCTTAAAACTCGTGCAGTAGCCGCCCGGAACATGACCGGCCTCGAAAACCGCCACGGAATAACCCTTTTTGGCCAGGAGCGCGCCGGCTGTAAGACCTCCGATGCCCGCGCCGATTACGGCTATATCATAAAGACGCTTCATTTTTTAAAAATTAAACACGCGCACGAACCGCCGTTGCCGACTGCCAGATGCATTATATTATTTAATCTTGCGTCCCTGCTCTTATCCGGAACGCAGTCCAGGTCAAACCACTGCTCAGGGTCATGCTGGTTCAGCGTAGGCGGAATAAACGAGTTATCCATCGCCAATACTGAGGCAATCATCCTCACCCCCCCCATGCCATCGAAGTCACCGGTCATCGGTTTTATGGTGCTGAGCGGAATATCTGATGCCGACTGTCCGAAAAATTTCTTTATCGCCATAACTTCCAGCTCATCCAGATCAGGCGTGGAGTTTGCGGAAGAGGATATGTAATCGACTGAATTCCTGGATATACCGGATTTTGCAAGCGCCGCCTCCATAGCCCTCACCATCGGAACCGGATTTTTCCCATAAGACGATATACCCGGCCTGCCGCTTAAAATCGCCCCGCCTGCAACCTCGGCATAAACTCTTGCCCCGCGTTTTTCTGCGGATTTCAGGGATTCCAGAACAAGCACGCCGGCGCCTTCGCCAAGAACTCTGCCGTTTCTCATTCGCCCAAACGGGAAGGATCCCTCACAGCCGCCATTTCTGCCGGGAGAGAGCACCCGCAGCGAATCGAACGCATGATAAATAACATCGTTCAGTTCCTCGCCGCCTCCGGCTATTACAGCGTCAGCCGCGCCTTTTCGTATAAGCTCCGTTGCGTATATTACCGCCTCCTCCGCCGATATGTCCTTCTGGCAGAATGTGCAGTTAGGGCCCTTCAGGTTAAGTTCTATCGACGTTATGCTCGCCGCGGAATTCGGCACGGTGGTAGGGAAGAGCATGGGATTAACGCCGGAAGGTCCGCGCATGAGAAGGCCCTCAAAAAATTCCTCCGTGCAGGAAGTCCCGCCGTAACCGTTCCCGATAACCACGCCTATCCGCTCCGGCGGCAGGATATCGGCGCTCAACCCCGCGTCTTTCATGGCCTCGATGGATGAGACAAGGACCATCTGCGAGAGTCTGTCCATACGCCGAAGCTTCATAGGGTCGATGAACCTGGACGGCTCAAATCCCCTTACCTCCGCGCCGAGCCTTGAGCGGAATAGAGAGGTGTAGAAGCCTGAAATCGGCCCGATTGCCGAGCGACCGGACTGAAGTCCTTCAAGGAAAGACGGGACATCAAGCCCAAGCGCGTTGGCAGTACCGATGCCTGTAATTACGATTTTCTGCATATCCCCGAGCATCCGCCCATGTCAAACGTAAAGATGCATTATTTATAAGGTGATTTTTAAAGCGTAAATCGGGCGCTATGACTTCCTTATCACCACCGTCGTATTATTTCCTCCGAAGGCCAGGGAATTCGATATGGCCGTCCGCACATTGGCCTTGCGGGCCTTGTTAGGCACGCAGTCAAGGCCGCACTGCGGGTCCGGGTTCTCAAAATTTATAGTCGGCGGGATTATCCCGTGAAAAACCGTCAGCACCGTTGCCACGGCTTCAAGTCCGCCGGCGGAACCGAGGCAGTGCCCGATCATGGATTTAATAGAGCTTACCGGAATATTCCGCCCGCCGAATACCATCTTTATCGCCGCGGCCTCCGCCGCGTCGTTGAATTTCGTAGCCGTCCCGTGCGCGTTGACATAATCCACATCGTCCGGGCCAATCCCGGCGTCATAAAGCGCAGCGAGAATTGTCCTTGCCGCGCCTTCTCCGCTTGCATCGGGCGCAGTCATATGATATGCGTCAGCCCCTATCCCGTACCCGGCTATTTCGGCATAAATCTTCGCGCCGCGCGCCAGCGCGGAGTTCATTTCTTCCAATACCAGTATTCCCGCGCCTTCGCCAAGCGACAGACCCTTTCTTCCGGCATCGAAAGGCCGGCACGGCCTATCGTCCACCGCACGAAGCGAATTAAACCCGGCATACGTAAGCTCACACATTGCATCGCTGCCGCCGGTAATTACAATATCGGCATCTCCGCTTTTTATCCAGTCCGCGGCATATCCGACAGAAGTGGACGAGGACGAACATGCGGTTACCACAGTGGCGCGCGGGCCTTCCGAACCGAATTCCTGCGCGACATAATCCGTCGTAACGCTTGGGGAAAACGGAATAAGCCGGGAAGGGCGGGGTTTATGCAGGTTAAGATACAGGTCGCGGCGGTATTTTTCGCCGGATAACATGCCTCCGGCGCCTCCGCCAAGGCATACACCGATTCGTTCCGGGGCGAGTTTATCAAGGTCAAGCCCGCTATCCCGTACAGCCTCCCTCGCCGCAATCAGCCCGAGCTGATCGCAGCGCGACATGCGGGACAGCTGCTTTTTTGTAAAATATTCAAGAGGTTCAAGCCCCTTGACCTGCGCCCCGATATGAGTGCGGTATAAAGATGTGTCGAAGAGGTCAACCTGACCTATCCCGCAGCGTCCGGAAATAAGACCTTCCCAGAAATTTTTTGTCGTCATGCCGAGCGCGCTTACAACGCCCAGTCCGACAACGGCTACCCTCTTTCGGCTTATCATTACGGATGCTCTGTTTTGGCTGTAAATACTGCTTTTTAAGAAGTTCGATTATATTATCGGCACTGTTTGGTGTCAAGGAGTTTCAGGGAGCTATTTTCTTGACTTTATTAATATTTATCCTGCTTTAAAATCTTGACAGTTCTCAAACAGCCTGTTATTTTTAATTTATAACCGTTAAATTTCAGAAAGGGGGAGTTCCATGGCTGGTAAAAAAGAGGATATGGTCAAGCGGCGTGCCAATTTCGACAAGAACATCGAAAAATGGATTGAAATCGAGGAGTTGACAATCGGGAGCTGCGATGCAATATTGAAAAAATCGAAAAGCCCGGTCGTAAACGCGCTTATGAAAGCCGTAAAGATGGACTCACAGAAACACAAGGAGCTTCTTGGGTTTGTCCAGCAATGCCTGGACGGCACTATCACCCTGACACCGGAGGAACTGGCTACGGCTTCCGACCTCATCGAGGCGCACGTGAAGTATGAGCGGGACGCCATAGTTATGGCCGAAAAATCGCTTGAGGACAGCAGGCACTTTGTCATCAACCAGGTGCTGAAGTATATTCTCGAGGACGAACGCAAGCACTTCTCCATGGTTACGGATATGAATTCATATAAATCGCATATCTATCCATACGCTTAAGCGGCGTCGGCCAACTTTTGAATTGACAAAAAGCCACGGATACATTATAAAATAAGCGGCCTTTTTAACAGGCCGCTTATTTTATATCCGGAGGAAAAATGGCAAAGAGCGAAAAGAAAAAAATAGAGAAGAAAAAAACGGAGATACCCGCAGAAGAGAAGAACGGGCTTAAGGCAAAACTTAAAGAGCTTAAAGGCGAAAGAGACGCCGCACTGTCAGGGAAGGACAGAAAAAAGGTAAAGCTCGCGCGCCAGAAGATGAAAAAGATTAACCTTAAGCTAAAGCGCGTGACGGTTAAGGCGGAGCCGCCGAAAGACGAGGAACCGAAAAGCGAAGAAGCAGCCGGATAAGCATTATGCAGTCTGGCCGGGTTCGGAACGCTTGCTATCATTGCCGGTAAATCTGGGGCACGAAAAGCAAAATAAACACCACGCGGGGTTGCCGTTTTCAATCCCTGCCCACCCTCAGGGAGGGGCGAAAACGTGGTAAAACTTATATGGGCGGGTAGCTCAGTTGGGAGAGCAACGGCCTTACAAGCCGTAGGTCAGCGGTTCAAGCCCGCTCCCGCCTACCAATAAAAACAAGGGGTTACGGCATCCGCCATAACCCCTTTTAAGTTCAGCGTAACATTTTCGTAACATTCTTATTTCAAAAAATCCCGGTCACTACCCGATTTTTGCCTCAAGCAACTCCACCGCCTTCACCTTATGAGACGGGGCGAGGTGGGCATATCGCAAGGTCATGGTAAGCGTCTTATGGCCCAATAGTTCCTTCACGGTGGTAATATCTACCCCGGCCATTACCAAATGACTGGCAAAGGTGTGCCGGAGGTCATGGAAATGGAAATTGGTTATCCCCGCCTTCTTGCATGCGCTCAAGAACGAATGTTTGATATCCGTGAAGGGTTTCCCATCCTTGTCATGGAAAACGTGCCTGTGGCCTTCCACGTTGTTAAGGGCAAGTTCCTGTAACTGCGCCCGGAGGGGCCCGTTTAT
>DAHWTK010000270.1 GCA_027328825.1 Nitrospirota bacterium
CCGAAAATTCACAGGATTCGTGTCCGCTCGGTACTGACTTGTGATGCCGCGCACGGCGTTTGCGCCATTTGCTATGGCAAGGCGCTGGCTTCTTCCAGGCTGATTGAACTTGGCGAGGCTGTCGGTGTTATAGCCGCGCAGTCAATCGGCGAGCCTGGCACGCAGCTGACAATGCGTACCTTCCACCAGGGTGGTATCGCAGGTGAGGACATTACTCACGGTCTGCCTAGGGTTGTGGAACTTTTCGAAGCACGTACCCCCAAGGGAGCGGCGCTTCTTTCAAGGACGACCGGCATAGCGCGTGTGATCGAAGAGGAGGGCGGGCGCACCGTAACCATCGTCGGCGAGGATGGCGAGGAAGAGTCCCACATTCTTTCGTACCGCTCGCACCTCGAGGTATCGGACGGCCAGGAGATTTCCGCCGGAGATCCAATCGTCGAGGGGCCTCGTGACCCCAAGGAGCTTCTTGAAATCAAGGGCATCCGCGAAACTCAGCAGTATC
>DAHWTK010000271.1 GCA_027328825.1 Nitrospirota bacterium
TACCCCGTAATCCTCGGCACGGTGCTCGTCGGCTCCGCCGCGTTCGTGTTCTTCAACATGCTCGCGGACATTGCGTATGCGTATATAGACCCAAGGATAAGGTATGGGAGGAGGGACGGGTAAAGATAATGAATGATCAAAAATCAAAATTTATATTACTGTTGGGTTCTGGTATTTCCATTCCTGCCGGTATGCCGTCAACGGAAGCTATAACGCAAAAAGTCCTTTCTGGTAACGGTGTAATGCGTCATACGGACTGCAAATATTATTTTGGTCCCCCGCTATTTGCGCATATGGGACAGCCTGATGAACATATACCCAGGGTTGTGAGTTTCATTTCCAGGCTAAAAACCGAAATCGATGATTTTTACCGTCATAGCAGTTCCTATAATAACCATGTAACAAATTATGAAGACCTGTACTACGCATCGAATCAAATAGATGATTGCTTGTCAGGTGAATACGATAATCCTGTGGTTAAAGCATTTGCAGACAAGATTT
>DAHWTK010000027.1:0-10869 GCA_027328825.1 Nitrospirota bacterium
AAAAAAATTCCAGCATGAAAATAGATCTGATCAACGGGCAGATTAACGGACAGTCAATCGAGCCGTATATATCCAACTGGAATAAAAGCTTCACCCTTGCGGCTGGGGCCCCCTTGCACGGTACGCTATCGCCAAACGCGACGCCTACGAACCCGTACATCTATACGCCCAATCGGGATTTCAGCGGGATGGATTATTTCTATTTCAAGATTACGAAAGGCACCTGGACAAGCGCACCGGGGACTTTTGCCGTGAAAGTTCTGCCCATCGCCTTCGACGACTACACGACCATTCACACCACTAACCCCTTTAACATGAACCTTCTGGCGAACGACGATACGTTCGGCGGGACTCCGGCCCCAAAGATATTCCGCATATATTCATCCGGAATGCATGGGACAGTAACGCTGAATAACACTTCATCCGTTATCATCCCGAACATTACATATACACCCAATAGCACCTCCGGCGTTTTCGGAAATTATACCGATACCTTCGCCTACACCATCAAGGACAGCGCAGGTCAGACAAGCACCGCCTTGGTTAAAATCAGAACTCAATAAAGAGGGCGCGGGAATCCGGATTTCACAGGGGCCGACCATAGCGTCGGCCCTTTTTGTTTGACTGCTTGACCACTCCGTAACCATTTAAAATATCTGCAAAAATTTAATTAAGGCCCTGTTCTGTGGCGGTTTTTGCCGCCCGGTTTGTGGGTAAGTTGTGGATAAAAAATTTTTAGCCATGCATAGCCGTAACTTAAGCCCGATATTGAATTCCGTTATCAATAAGAAGCTTATCTTTGCTTGACAAAGCTTTCGCCATTGGAGTATAAAGGGGGGGTAAGAAGGTCCGGGAGACCTCAGGATAGGAAAGAATTCCTGGGGTTTTATTTTTTTAAATGAAAAGGGCCGGACGTGAAGCCCGGCCCTCAATCCGGAAGAACAAATTGGCTGTCTGACTTACTTTGTTGCGCTTTTGGCAGCCGGCTTCTTGGTGGCCGGTTTTGCCTTCGACGCGGCGGTCGCTTTCTTGGCGGCCGCCGGTTTTTTTGCGGCGGTCTTCTTTGCAGCCGGCTTTGCGGCGGTCTTCTTGGCGGCTGGTTTTGCAGCGGCTTTCTTTGCAGCCGGCTTTGCGGCGGTCTTCTTGGCGGCTGGTTTTGCCTTCGACGCAGTTGTGGCCTTCTTGGCGGCCGGTTTCTTTGCAGCTGGCTTTTTTGCAGCCGGTTTCTTGGCGGCTGGTTTCTTTGCAGTCGCTTCTGCCATTTTTGTGGCTCCTTTCTTTGGCGCCGCCTGTTTTATGGCGGCGGGATAACAGAGCTCATCGTCCGAGACGGATAATCGTCCGCAGGTCTCACACGCAAACCTGAGCTCCATGACCTTGGGCATGCACACGTGCCGAGGGTCTTCGGCGACATTACCGCAGAACTCGCAGACAGTCAACTCGGTGGACCTGACCGGAGCGCATACGTGCCCCTTGTTGGAAGTTACCGCGCCGCATGTCTGACACACATACAGCGGATATTCCTTGTCAGTCCTTGCCATTTGTTTTCCTCCCTTCTTCCGGATTTAAGCGGAGCCTTGAATTTCCGGGCATCCGCGAAGCCCTGCGCCGTTTCGAAGGTCTTGCCGCAAAACCTTCTGTGACGCATAAAAAAAATATTTCTATGAAACCAAAAAAAGTATATAGCAATTATTTTTCAATTGCAATAAATAATTTAATATCATGCACTTCGGCGACGAAATTTTTTTGGAGATTCTTCCTTCGACAATTTTTTTATCAACTCCGTTGACATATTTCCCGCATGATGTAAACTCGTAATGAGGAGAAGGGAGGCTCGCATGAAACAGAAACTGCTTTACGCAATAGCAATACCGCTTGCGCTCATGCTCTGCGCATGCGCCTCTACGGAGTTTGCGGGACAGGAAAAACCGGGCTCGGGTATAGAAGGACAGGTATTCATCAAGAACAAGGGCGCCGCCGGGGCGGTGTATGTCTACGCGTACGACTCCCCGTACAACGACATGAGGGTGCCAACGAAGCTCATCTCGAAACCGTCCGCGCCCGACGGGACGTACAGGCTCGACCTTACTCCCGGCACTTATTTTATTGTGGCCAGGAGACGCACTTCCGGAAGCCCGAAGGGGTATCTCGTCAAGGGCGATTACGAAGGGAAATATCCTGCCAACCCGGTAACGGTTAAACCGGGGAAATACGAGAAGGTGAACATATCCATATCGCGGCTCGACGGCAATTTCCTTCTTGCGCCATATATACCGAGCGACGGCAGCAGGGGCGTTCGTGGCACTGTATATGGCGAAGACGGCAAACCAGCCGACGGCGCTTACGTCATGGTATACAAGGACCGCGAGATGGTCGGCCTTCCGGCATATCTCTCGAAGGCGACCGCAGCCGACGGCAAATATTTCGTATACGTGCCCAAGGCCGGCGCATATTATGTCGCGGCCCGGCTCAAATACGGAGGCGTTCCGAAAAAGGGAGAACCCTACGGCACGTACGACACTAACAAGGACCATATGATTACGCTGAATGGAAACGAGGTCGCATCCGGCATAGACATAAAACTCGGGCCGTTCCCGTTCGATTTGATCCAGCCGGTGCCGCCGGTCAACGGGCAGCCGTCTTCCTCGCAGGATAAGGTATCTCCGGCCTCGGCCTCGGCGCCCTGATTTCCCGACACATAAAAAGCCGTCTTTTAAAGACGGCTTTTTATGTAAATTCACCGGAGGACTTCGGATGTTATTCGACAGGTTCGACCCCTTGAAGGGCGAAAGACTTGAGATAATGGACAAGGACGGGCGCGTAAACGAGGAGCTTCGCCCGGACCTAAGCGACGAGCGGTTAAAGTGGCTTTACGTTCGTATGAGCGTGATGAGGTTTGCGGACAAGACTGCGCTGAACCTCCAACGCGAAGGGCGGATGGGGACGTACGCTCCCGTCTTCGGGCAGGAGGCGTCCCAGGCCTCCGCAGCCTTTCTCGAAAAAGACGACTGGCTTGTGCCGTCGTACAGGGAAAGCGGCGCGCTCTTAATGCGCGGCGTCCCGCTCTCCGGGATATACCGCTACTGGATGGGAGACGAGCGCGGCCTGCTTGGGATAAAAGACCTGCGCGTGTTGCCTATAGAGGTGGTGGTAGGCAGCCAGCCACTGCACGCTGTCGGGGTGTCCTGGGCTATGAAGCTTCGGGGAATAAAATCAATTGCGGCGGTTTATTTCGGCGATGGCGCCACGTCCGAAGGCTCCTTCCACGAGGCCATGAATTTCGCCGGCGTATTCAATACGCCGACGGTCTTCATATGTCAGAATAACCAGTTTGCCATAAGCGTTCCGCGCAAGATTCAGACAAGATCGAAAAGCATCGCCCAGAAAGCCAACGCCTACGGCTTCAAGGGAATACAGATATACGGCAACGACATTATGGCGGTATACGCCGCAATGAAGGAGGCTATGGACGACGCGCGTGAAGGACGCGGACCAAGACTCATCGAGATGCTGACGTATCGCTTCGGCCCGCATACCACAGCCGACGACCCGACCAAATACAGGGACCCGGCGGAGCTTGAAAAGAACAAGCCGTTCGACCCGCTAATCCGCCTGAGGCTCTACCTCTCCGAGCGCGGCCTCTGGAGCGAAGAGGAGGAATATGAGATTATGGACGCCGCGAGGGCCGAGGTCGAGAAGGCCGTGGCAGAGGCGGAATTCGCACCACCTCCGGAGGCGTCAGACATCTTCCGCAACACATGGAAAAGAGAACATCCATACTTAAAGAGGCAGGAGAACGAAATGCTCGCCCTTCTCCGGGAGACAGAGGGAGGCGCTCCACATGCCTAAACTCAATATCGTCTCCGCGATAAATCTCGCCCTGGACAGGGAGATGGAGAAAAACGACAGGGTTGTGATAATCGGCGAAGACGTTGGCCGCGAAGGAGGCGTGTTCAGAGTCACCGACGGCCTACAGGGGAAATACGGGCCGGAGCGCGTAATCGACACCCCGCTCTCGGAGGGCGGCATCGCCGGCACAGCCTTGGGTCTTGCAGTCGGAGGCCTGCTCCCCGTTGCGGAGATACAGTTTGAGGGCTTCATGTACCTGGCGCTCGACCAGATAGCGAACCAGATGGCAAGGTACCGCTCCCGGAGCCGTGGACAGTATCCGATAAGCCTTGTCCTGAGGCTTCCCTGGGGCGGCGGCATACGCGCCCCGGAGCACCACTCCGACTCACCGGAGGCCGTGCTTGTAAATACGCCTGGAATTACCGTGGTCCAGCCGTCAAACCCGTACGATGCCAAGGGGCTTATGACCGCCGCCCTGCGGTACGGAGCCCCGGTCATATACTGCGAGCCGAAGCGCATATACCGGGCGATAAAATCCGAAGTTCCTGACGAGGACTACGAAGTGCCGATCGGGAAGGCCAACGTGGTGCGCGAAGGGAAGGATTTGACGATTGTCGCATGGGGCGCGATGATGCGCGAGGCAATGAAGGCAGCCGAAGAGCTTTCCTCCGATGGCGTGAACGCCGAGGTAATAGACCTTCGGACAATTGCGCCTATGGACAGCGATACCATTATAAGTTCCGTAATGAAGACCGGTAGGCTCCTCGTAACGCATGAGGCCCCCAGGACAGGCGGCATCGGAGCGGAGATTGCGGCGAGAGTTTATGAAGACGCTTTCACGAGCCTCCTTGCGCCGGTCGAGCGCGTTACGGGTTATGACGCCGTTATGCCGCTTTTCAAGCTGGAAGACTATTATCTTCCGGACGCGAAGAAAATAATTGTCGGAGCGCGGAAGCTGCTGAGTTACTAAAAGTTGCTTCTTTCGCGGAAATGACAGTCTGATTTGTTCGTCGTTCCCGGATGCGTTAATCGGGAATCCAGGTTTTTTGCTCCCTCTCCCCTGACGGGAGAGGGCTGGGAGAGGGTGAACCCATGGCCTACGAATTCAGGTTCCCGGACATAGGCGAAGGCCTGACCGAGGGCGAGGTTGTCGAATGGAAGGTGAAGGTCGGCGATTATGTCAACGACCACCAGGTGCTGCTCGAGGTGGAGACGGACAAGGCGGTCGCCGAAGTGCCGTCTCCGAAAGCCGGCTATATCATCAGTATAAAGGGCGAACCCGGCAATATTATAAAGGTGGGCGAAGTAATAGCTGTTATAGGCGAAAAAGAGGAGCTTGGCTCGTCCCCGACGAATGCGCGGAAAAGGCCGGAGGAACCTGAGAAAATGACTCCCGAAAAACCTGAGCCGGCAACCGGTCAACCGGCCAGTATAGAGCCGCTCGATATATATTCTGATCGGCTGGGGTCGGTAGGCGTCGTCGGAGAGCTGGAAGAGGCCCCGGAAGAGGAGGGTCTTGAAGAGGCTGCACGGGAAGTGGCGCCCTATCAACCAGCAAGGTCGCCGCGCGTGGAGGCCCTGCCCAAGGACAGGATGCTGGCAAGGCAGCTTGGCGTGAACATGGAACAGGTGCGGGGAACTGGGCCTAAAGAGCGGGTGACGGAGGATGACATCAGGAAATTTGTAAGCCAGGGTCTGCCTGAAAAAGGCGCAAGAGAGCCGGAAGGCGAGCCGGGGCGGGACAACTGGGGGCCAGTTACTCGTGTGCCTCTGCGCGGGGTGAGAAGAAAAATTGCAAAGGCCATGACGGATTCTATGACAAAGGCCGCGCAGGTGACCACGACGGACGAGGCGGACGCCGGACTTCTCTCGCTTATAAGGGAGAAGGAAAAAGAAGATGCATCGAAGCAGGGAATCAAGCTTACACTTCTTCCGTTTATCATAAAAGCGGTCGTCGGGGCATTGAAGCGAGACCCCGCCATGAACGCCGCAATGGACGACGAGAGTGGGGAAATTATTTACAAGGATTATTGCAATATCGGAATAGCCGTCGAGACCCAGGACGGTCTTATCGTGCCGAACATAAAGGACGCGGACAAAAAATCTATCCTCCAGATTGCCAGAGAGGTGGACGACCTGGCCGGACGCGCCCGGAAAAGGACTCTCGATATCGGAGAACTTAAAGGCGGGACATTCACCATAACCAATTACGGCTCTATCGGCGGGATGTTCGCAACGCCTATTCTAAATTATCCGGAAGCGGGCATCTTAGGCGTCGGCAAGCTTATAGAAAAACCTGTGGCGGAGGGTGGCGCAATAAAAATAAAGAAGATACTGCCCCTGTCGCTTACGTTTGACCACAGGGTGCTGGACGGCGCGAAGGCACAGCATTTTATGAATAACGTCATCCGGCATATCGAAGACCCGGACCTGATTTTCGTTAACATGTAAGGAGGCAGCATGAAACGCAAGGCATCGGCTGTATGGAACGGCGGCCTTAAGGACGGCAAGGGTGTTTTGTCGAGCGCAAGCGGTGTATTGAACAATACGGCTTATTCATTTGCAACAAGATTCGAGGACAAGCCCGGAACGAACCCGGAGGAGCTTATCGCGGCGGCGCACGCAGGGTGTTTTTCCATGGCATTGTCCGCCATACTCGGCGAATCCGGTATTGCGCCTGAGAGCATAAAGACTACGGCGACGGTCGCCATAGAGAAGCAGGGGGACGGTTTTGCGATAACCGAGAGCCGTCTGGAAGTCCGGGCGAAAATTCCGGGGATAAACGAGGCGAAGTTCATGGAGGCGGCGAATAAGGCCAAGGAGGGATGCCCCGTATCCAAGGCGCTGAACGCCAGAATAACGATGGACGCAAAACTGGAATAGATTATTTTGCCGTGAAATTTAAGAAGGAAGAAGACCCGCTTTCCGGGGTTCTGGTTGTGCTCTCGCCTGGGAATGCGGGTTTCCCTTCCGGTGTTTTCTCTTTAGCCGGATTCATCGCCTCCTCGTAGTCCGGCATGACGATCCCTCTCTTTACCATCACCCTGTAAATTATTGCCGAGCGGCGGCATACGTACCTGTCAGGTCTTGTCGGGCTATAGATATTAGGGTTCGGCAAAACCGTCGCAAGCCTCGCCGCCTGCTCCGGGGTAAGCCGCGACGCCGGGGCTCCGTAGTAATGGAGACTTGCAGCCCCGATGCCGAAGATACCATGACCCCACTCGGCGTAATTCAGGTAAAGCTCAAGTATTCTCCGTTTAGACAGATTTCTGTTAAGCCGCCAGGTAAGTATGGCTTCCTTTAGCTTCCGGACAGGGTTCCTGGACGGCGTGAGGAACAGGTTCTTTGCAAGCTGCTGGGTTATGGTGCTGCCTCCTGCTTTAAGCCTGTGTGTCTTTATGTCCTTCTCAAGCGCGGCCTCCATGCCGTTTACATCAAAGCCTGAGTTGTGCCAGAAGGAATCGTCCTCCCCTATAAGCACCGCCCTCACGATGTATGGCGAGATTTTCGAAAAGGGAACCCACTTCCTTATTATGTGTATTTTCTTGCCCTCCTCCCGCATATGCCGGATACGGTATTCCATCATCGAGGACATCTTCGGGTCGTATCTCTTGTATCTCGATACATTCGGGTATACGAACGCGGAGCCTGTATCAATTATGATCAGGGCGAGCAATATGCCGACTACAGCCTTAAGCTTCCTGTTGTATAAAAAACGGGGCGCTCGCATTTAAATCAATTCAATACATTCGGGAATACGGAAATGACCACAAGCATCAGGGTCAAAACTATTAATATTGCCGTGGTGAGCCAGGCGATTATGTTAAACCCTTTGGAGTTCACATACTGCCCCATGATTTCCTTTCTATTGATAAGGCTGAGCATATATATGAGGATGAACGGCAGAAGGACGCCGTTTACCACCTGCGACCATAACATCACGGCTATGAGCGGCACGTTCGGTATAAGAATGACGCCGGCTCCGATGGCAATCAGGAGCGTGTAGAGCCAGTAGAATATCGGCGCCTCGTCCCACGATTTGTCTATTCCGGCCTCGACCCCGAACGCCTCACAGACATAATACGCCGTGGCGAGAGGCAGTATGGAAGCAGAGAACACGGAGGCGTTCAGCAGGCCGAACGCGAACAAAGTGGACGCCCATTTCCCCGCAAGAGGTGCAAGCGCCAGGGCTGCGTCCTTGGCCGTCTCAATATGTATCCCATGGACGAATATCGTCGCGGCGCACGCGACGACAATAAACAGTGCGACGATGTCGGTCATAAAACAGCCTAAAATCACGTCCAGGCGGGAGTATCCGTATTCTTTTAAGGTAATGCCCTTCTCCACGACGGCGGACTGTATGTAGAACTGCATCCAGGGAGCAATCGTCGTGCCGATAAGCCCTATTACCATCGCAATATAATTCCCGGAGGCAGTGAAGTTCGGGACGACAAGCTCTTTCATAACCGTCCCCCAGGGCGGACGCGCCATTGCGCCGGAAAGAATATACGTAAAATAAAGGCCGGAAGCCACAAGGAAAATCCGCTCGACATGCTTGTATGTGCCTTTAACTACTATCAGCCAGATAAGAATGGCCGAGATCGGGACGGAGATGTATTTGCTGACGTCGAATATCTCCATACTCGCGGCGACGCCCGCGAACTCCGAGATTGTGTTGCCGAGGTCCGCCAGAAGAAGGCATACCATTATCAAAAGCGTCATCCTGACGCCGTAGTTTTCGCGGATTAAATCGGCCAGGCCCTTGCCTGTGACGGCGCCCATCCTGGCGCTCATCTCCTGCACGACGATAAGCGCTATCGTCATGGGTATGAAAAGCCAGAGCATCTTAAAGCCGAACTGCGCGCCGGCGACGGAATAGGTCGTTATGCCGCCCGCGTCGTTATCCACGTTCGCCGTTATGATGCCCGGCCCTATGACGGCAAGGAATATCATCACCGTCCGGAAATTTATTTTCGGCATTTTCATGTATTACTTCATCCGGTGCTTCTTGCGCCTGGACTGCGGCGGCAGGAGCAGATCCACGACGTCGTCAACGGTTACGATACCAAGCATCCTGTCCTCCTCCACCACTGGCAGGGCCAGGAGATTGTATTTCGAGATTTTCTCCGCAACTTCCCGCTCGTCGTCGTCGGGGGATGCGGTCTTGAAATCCGTATGCATTATCTCGCCAAGCGGCTTGTCCGGAGAGGAAAGGACTATGTCTTTTAAGTGAACCTCGCCAAGGAGGCGCTCCTCACTGTCGAGAACGTATATGACGTATGCGGATGCGGACTCAACGTCAGGCGCCGCAAGCCGGTATTCTATCATCGACTCAGAGACTGTCATATCCGGCGGAAAGGACAGGTATTCGGTGGTCATGAGACCTCCGGCGGTATCCTCCTCGTGCTCCAGGAGCTCCTGCACGTCCTCCGCCTCTTCCGCCTCCATCCGCTTCAGTATTCCGTGCGCCTTGTCCTCCGGCAGGTCCGCGACAAGGTCCGCCGCCTCGTCCGGCGGCATTGCTTCGAGGATGTCCGCAGCCTGCTCCTCATCCATGTGGGTTATGATATCCGCCTGCACGGAAGGCTCAAGCTCGTGGATGGTCTCCGCCGCCGTCTCTATATCGAGAGACTCCACTATCGCCCGCCTGTCCTTCTGCGACACTTCCGAAATTATCTGCGCTATATCTGCGGGGTGAAGTGTGCTCATCTGCTTCCGCGAGACAGTCAGGGCAAGTTTTCCGAGCTGCGGCTGAAGCGGCTGGAGGTAATTCCAGCTGATGAGGTTAGTGGAATATTTTATGCCCAGGAAATCGGCGAAATTCTCCCACTGCTTCTTAAGCCCAAGCCGTCTTAGAAGACCTGATGCCCCGACGTCCGCCGCTATCAGACATAGGTTGCCCTTCACCTCGCCAAGCTTCAAGTCGTTTACCCTTACAACCTTTGCCCCGTTGATGTCCACTATCTGCTTGTCGAGCAATTCGCGGCACGCAAGCATCTCGCCTTTGGCCAATTGGAATTTCGGGATTGCCTCGGATGAAAGATTTGTCGAGACGATTTTTTTGTTGAAAATGCTTACCTGGTCCCAGGGGACCCGGCACAGTTCGCCCTTCCGGTTGACAAGCAGGCCGGATACGCGAGGGAAGAGCTCGCCTAGGGTAATTATGAAGTCGTCAAGCCTGCCGGATTCCTCGCCCTTGGGGTCCAGCACCTGTTTTTTTAAAATTTCGCTTACGTAAACGTCGCCGATGTAATGCATTTACCGTCTCCGGGCGGGTTGGCAGATTAACAGAATCTTATTTTGGCAAATCTTAAAGCGGAGACCGGGAGGAAAAACGGGTGAGGTAATTAAACAGGGAAAATCCTGGCGGCCAATCCGCGCATTTGTGTAGCGAACAAAATTTCCATTCGACTATTGCCTGGGCCAGCATCCATGCGAGGACCACCACCTTCCAGTTTTTTATCGTAATTTTGCCTTGGACTTTAAACGAGCTTTACCTGTTTGTCAAGAAAAAAAGCCCCACCGGCAATGGGTGGGGCTTCTGTATCGGAGTTTAATTTTCCCGTCGTTCACATTCCGCCGCCCGAGCCGCCTGTGCCCGGCGCCGTCTCAGTCCCGGGAGCGGTTCCGGTACCCGGAGTCGTATTCGGGGTCGATTGTGTACCCGGAGACTGCTGGGTTCCCGGAGTAGTCTCTGTGCCGGGATTTGTCCCGGTTCCTGGATTTATCATGTTATTGTCTGGTGTCGTGCCAGTATCTCCAGTACCCGACGTCCCGTTTGTGTCGTTGGAAGAACCGCCCGTGCCGGTGTTGTCATTGTTGGTCCCGGGGCTGACGCCTTCTTCAGGTGTCGTGGCGGAGCCTGGATTTTCCATATCAGTGCCGGAACTGGAGCCGCCGTTTTCTCCCGAAGAATCTGAGCCTGTGTCGGCCTGAGCCCTTAATTTAATCCCATTTGAGCGGTAACCACCTGAAACGCTGGTGTCGTTTTCATAGTTTACCGAGCCTGTCAAAGAGGGT
>DAHWTK010000027.1:10965-15854 GCA_027328825.1 Nitrospirota bacterium
CTTAATTTAATCCCATTTGAGCGGTAACCACCTGAAACGCTGGTGTCGTTTTCATAGTTTACCGAGCCTGTCAAAGAGGGTTGGTTCGCCATGGCTTTGATACCGCCGTGACTATTGTCAAGCGCGGCTGAAAGTCCTGGCAGACACCCTATTAAAAGTATGGACATAATAATCGTCCACATATTGTTCTTTTTCATTTCGCCTCCGAAATTCCGGGTTTAAAATCAGTAGCCTGTCATGCTGTGGAACCCGCCGCCATTACCGTTTTCGCTACGCATATGGCTCGTCATGTTTCCATGACCGCCACTTGATTGGTTGGTGGCCGGGTTGGTTATGCCTGGGTCGGTGCTGTTGCCCATGTTTTCCTTCATGCCCGTGTAGTTGCCCATCGCGCCGCCGGACGGGTTTGCGCTACTGATTTTCTGCATATGGCTTCCGCCGGACATGCCGGTGTAGGTCTCGTAGACATTGCCGCCGAAAGCCGCGAAGGCCGGAATGGCGAAAACAAGCGCCGCGCCGGCGCAAAACGTGATAATTCTTTTCTTCATGGTCAGTTGCCCTCCATATATTTTGCCCCTGAAATTAAAGAAGCAGTCCATAATATGCTGCCCGGACTGCTTCGCCATTGACGTATAACTCAGAAAGGTTTTCTTATAGCTTCATAAGCAAAGATAACAGGGGATATTTTAGTTGTCAACTTGATGAAAAGTATAAATATTCCAATAAATTTAAGATAAGGAGCGATTAAAAGATTTAATACGGTTTCTCCTTGACAATCTTCCTTTTGGCGTGATAACTTGCAACCCGGTTTAAGCGTCAGGCCGCCGAATAGCGTCCCTGCCAAAATTTTCATTTGGGGAGAAGAAATGGTTACCGTAATTCCGGACTATACCTTCTTTGTTCAACTCGCCAATTTTCTGGTGCTCATAATTATCCTGAACGTGCTTCTGTTCAAGCCGATTCTTAAACACCTTTCTGAGCGGGATACGAAGATTGCCAAACAGCATGAAGATGCGTCAGGCTATGCTGAAAAGGCCCAGGCCATATTCCAGGATTTCGAGCGCGAGCTTGCTGACGCAAGGGTAAAGGCTAACCAGGTATATCATTCGCTCCAGCAGGAAGGTATGTCCCGACAGAGAGAGAGGCTTTCACAGGCAAAAGCCGAGGCCCAGTCTATGATGGAGAAGGCCCGGGCGCAGGTCTCGGCGGAATCGGCCAGGGCCAAAGAGACGCTTGAAAAAGAAATGGCAAAGCTTCCGGGAGAGATTGCAGCGAAACTCCTGGGCAGGCCGGTATAAATACAGAGGAAAGAGATGGAAACGGGGAACCGGAAAATCAAGAAACATATCGGAACAGTTTTAACGGCGTTTGTGATTGTCGCGGCACTCGCGGCTGTCGCCTTCGCCGCAGGCGGCGGCGAAGAAGCGACGAAGCCGATGGACTGGGGATGGCGTATTTTAAACTCGTCCATCATTATCGCCATCCTCGCCTGGGTTTGGATAAAATTCGGCAAGCCTGCGCTCCTTGGCAGGATAGCGAAAATAGAGGCAGCCCTCGAAGAGGCCAGAAAGGCGCGCGAAGAGGCGCTGGCGAAACTCTCCGCAGTCGAGGCGAAGCTTAAGGACAAGGATGCCGAGTTGAAAAACATCCTCGACATGAGCAGGGCCAATGGGGAAAAAGAAAAGGAAATGCTCGTCAAGGAGGCCGAAAAGATGGTCGCCGATATTTCCACTTCGACAAAAGAGCTTATAGACGCCGAACTGGTCAAGGCCAAGGAAGCGATAAGGCGCGAGGCCGCGCTCAAGGCGGTTGAGCTTGCCGAGAAGATGGTCAGGGAAAACGTGAAGAAGGAAGACCAGGCCAGGATGCTCCATGAATACCTGGAAAAGGTAGGAAGATAAGGGGGCAGGACGGGCCGGGAGTATAAGGCCTGATACCTGAATATAATATGCTGAAAGACATAATCGCAAAGAGATACGCAAAGGCGCTTCTTTCTTTATCTTCCAAATCCGGAGATGCGGACGCGGTGAAGAAGGACCTCGCGCAGGTGGCCGAGGTCTACAGGACGAGCAAGGGCCTCCAGAGCGTGTTCATGAACCCGGTATTTTCACTCAGGGACAAGATAAAGGTCATGGATGGCCTTGCCAGAGAGCTTGGGGTAAATCCCCTTACGCTCCGTTTTCTCGACCTTTTGGCCAGGAAGCGCCGGTTCAGATATATACGCGAGGTCTCATCGGCCTATTCCGACCTCCTCGACCTTGCACAGGGAAGGGTAAAAGCCTCGGTTACTTCGGCGGCTCCGCTCTCGGATGCCGAGGCCGGGATGCTGAAGTCAAAGATAGGCGGTATGGTTGGAAAAGATGTTGAACTGACCATGGAAGTCGATTCGAGCCTCATAGGCGGAGTGCGTACGAGAATCGGCAGCACTGTCTACGACGGAAGCCTGTCCAATCAGGTTCGTCTGGTGCGGGCGGCGCTCCTCAGAGGTTGAGCCAGGCAGGCGGCCAGCGAGATGTAATTCGGGCGAAAAAACCATCCCGGCTCGATTGAATATAGGGAAAGCTTGAAGAAGGCCCGGAAATTAGGGTCGATAAAATAGGAACAGGGGGGAGTTATGCAGATCAAGGCGGAAGAGATCAGCGAGCTGATAAAGCGGCAGATCGCCGAGTTCGAGAAGGGCGTGGATGTGATGGAGGTCGGCACCGTTATTACGGTTGGCGACGGCATCGCAAAGATCTACGGCCTGGAGAAGTGCATGCAGGGCGAGCTCCTGGAATTCCCGGGCAACGTCATGGGCATGGCGCTTAATCTCGAAGACGACAACGTCGGCGCGGTCCTTTTCGGCGACGATACGCTGATTAAGGAAGGCGACATAGTAAAGCGCACGGGGCGCATCATGGAGGTTCCCGTCGGAGACGCCGTCATAGGGCGCGTCGTTGACGGCATAGGTATGCCGCTCGACGGCAAGGGCCCCATAGCGTCCACCGAATCCAGACGCGTCGAAGTCATCGCGCCCGGCATAGTAAAGCGCCAGCCGGTTCGTGAGCCCCTACAGACTGGCATCAAGGCGATAGACGCCCTTATTCCAATTGGCCGTGGGCAGCGCGAGCTTATAATCGGAGACCGACAGACCGGCAAGACCGCCGTCGCCATCGATACCATAATAAACCAGAAGGGCAAGAGCGTCATCTGCATATATGTCGCCGTCGGCCAGAAGCGCTCCACCGTCGCCCGCGTCATGAAAACGCTTGAGGAGCATGGTGCAATGGACTACACCGTCGTCGTCTCGGCATCGGCATCCGATGCGGCTTCGCTCCAGTTCATCGCTCCCTATACCGGCTGCACAATCGGCGAATACTTCCGCGACAACGGCAAGCACGCCCTCATAATATACGATGACCTCTCCAAGCAGGCGGTGGCATACAGGCAGTTATCCCTTCTGCTCCGCCGTCCGCCAGGCCGCGAGGCGTATCCGGGCGACGTCTTCTACCTGCATTCGAGGCTTCTTGAGCGCGCGGCGAAGCTTTCCGATGAACTCGGCGGCGGCTCACTTACGGCGCTTCCCATAATCGAGACACAGGCAGGCGACGTCTCCGCGTATATTCCGACGAACGTTATATCCATTACGGACGGCCAGATATTCCTGGAGTCCGACCTCTTCTACTCAGGCGTGCGGCCCGCGCTGAACGTCGGTCTCTCAGTATCACGCGTCGGCGGCTCCGCCCAGATAAAGGCGATGAAGCAGGTTGCAGGCTCACTTAAGCTCGACCTCGCGCAGTTCCGCGAGCTTGCCGCATTCGCCCAGTTCGGCGCAGACCTCGACAAGGCCACGCAGAACCAGCTGGCCCGCGGCCAGAGGATGGTGGAGATACTCAAACAGAACCAGTATTCCGCCATGAGCGTGGGAAACCAGATACTTATAATCTTTACCGCCACGAACGGCTACGTCGATGATGTGCCCATCGGCTCGATAAGGAAGTTCGAGGCCGATCTCCTGAAGTTCCTTGAGCTCCAGCACCCGGAAATCATAAAGGAGATAGAGGAGAAGAAGGCAATAAGCGACGAGCTTAAAGATAAGATGAAATCGGCGATCGAAGAGTTCAAGAAAACGTTCGCGGTCTAAGGGGGGTCGATGGCTGGCTCAAGGGATATATTAAGAAGAATCCGCAGCGTAAAGAACACGCAGCAGATCACAAAGGCAATGAAGGCGGTCTCGGCCTCCAAGCTGAAAAAAGCTCAGGCCGCGATGCTCGCCGCCCGCCCCTATGCGAACATGCTGGTCTCGGTCCTTGGGAACCTGGCGGCAAGGGCGCCGCGGGAATACCACCCGTTGCTCGCGCACAGGGGATGCCGCCGCATCGAGTTTCTGGTTATTACCTCAGACCGCGGGCTGTGCGGCGCGTTCAATACGAACATAATGAAACGTGCGGTCGCGCTATACCACGAAAAGAAAACTGATGGTTGCGATCTTACGCTGAACGTCGTCGGGCGGAAGGGCAAGGACTACCTGCTGCGGAGGGATTACAGCATAAGAAAGGATTGGACGGGCATATCAGGCCATCTGAACTACTCCCATGCCGCTACGATAGCCTCCGAAATTATCGAGAACTACATCAATGCCGAGGTGGACGAGGTCTACGTAATCTACAATGAGTTTAAAACCGCGCTCTCCCAGACGGTTATAGCCGAGAAGATCCTGCCTATAGAGCCGCCGAAAACAGACGTCGAAATCACCTCCGGCGACTATATATACGAGCCAGGGCCGGAGGCCGTGCTTGACAGGCTCCTGCCGAAGCACGTGGAGTTTCAGGTCTACAGGGCGCTTCGGGAGTCCGAGGCCTCCGAACTCGGTGCCAGGATGACGGCCATGGACGCGGCATCGAACAACG
>DAHWTK010000027.1:15952-17329 GCA_027328825.1 Nitrospirota bacterium
GTCTACAGGGCGCTTCGGGAGTCCGAGGCCTCCGAACTCGGTGCCAGGATGACGGCCATGGACGCGGCATCGAACAACGCCAAGGAGATGATAGGCAAGCTGACGCTTAAATATAACAAGGCGCGCCAGGCCGCCATCACGAAAGAGCTGATGGAGATAATCGGCGGCGCCGAGGCGCTGAAATAAGGGGGATACGATGAATGAAGGAACTATAGTACAGGTTATAGGCCCGGTCGTGGACATAGAGTTCACGGAAAGCCTTCCAGCCATTTACAACGCTATACTTATCCGGCAGGACGCGGACGCCGCCGCCGGTACTCCGGCTTTCAACCTCACGCTGGAAGTCGCAATGCACCTTGGCGAATCCCGCGTGCGCACCGTAGCCATGTCCTCCACGGACGGCCTTGTCCGAGGCATGAAGGCTACGGATACCGGCAAGCCAATCACAATGCCCTGCGGGCGCGAGACTCTGGGCAGGATAATGAACGTCGTCGGCGAGCCGGTCGACGAAAAAGGGCCGATACACGCGAAAAACTTCCTCCCGATTCACCGCCCGGCGCCCTCGTTCGAGGACCAGTCCACATCCACGGAGATGTTCGTTACGGGCCTCAAGGTCATCGACCTCCTCGCGCCTTACACGAAGGGCGGCAAGACGGGCCTCTTCGGCGGCGCGGGCGTCGGCAAGACGGTTCTCATCATGGAGCTTATACGAAACGTCGCGCAGGAGCACGGCGGTTTCTCCGTGTTCGCAGGCGTTGGCGAGCGTACCCGTGAAGGCAACGACCTCTGGCTCGAAATGAAGGAATCCGGAGTTATCGATAAAACCGCATTGATTTACGGACAGATGAACGAGCCGCCGGGCGCGAGGCTCAGGATTGGCCTTTCAGCCCTTACCGCGGCTGAATATTTCCGCGATGCCGAAGGACAGGACGTTCTGCTGTTCGTAGACAATATATTCCGTTTCACGCAGGCGGGTTCCGAGGTCTCGGCGCTTCTCGGTCGTATGCCCTCCGCCGTCGGCTACCAGCCCACGCTTTCCACGGAGATGGGCGCGCTTCAGGAGCGCATCACATCCACGAAGAAAGGCTCCATCACGTCCGTCCAGGCCATATACGTCCCGGCGGACGACCTGACAGACCCGGCCCCGGCGACTGCTTTTGCGCACCTCGATGCCACGACGGTTCTCTCCAGGCAGATCGCAGAGCTTGGCATATACCCGGCAGTTGACCCGCTCGACTCGACCTCCAGGATTCTCGACCCGCGTATCGTCGGGGAGGAGCACTATAACGTGGCAAGGAAAGTGCAGGCGGTCCTTCAAAGGTATAAGGAACTCCAGGACATTATCGCCATTCTCGGTATGGAAGAGCTTTCGGAGGA
>DAHWTK010000028.1 GCA_027328825.1 Nitrospirota bacterium
GGCCAGGGCCATGCCCCTCGCGCCATACTGGCACATGCCCACGCCGTGCCCGGAACCACGTCCAATAAAAACGAAACTGTCTCCGTCTTTGTGGGCCTCGAAGGCGGTGCTCGGTATTGCGGAGTATCCCTCGGCCTTTCTGAAATCGACTCCCGTGATTACAACGCTCCCGGATTCGCCGATAATCCTGAGCGTCTTTATTCTCATGGAACTGCTTCGTTCGAGCACCTGTATGGCCTTTAATCCTTCAACCATATACCCCGCGCGTCTGAGGGAGTCTTCGAGGACGGAAATCTTTATGCGCCTCTTCCATCTGGTATATGGAGAGTCCGCGCAGTACTGGCACTCCCTGGATACGAGATACGGGTATTTCCTGCCCCATACGTCGTATGCGTCTTCCGTCATGCCGCCGCAGGTGGAATGATATACCGCCTCAATCGGCGATCCGTCGTATGTGAGTATCTCCCCCTCCGTCTCTTTTGCCGCGAGCGCCGGGCCTTCCTTTTCAACCGCGTCTCCATTGAACATCTGCGATTTTACGGTCGCGCAGAGGTCGTAGTCTCTGGTCGAGCATCCGCTTTGCATCCTGTGCATGGCATAGGTGCGCGCAAGCACCGCCTGAGCCTTGAGCGCCTCAAGCGGCCAGTTTGCGCCCATTTCCTCGCCTACAACCGCACGGGTATAGTCCTCAAGCCCGAGCTCATTGATTATCCTGAAGAGGCCTTTCGGGTTCTTCTTTATCTCGATAACGCCCGTGAGCTTATACCTGTTTACATTGATTATGACGCCGTCGGTATTAATCCTTACCCCGCCCCCGGGACAGCTGTTTGTGGAAAGCGTCATGCGCATTCCGCCCTGCCCGTCCGGCTCTTTTTCGCCTATTCCGGAGAGGCCTTTCACGTTAAACTCCGGCGGAAAATCAAGAGACACTCCGGACAGATTATCCATTACCAGCACACGGACTTTTTCGGATGCCGCCGCGCTTGATGCGGAAACCGGCAGGCCCAGGCAGAGCGCTATTGCGAGTATAAAGGCCTTTGTCATTTTCTGCCGATGAGCCAAAATATCAGGGAGAGTATAAGGCTTAAAATCAAGCTCGTTGCGAATGGGAAGTAAAACGTTACGTTTTTCCTGTGAATCGTTATGTCGCCTGGGAGCCTGCCAATCCACGGGAGCCTGCCGGAAAGCAGAAACACCACCCCCAGGAGCAGCAGAATGGCGCCTATAACGATGAGCAGTTTTCCGAACTCGGCCATTACCGATCCGTCCCGTTCCCGGATGTTATTTTTTCCAGCAGCTTGACCTGCTCCGGCCTTCCGAGCGCGATAAGGCAATCCGCCTCTCGCAGGACAGAACCGGGATTGGGGTTGAACTCCATCTTCCCGTCCGCGCGTTTTATGGCGACAATTATAATATCCAGCTCCTGCCTTATGCCACTGTCTTTTATAGCTCTCCCGACAAGCGGGGAACCGCTGCCCACCTTCACCTCTTCCAGCTTCAGCTCCATGTTCTCGGAGCGCGTGGCAAACTCTATGAAGTCCACCACCGCGGGCCTGAGCATAGCCTGGGCAATCCTGTCGGCGCCAATATGATAAGGCGATATGACCTTGTTAGCACCTGCTCGAATAAGCTTGTGTTCCGAGCCTTCCTCGCCCGCGCGCGCAACGATATAAAGCCCCTCGTTTAGGCCCCTGGCCGTCAGGACGATGTAGAGGTTCTGAGCGTCGGTCGAAACTACGGAAATAAGTCCTTTTGCCCTTTTTATCCCAGCATCTACGAGCGTCTCGTCCTTATCCGCATCTCCCTGCATTATGAGGTACTTGTCCCAGTCCGCATCCTCGACGTTCCCGAGGTCTTTTTCAATTATCACAAATGGCACAGGACCGCCCTCAAGCTCGCGGCATATCAGCCTCCCCATCCTGCCGAAGCCGCACACTATGTAATGGTCTTTAAGCTTCTTTATCTTCTGCTCCAATTTTCTTCTCCCAAGGATGTCCGCCAGCTCTCCTTCGAGCATGAGCCTCGTCGCGTTCCGCACCGCGAATGCGACGGCCCCCAATCCGAAAAAGATCAATATTATGGAAAATATCTTGCCGGTCTGGTCGAGCCTGTGCACCTCGCCATAACCGATTGTGGTAATGGTGATAACGGTCATGAAGAGGGAATCGAGGATATTCCAGCCCTCGAGCCGGCAGTATCCCGCCGTCCCTACGGCAATCACAAGCGCCAGCGCAAGAGCAGAATAAATAAACAGTCTTGCGCCGCTGGTTTTTTTGAGGTTTAAATCCGTAAGACCCGGCATCACAATATTTTACAGTAACGGAAAATGGTAATAAAGGACAAAAATCTATCAGTAATAATTATCGTCTTCCGGCCCTTTACCGCTCAGCAGACGCAAAAAATATCAAAAGCTTAAGGGCGCGGCCTTTAGATATGCAGGAAGCTTGTGGAAAAACACGGCGGGACCATCTGGGCTACTCCGACAAGGGCGAGGGAAGCACGTTCCATTTAACCGTTCCGAAATAAAAAAAAACCCCGCATGAAAATGCGGGGTTTTCGGTTTTGGAGAGATGGCTTTAGCCCCTCATGACGTTGACTGCCTGCGGGCCTTTCGCGCCGTTCTGGACTTCAAATTCGACCTGCTGTCCCTCGCTCAAGGTCTTGAAACCGTCCATCTTTATCTCCGAAAAATGCACGAACACATCCTTGCCTTCCTCCGGAGAAATGAAACCGTAACCCTTGCTCTCATTGAACCACTTAACCGTACCCCTCATCAAAAAAACCCCTTTTCCTTTGGCCAAGGCGCATTCTGCGCATTGCCCGATTAACCTGTCAAACTTTTTCAAGACTTAGTAGAACACTCAACCTCTGAAGCGATGAAAAATTGCAGGCATTAAAAAAACCGTGGCACAGTGCCACGGCACCATACGCGGAAATATACGCGCAAGTTACCAATATGTCAAGCTTTAAATCGGCTATTTGACAAAATAATTAAATATCATTATACATTAAGAATATGTCTAAGCTATTCCTATACCGATTGATACTTGCTTTTACGGCATTAATTATCGCCGTGTCCCCTTCGGCTGGACTGGCGCAGGAATTCATTATATCCGACGGAGACCTCCTGAAGATCACCGTATACGACAACCCCGATCTCACAACAAGGACTCTGGTTAGCTCAAAGGGCATCATTACCTTCCCCCTCGTTGGAGACGTGGAGGTGGCGGGGCTTCGCATACACGATGCGGAGAAGCGGATAGCGAAGCTCCTTTCAAAGGGATATATAAACGACCCCCAGGTGACAATACTTATCACGGATACCAAAAACGTGGTATACGTCACAGGGGAGGTCCAGAAACCGGGGAAATACGAGGCCGGGCCGAATATGACGGTTATAAAGGCCATCGCCGAAGCGGGAGGCCTTACGGACAAGGCCGCGCCGGGCAGGACAAAGATAACGCGAGATTCCGGGGGCAAGGAATCGACTTTCAGCGCAAAGATGAACGACAGCGTCAAGTCGGGCGACGTCATAAACGTCCCGGAAAGCTTTTTCTGAACAGGATTACCGGATTACCTGCGTTTTTCCTTTCCGCTGAGATATACGAAACACTTGGCGCACTCTATACCGTTTTTGCAATGTCTGCCGGTCAGTTCCCAGCATGGAGCGGAGCGGTCAACATAGGCTGAACATTCCCCCCTCGATTCTTCCGAACAGCCCTGAATCTCCCAGCAAGGCGCATAATCCAGAAGCTTTTTTACCCCTTCTATGCTTATCTTCTTCTCGTGTATCAGTTCCCGTATGCAGCGCAGCCATTTTATGTCGTTATCTGAATAGAACCTGTTCTTGTTCCTCCTCGCCGGCGCAACCAGACCGTGTTTCTCGTACAGCCTGAGTGTCTGGTCCGTAGTCCCCACAAGTTCGGCGGCTATGCCGATAGGATATAGCGGGAGATTCTCCCTGCGGGCTTTCTCGTCGTTGTTTTCCATGTTCCTCCACTCGGATAAGACATAAAATCTGAAGAAATATTTTACGGATTATAGTTGACAATATTAGTCCTGTAAATAACTTTTTGTCAAATTAAATATTTTAATTGAGATTTAAGGTCTCCCTATAACCATAATTTATATGCGTTCGGGAAAAGAGAGGCGTCCGTATGCGGCAGAAACATGGCCGCGCGGTAAAGACTCATGAATTCCGCGCTGGCGTTGAGTTCCTTGTAGGTTATCATGGATGAGATTTTTTCAATCCGTTGGATAGCTTCAAGGTCAAGAATGGCCATGACGGCGCCCTTAAGAGAGGAATTCCCCAGGAGCCTGAACTTTTCAAGAGGTATGTCCGGCAGCATCCCGATGGAAACGGCCTTGTCAGCCGCGATATACTCTCCGAAAGTCCCGGCCACGAAAAACGATTCTATGTCATCGAATGTTATGCCTATCTCGGAGATTATTACGGTCAGGGCAGTATACATTGCAGCCTTGGTGCGGATAAGATTTTCTATATCCTTTTCCGTAAAGAATATACTGTCCGCTACGCGATATGCAGGCCCGGATTCGGTCCCGACAACCCTTTCCGTCCTGCCTGGTATAAATTTTCCCCTGCCGTCTATAAGGCCGGTTCTGAAAAGCTCTGACAGCAGGTCAATCAGCGCGGAGCCGCACATCCCGGCGGGCGGAACATCGCCTATTACACTGAAGGATGGCTTGTAGTTTTTATCTATCGTTATCCTGTCTATAGCACCGGGCGCGGCCCTCATGCCGGAACTCACGACACCGCCTTCAAGGGCCGGGCCAGCCGCGCCTGCGCAAGCGACCAGCCAGTCCCGGTTCCCGACGATTATTTCCGCGTTAGTCCCGACGTCCACCAATATGGAAATCCCTTCCCTGTCCGCCATACCGGAGGCGAGTATCCCGGCCAGGACATCTCCGCCGACATAGCTGCCGACGTTCGGAAGGACAATAACCGGCGCTTCCGGCATTATATTCAATCCGGCGTCCCTGGCCTTAAAGTCCCCGAAGCGATTTGCCGCCGGGACATACGGCGCGCGGCATATGTTGTACGGGTCAAGCCCAAGGAATAAATGCGCCATGGTCGTATTTCCGGATATGCATGCGCACGGCATATCTCCCGCCGATATGCCCGCGCCGGCTGCGAGCTTTTCCGTAAGCGCGTTTATGCAGCCGACTGCCGCAAGCCTCAGTTCATCGAGTCCGCCGGGGTTCAGACAGTGGTGTATGCGGGCGAGTATGTCCTCGCCTATGGCGGTCTGTGGGTTTGTATCCGACACCGGAATACCGGCTGGCGAGCCGGAGTTAAGGTCAACGAGACTGCACACTATGTTCGTCGTGCCGAGGTCTACAGCGATACCAAAATTATCTGGCCGCCCGCCAGACTCGACGCCGATAAGTTCCGGCTTCTCCGACAGGCGGACGGTTGCCGTTACCTCAAAATTATTATCCCTGAGCGCAGACGAAATTTTCCGGATTACTGATACGGGAGCGGACTCTACATCAAGCCCCTCGCGTCTCAGGCCCGCCAGGACGCGCTCAAGGTCTGGCGTCTTGTCGTCGTCCGATGCCTGCGGAAGCTTCAGGAAATATTTTTTTACAAGCGGCGTCATCAGCCTGAAACCGGTCTACCGGTCTCCCACATTACCTTGCCCATATCCCGCACGTCGTATCCTCCAAGCGTAATAACCGCCTCGCGGAATTCCTTGTCCTCCCGGATTACGCAAAGAAGCGCCTTTATCTTAGGGTCGTCGTAATATTCGGCAGGTATGGCGATATCATATCTTTCCTGTGCGACCGGCAGGAAATCCAGTCCGAGCGCGCGCGCCGCGGCAAGTATGCCAAGCCCCGTATCCGCCGCGCCTGAAAGCACCGCCGACGCCACGCCCATGTGAGTGTATTCCTCGTGCGCATAACCGTTTACTTCCGACCTCTTTATATTCAGCATTCTCAGGCGCAGGTCCGTCAGGAGCCTCGTCCCCGCTCCGGCCTGCCGATTCACAAAAACAACATCCGGTCTGCGCAGATCGCCAAAACCATGTATCCCTTTTGGATTGCCATTCAACACCAGCAGCCCCTGCTCACGATAGACGAGGTTCACAAGATAAAGCTTTCGGCCAGGCAGATACTTTTTCAGGTATGAGATATTATACTCCCCGGTTTCTTCGTCAAGGAGATGCGTCCCGGCCATGTGGGCCTCGTTTTTCTTTAGCGCGATAATGCCTCCCATGCTTCCGGTATGCGCCGAGGAAAGGGAGAGCGCCGGCTCCCTTTTCTTCAGGAAGTTTCCGAGGATGTCGAGGGCGTTATCATGGCTTCCGATACAGACAATTGTTTTCTCTATCTCTTCGGCGGGCTTCAGAAGCTCCGCCTTTACAATGCTTCCAGCCGCAAGACCTTCCGAGGCCGCCGGGATTTGCAAAATGCCGTCCGCCCGCACGAGCGTCATCAACACCCCCGCGCCGCGGTGCATCGGCGTCGCAATGATATTTTCCCCCACCTTGCCGAGCTTCACCCTGACAAACTCCTCCTGCCCAAGCGGCGAAGACACCTGACGCGACAGCGTCGCGTCAATCGACCGTACGGCGGGCGGCTCCATACCCTGCATGGCGTAAATAAGCGGACGCGCAAAAAACCGGAAGGCGAGAAACGCCGATACGGGATAGCCCGGCACGCCTATCATCGGCTTCCCGCAAGCCATTCCAAGGATTACCGGCTTTCCCGGCTTCGTGTTTATCCCGTGAAGGAACACCTCCCCCAGTTCACTTATCGCCTGGTATGTATGGTCTTCGGAACCGGCGGAGGAGCCTGCGTTCACGGCGACGATGTCGTTCCCGCGCGCGGCTTCGGCTATCCGCTCCTTCAGAATATCCAAATCATCCGGCGCTATATCATATCGTTTAGCATCGGCGCCGCATTCCTTCGCCATGCCGTATAACATACGGGAATTATATTCCAGAATATTCCCTTTTTTAAGTTCCATGCCCGGCTGGACAAGCTCGTCCCCTGTGGGTATAAGCCCAACGCTCGGTCTTCGCCGGACAAGAAGCTCCGTAATCCCTCCGGCAATCAATGCCGCAGTGTCCGTCGGGCGGAGCATATGGTTCTCCGGCACAATCAGTTCCGTCGCAACAATATCCTCTCCGACAACGCGCACATGCTGCCAGGGCGTGGCGGGCCGGATTATCTCGGCATATCCATCCGTCTCGTTTATATCCTCCACCATTATCACGGCGTCCATGCCTTCCGGGATCGGATTGCCGGTATTGACATATACGGCCTGTTCGCCAATCTCAAGTCTCTTTGGATTATTATCAGAAGCGCCCACGGTATCTGCAAAACGCACCGCCGCGCCGTCCATTGCCGCGCAGTGATAAAATGGCGATGAAAGCCTCGCCGCCATGGCCTGCGCCGTTACGCGCCCGAGAGAGTCGTCCACATGAACCCGTTCGCCTGGAAGCGGCTTCCATATTCCGGCTTCTTCGAGTTTCCGCCGCCAGAGGGCGACGGCCTCACCGAGAGGGGTTGTGGTTATGTAAATTTTTCGATTCATAAAATTTAATCGAACAGCCTGACTATTACCTTCTCACCTTTGGCAATCCCCGGCCTGTCGGCAGGTATCACCGTCGTCCCGTGTGCCTTGACGAGCGTAAAAATAAGCCCTGATTTCCCAAGGACGGGGTATGCCCAGAGTTCATCATCCCCTTTTTTCAGCATGACTCCGAGGTGGTCTTCGCGCCCGGGCACGGAGGAATAATTCCTGGCCATCCTGGCCTCTACAACCCTGACGCCTGATATTCCCATGTGCTCAAGCGGGTCGATTTCTCCCGAAATTTCTTTCAACAAGGGGCGTAAAAACAGATTAAAACATACCGCCACGGCGACCGGATGGCCAGGCAGTCCGAAGACTGGCTTGCCGCCAACTACGCCTATTATAACGGGCTTCCCGGGCTTCACAGATACGCCGTGCACGATGACGCCGGGATTCCCCAAGTCATTTATAATCTTTGCCGTAAGGTCTTGATTTCCAACGGAACTTCCTCCCGTGAGAGCGACCGCGTCGCATTCGGAAATTGCGCTCTCCACGGCCTCCCGGATAGGGCCATATTCGTCCCTGAATATGCCTTTTAATACCGGGATAGCGCCCGCCAGACGAACCAGCCCCGCAAGGGTGTAGGAGTTAACGTCCCGCACCTGTCCGGGGCGCGGCGTCCTATCCGCCGGGACTATCTCGCTGCCGGTATTTATTATTGCCAGCTTAGGCCTTTTGAATACAGGAACACGCGTCGTTCCTATTCCCGCCAGGGCGCCGAGATCCTGTGGTCTCAGCATGTGGCCTCTTGTAAAAGCCACCTCTCCGGCCTTTATGTCGTCCCCGGGCTGGACTACGTTCTCGCCCGGCGCCACGGGCCTTATTATTTCCAATTCTCCGGCGTCAAGCGTCTGCGTGTGTTCCAGCATGACCACCGCGTCCGCCCCGTCCGGCAGCATACCGCCGGTAGGGATGGCAATAGCCTCGCCGTGAGAAATCGGATGCAAGGCCGCCTCCCCCATGACAACCTCGCCTGCAAGTTTTAAATAAGCCGGTATCTGCTCGGATGCGCCGAACGTATCGGCGGAAAATACGGCATAGCCGTCCATGGACGAGCGGGGGAACTCCGGGAGCGGGATTTGGGATATTATATCTGCCGCGAGCACGCGCCCAAGCGCCTCGTGCAGCGATACTTCTTCGCGCCCAGGCTCAGGCGGGGTATAGTGGGAACGCAGAATGCCCAATGCTTCTCCGACGCCAACCGCCTTGCTCCGGCCCAGCATGTCTTTCTGGCTCATACGCGTCATTTAAGCAAAAAGGCAGGCGGCTTGCCTTGAATTCAAGCCCCTGCCTTATGGATTAACGAATTTCCGTCCGTCCCTACTCGCCTTCCAGCTCCCTCTACTTGCCGTCCACCAGTTCCTTGAGCTCTTTACCGGCTTTGAAAAACGGAACCTTTTTGGACGGCACGGAAACGGGAGAGCCTGTCTTGGGGTTTCTGCCTTCGCGCTGCTTGCGCGAGCGGATCTTGAAGCTGCCGAAGCCCCTTATTTCGATTTTGTCGCCGATGGCAAGCGAGTCTTTGATGCTGTCGAAAATTGTATTGATTATTACCTCTGTCTGCTTCTTTGTAAGACCGTCGACCTTGTCAGAAACCTTCTCAACAAGCTCCGCCTTAGTCATAAACCATTACCCCCGTTATATGAAATTTCAGAGCGCTCTTAGACCTTGAGGGAATAAATAACATATCCATAACCTGTTGTCAAGGTTAAAGATATTGTTTTTTTGTCATCTTATTTCCGGCGCGGCATAGAGATACATCATGCCCTGGAGATTCTTGCCTATGAGGCCCTGCAGGAGACTGCTTGCGTCCTGCCCTTTTATAAGGTCCCATATGGACGTCTTCTTTTCCTCCGTAATTACTGCGGGCTTGCCCTTTATGCCAGCCATCTTGCCAGCCGCGCTTATGGCGTCCTGGAGGTCTCCAAGCCTGTCCACGAGGCCGAGCTTTTGCGCCTGCCTCCCGGTGTAGACGCTCCCGTCCGCAAGCGCCCAGACATCCTCTATCTTCATCTTTCGCCCTTTGGCCACGGCCTCGACGAACTGCTCGTGAACGTCCCGGAGGACATTTTTAAGGTATTCCTGCTCGCCCGGGGTCATTGTACGCATGAAATCCCCGACGTCCTTGCGCTTTCCGACGGCGATTGTCTGATCTTTTATGCCTATCTTTTTAAGGAGTTGCTCCACCGAGGCGAACTCCATGATGACCCCGATACTGCCCGTGAGGGTTCCGGGGTTGGCCAGTATCCTGTCTGCGGCTGAGGCGATATAATACCCGCCGGATGCCGCGACGGTGCCCATCGAGACGACGATTTTCTTACCGGTTTTGGCGCGAACCTTGTTTATCTCCTCGTAGATTTCCTGGCTCGGCACCACAGCCCCACCGGGGCTGTTAATCCGGAGGACGATGGCCTTAACGGATGGATTTCTGGAGTATTTTTTAAGCTGGTGAATTACGTCTTCGGAGGAGAGTATAATCCCGTCTATTTTTATGACCGCCACCTTGCCGGAAGCGGCAACCGGCGTCTTCCCCAGGAAAAGGGAAGCGCCGGTTGATATCGCGATTACAAGCGCGACAACGACAATTATCCCGACAATAAGGAACGCCACAGGTTTCCTGTTCATTCAAGCCCCCCCGCGACAACCGCCCGGAAAATCAGGGAGTTACGCCTCGTCCTTGCCGCTGTCCTTTATGCGTGCGCCGAGCGAGCTGTCGAATTTATCCTGAGAGTTCCTGTAGCTCTCCTGGTCGGACTTCTCGCCTTCTTTTTTGAAAGCCTTTATGGACAGGCCTATCTTGCGTTCGGCGGTATCCACCTTGATAATCTTGGCGGTTACCTCGTCGTCGAGCTTAAGCAGGTCTTCCACCTTGGCATGCTGGTCCTTGTCTATCTCAGAGATATGTATAAGGCCCTCGACACCGCCTTCAAGCTCGACAAATACACCGAAATCGGTAATTTTTATAACCTTGCAGGTGACATTATCGCCGACTCTGTAGGAACCGGGTATCTCGCGGTCCCAGGGATCGGAGTCAAGCTGCTTCAAGCCCAGCGAGAGCCGTTCCTTTTCCTTGTCAACGGAGAGCACCACCGCCTCCACCTTCTGGCCCTTCTTGAGGACCTCTGACGGATGCTTAAGGTGTTTTGTCCAGGAGATATCGGAAATGTGGATAAGGCCGTCGATTCCTTCCTCCAGCCCGACGAACGCGCCGAAATCCGTGAGGTTCCTTACCTTCCCTTCTATCTTAGAACCGACGGGATATTTTTCCGCTATGACGTCCCAGGGATTCGGCTCTACCTGCTTCATGCCGAGCGAGATGCGCTTGTTGGCTTTGTCTATGGAAAGAACCACGGCGTCGATGATGTCGCCCATGCCGACGACCTTGCTCGGATGGCGGACTTTCTGCGTCCAGGACATCTCCGAGACGTGTACGAGGCCTTCTATGCCCTGCTCAAGTTCGACAAACGCGCCGTAGTCGGTAAGGCTTACCACCTTGCCGCGCACCCTCGCGCCGACGGGATATTTGTTATCGGCCATCGCCCACGGGTCGTTGGAAAGCTGTTTCAGGCCGAGAGAAACCTTCTCGTTCTCACGGTCGTATTTCAGCACCATAACCTTTATCCTGTCGCCCACGACGAACATCTCGGAAGGATGGCTCACCCTGCCCCAGGACATATCGGTGATGTGGAGCAGGCCGTCGATGCCGCCTAGGTCTATAAACGCGCCGTATTCCGTGATGTTCTTTACGATACCGTCTATCACGACGCCTTCCTTGAGCGTAGAAAGTGTCTCGGACTTTTTCTTATCGCGGACTTCCTCAAGGAGCGCCCTTCTGGAAAGGACGATGTTGCCGCGGCGTTGGTTTACCTTAAGCACCTTCAGCTCGAAGGTCTGGCCAATCAGTGAATCGAGGTTCCGCACAGGCCTTAAGTCAACCTGCGAACCCGGAAGGAAGCCTTTTACGCCGTTTATATCAACCGTCATGCCGCCCTTTATGCGGGCGATGACCTTGCCGGTCACGGTCATATCCTTGTTGCAGGCTTCTTCTATCTGCTCCCATATCTTTATCTTGTCGGCCTTTTCCTTGGAGAGAACGATATTGCCTTCGGAATCCTCGCGCTCTTCGAGATATACCTCGATATCGTCGCCGACCTTTATCCTCTTGAGTTCGTCGGCGTGTATCTCCTCGATGGGTATGATACCCTCCGATTTATATCCGACGTCAACCACCACGCCGTCCTGCCGGACCTGAATGACACGGCCCTTGACGACCGTCCCCTCCTCCACGCTTTTGAACGATTCGTCATAGAGGCGGGACATTTCATCTTTATCCTGGCCTTCCGCCCCCCCCTCCTCGAAGCCTTCCTCATCTTCGGCGGAATAATCCATTGCCAGTTTCTTTTCCTCTTTTGCCATCAGAACCAATTACCTCCGGTATTTTATTTTTCAGGCACGCAGGCCTGAAATCCTGCAAGATTTAAATCTTAACATATTTCATTTGGGTTTTCCAGTATATTTATACGTGATTATCCTCTTTGAGCTTTTTTATTTCCTCCATTATGGCATCGGCAATCAACTGGTAGCGCTCGTGCCCCCTTTTGCCGTCCAATGCGGAAAAATCCATAGGCTTTCCGAAGGTCACGGAAATCTCGGTCGGCTTCAGAACCTTATGCTCCTTGCCCATCGTCTTGTAACTACCGTTTATATAAACCGGCACCACGGGGACTTTTGCAATAGATACGATCATTCCGATACCGGCCTTGCCTGGCAGGAAATTTTCGTCCAGGCTCCTTGTCCCCTCCGGGAAAAGGCAGACAGGCTCTCCTCTTTTAAGCCGGTTCATTATGTCGGTCAGGGTCGTTTTATCCAGCCTGTCGCGATTTATCGGGAACGCCTTCCACCTGTCCAGAATAAATTTCTTCCAGGGCCTGTTGAAGAGCGTATCGCGCGCGACGAAGTTTACCCTGCGCCAGAGGGCCGAGCCGACGAGCGGCGGGTCGAGAAAACTCGCGTGGTTGCTGGCGAGGATTACGGGACCTGTTTTCGGCACGTTCTCGCGTCCGGCAATCCTGTATCCGAAGAGAATTTTAAACATGACAAAGAAGATGGCGTGAGCCGTGTCGTAGAGTATATGGGTTTTAATTCCCCGCAACTTTCAGCACTTTCTCCTTCATCAGGGCTACCACTTCGTTTATGCTCAGGCCGGAGCTGTCCACAACAACCGCGTCCGAGGCTCTCTTGAGCGGCGCAATATCCCTGTGACTGTCGTCATAGTCCCGTTTTGCAACATCTTCGATGGTCTTTTGCAAGTCCGTCTCAATGCCCTTCTCCATGAACTCCTTCCAGCGCCGCCTCGCCCGTTCTTCGACCTTAGCGTCGAGGTAAAACTTCACCTTGGCCTCCGGGAACACTACTGTTCCTATATCCCGCCCTTCCAGCACCACACCGCCGCCCTCGCCCAATCGTCTCTGAAGCTCCAGAAGCCTCTCCCTTACACAGGGTTGAGCCGAGACGGCGGATGCAACCATCCCCATTTCAGGCGTGCGGATGGAATCGCTCACGTCTTCATCATCCAAGTATACACGAAGGCTGCCTTCGCCCTGCACAAGCCTGACATCCGTCCGCGCGCAAAGCCCCCGGAGCGAATCGTTTTCTTTAAGCTCGATGCCCTCGCGGACGGCCTTCAGACCTATCGCCCGGTACATCGCACCTGTGTCGATATATAGATAGCCCAACTCTTTTGCGAGAAGCTTCCCTACCGTGCTCTTCCCGGCCCCCGACGGGCCGTCTATGGCTACAATCAATTTCTTCATTTCAGCGATTCCAACAACTCGATGAACCCCGGAAACGACGTTTTTATATTTTCCGTGTCGAATATTATCATTTCCCCGCCCTTGGCAATCAATCCCGCAACGGCCATGGACATCGCAACACGATGGTCTCCGTGGCTGTCAACCTCTGCCGCGCGTATCGGAGTCCCTCCGTGAATTATCAAGCCGTCCGGAGTCTCCAACACATTCACGCCGATTTTCGTAAGCTCGCCCGCCATCGCGGCAATCCTGTCCGACTCCTTTACACGAAGCTCTGCCGCGTCCTTTATGACGGTCGTCCCATGAGCGGCGGCTGCCGCGATGCAGATAATCGGGAACTCGTCTATAGCCCGCAGGAGCAATTCTCCGCCTATCTCTATGCCGTTTAGCTCCGAGTGTTTTACCGTAATATCCGCAATCGGCTCCGGGCCGTCGTTGCGAACATTGCCAATAGCAATCCGCGCTCCCATCAACCGCAAAATATCGATTATGCCGGTTCTGGTAGGATTGATACCTACATCTTTTATTGTAACCTTCGATCCCGGCACGACAGCCACCGCGACCATCAGGAACGCCGCGGAGGATAAATCTCCCGGAACCATGAAATCACGCGCAATGAGCTTTTGCCCACCCGTAACGGAAACGGAAAGACCGTCCTCTCGCAGTTCCGCGCCCATATATTTGAGCATCCGCTCGGTATGGTCACGCGACTTCATCGGCTCGGTAACGGTCGTCGTCCCGTCCGCATAAAGCCCCGCAAGGAGTATTGCGGACTTCACCTGCGCGCTTGCAATCGGAGAGGAATAAACGATACCATTCAAACCGCCCGACGGCTTAATATTAAGCGGCGGATAATTCTTTTCTCCCTGCCCGGAAATCATCGCGCCCATCATGGAGAGCGGCTTGACTATCCTCGTCATCGGACGTTTGCGCAGGTATTGGTCGCCCGTTAAAGTGGATCCGAACCCCTGGCCGGACAGAAGCCCGGACAAAAGCCTGATGCTCGTCCCGGAGTTGCCGAGGTCGAGGGCGCATCCGGGAGCCTTGAGGCCGCGCAAACCGACGCCGTGAACGACAAGCTCCGTCCCGCCCATGCCTTCGATTTCAACCCCCATCGCGGCAAGCGCTCTTGCGGTATTCACGCTGTCCTCACCAGTGAGAAAGCCGGATATGCGGGATGTCCCTTCCGCTATGGCTCCAAGCATGACGGCCCTGTGCGAGATAGACTTGTCCCCGGGAACGCGCACTGAACCGCGCAGTGGGCCGGAAGGTTTTATTGTCATTTTTTCCATACTATCTTATTCTCTGCCTTACAACCCTTGCCTTCTCGAATTCCGCGAGCAAGGCTTCTCCGTCGCCGGATTCCATGAGATCGCGGAGTTTTTCCAATGACTTGATATACGTCCCAAGTGCGTCGGAAATATTGCCGGAATTAAGCAGGCAGATGTCCCGCCACATCCCGGGATGGCTTCCGGCGATGCGCGTAAAATCCTTAAAACCGCCTGCTGCATAAGATATGGCGTCCTCGCCGCCGTCCATCTGTGTAAGCGCCAATACCATCGCATATGCCGCCAGGTGCGGGAGATGGCTCACCATCCCAAAAACGCGATCGTGGTCGAACGGGTCCATCCTCGAAACCACGGCCCCGGCAGCCTCCCAGAGGTCGGATACCGCCTCAAGAGCATCAATGTCCGTGTTCCTTGTGGGCGTCAGGATGCAGCGCGCGCCGTAGAATAATTTAAGGTTCGCGGCCTCGGCCCCGGAGCGTTCGCTCCCCGCGATAGGATGCGCCGGAACGTACCTGGCCTTGAGGTAGAATATCTCCTCCAGGCGCTCGACAAGCTCACCCTTCACACTCCCGGCATCCGTTACAATCGCCTGGTCTTTCAGGTAAGGTTTTATTTCTCTGGCCACATGCTCGAAGGAGCCGACGGGACAGCAGAGTATCACGAGGTCTGAGCCGCAGACGCCTTTTCTGGCATCCTGGAAGTAGCGGTCGATGAGACCGAGCCTAACGGCAATATCGAGATTTTCCTTGTTCCTCCCCACGCCGACTACCGCCCGCGCAATCCCGCGAGACCTGATAACTCCGGCAATGGAGCCGCCGATAAGTCCAACGCCGATAATCGTCGCCTGGTTAAACCTGGGCTCGGCGCTCAAGAGCTTCTCCCCATGAGCCTGGCGATACCTTTTATGTCCTTCATAAGCCGGGCGAAGGTTTTCGGCTCAAGCGACTGTTCGCCGTCGCTTAAGGCCTCTTCCGGGCGGGAGTGCACTTCGATTATCAGCCCGTCCGCTCCGGCGGCAATCGCTGCCATCGCCATTTGGGGGATAAACTCGCGTATCCCGACGCCGTGAGACGGGTCTACTATTACCGGGAGGTGGCTCTCTTTTTTAAGGATGGGAACGGCTGATAAGTCGAGCGTATTACGGGTATAGGTCTCGAACGTCCTGATGCCCCTCTCGCAGAATATCACCCTGTGGTTCCCCTGCGACATTATATACTCGGCAGACATCAGAAATTCCTTTATCGTCGCGGAAAGGCCGCGCTTCAGGAGCACCGGCGTCCTCGTAAGGCCTACCTCTTTCAGCAGGCGGAAGTTCTGCATGTTCCTTGCGCCGATTTGAATTACGTCGGCGTAATTCACGACCATCTCCGTGTCGCGCGGGTCCATAAGCTCCGTCACGACAGGCAGGCCGGTCTTCTCACGCGCCTCTGCAAGATATCTTAAACCTTCCTCACCAAGGCCCTGAAAGGAGTATGGAGATGTTCTCGGTTTGAACGCGCCGCCCCGGATGAAACCGGCCCCGGCCTTTTTCACATCTTCCGCGACCGTGAGTAGCCTTCTTCGCCCTTCCACGGCGCACGGCCCGGCGATAATCGCCAGCTTTTTGCCGCCGATTTTCTCCCTGCCGACCTTGACGACAGTATTCTCTTTCCGGAACTCGCGCGATACGAGCTTGTAGGGCTTGAGTATCGGCATCACCTTCTCGACGCCGGGCATCGCCGCAAGCGGGAGCTCGGAGATTACCGACTCCTCCCCTATCGCGCCGATAATCGTCCTCTCCTTGCCCTTCGATATATGCACCGAGACGCCGTGC
>DAHWTK010000029.1 GCA_027328825.1 Nitrospirota bacterium
GATGGAACTGCACGCCTTCCACGAAAAACTCCCGGTGCCGAAGCGCCATTATTTCGCCCCGGTCTGTCCAGGCCGAGACCTCCAGGCAATCCGGAAGCGTATCACGCTTTACGATGAGCGAGTGATAACGCGTGGCCTCGAACGGATTGACAATATTTTTGAAAATCGTCTTTCCATCGTGATGGAGCATGGACGTTTTCCCGTGCATAAGCCTCGCGGCCCGGACGACATCCCCGCCGAACGCCTCGCCTATTGACTGATGCCCCAGGCACACTCCGAGGATGGGTATCTTCCCGGCGAAGCGCTTTATGGCGTCCACCGATATGCCCGCCTCCTTAGGCGTGCAAGGGCCTGGGGATATTACAATCCCTTCCGGCTTAAGATTCTCTATCTCGTCCAGAGCAATCTTGTCATTTCTGTATACCTTCAGTTCCTCGCCCAGCTCGCCGAAATACTGTACGAGGTTATACGTGAACGAGTCGTAGTTATCGATCATCAAAAGCATAATAATACCTCGGAAACCCGCTTGTGACCTATAGCCCTTCTCCCGCCATTTCCAGTGCCCTCATCATCGCGGCGGCTTTGTTTACCGTCTCGGCATACTCTTCCTGAGGCACGGAGTCCGCGACAAGACCGGCGCCGGCCTGAACGTATACCTTGCCGTCCTTGAATAGCAGCGTCCTTATGGTGATACATGTGTCCATATTGCCCGTAAAGCTGAAATATCCTACCGCGCCAGCATATGGCCCTCGTCTGGTCGGCTCAAGGGCCTCGATTATCTGCATGGCGCGTATCTTCGGAGCGCCGGAGACCGTGCCAGCCGGAAAGCAGGCCTTCATTACGTCGTATGCGTCCCGGCTGTCGTCCAGTTCGCCCCGGACGTTCGATACTATGTGCATTACATGGGAATATTTCTCGATGACCATAAGCTCGTTCACGGCGACCTTGCCCGGTTTCGATACTCTGCCGACGTCGTTTCGTCCCAGGTCGACCAGCATTATATGCTCGGCGCACTCCTTCGGGTCGGCAAGCAGTTCCTTTATCAGCGATTCGTCTTCCTCTTCGTTCGCCCCTCTTTTTCTGGTCCCGGCAATTGGCCGCAGGTCTATCCTGGAGCCCTCGACCCGCACCATAACTTCAGGCGAGGATCCGGAAAGGACAAAATCGCCGCATTTGAGGTAGAACATGTACGGCGAAGGATTTATGACACGAAGCGCGCGGTAGACGTCGAAAGGGTCGAGCTTTGCCTTTTCTTCAAATCTCTGCGAGAGAACTACCTGGAATATGTCTCCCGCCTTGATATACTCCTTGGCGGCGCTGACGGCCTTCTCGAAATCCTTTTTCGTGAAATTGGACTTCAGCCGACCGGTAATTTTGGCCTTCGGCTTCTTCCGCTTGGGCGGCTTTCCCTTAAGGGCATCGACAAGGGCGTCAATTTTAGATACCGCCTTGTCGTAAGCCGAATCAATACCGTCGCCGTCTATATACGCATTCGCCACAACCTTAATCTTCTGGGCGATATTGTCGAATATTAGCAGCGTGTCCGTAAGCATGAAGAGAATATCCGGACATCCAAGCCCCGGCTTTTCCCTTCTCCCGGTATCCTCCAGAAAACTGACTATATCGTAGCCGGAATATCCGACGGCGCCGCCGAAGAAGCGCGGCAGGCCCTCCACCGGGACCGGACGGTATTGTCCCATTGCTTCTTTAAGGAACTCAATCGGGTCTCCGGCAAGCTCTTTTTCTTCCGTCTCGCCGTTTCTTTCTATAAAGCCTTTTTTCCCCTCAGTCCGGATTATTACTGAGGGGTTGGCGCCGAGAAAGGAATATCTGGCCCATTTCTCGCCACCCTCGACGCTTTCGAGCAGGAAAGAGTAGTTTCCGGTATCGATTTTAAGGAACGCCGAAACCGGCGTAAGCATGTCCGCAAGCAACTCGCGGTACACGGGGATTAAATTTCCCTGCTTCGCTTTTTCCCTGAATTCCTCAATGCCTGGGTAAAACGGCTTGACAAATTTATTTTTCATTGCTTAAATATAAGATATAAAATTTATTTTAAAATTACTTGCCTCGACAATGGCAACTTAACATGTTTGGGTTTATGTGTCAAGGAGTTAAAGCTTTTCAACACATGCGCGGAGGCCTAGGATGAAGTCAAATTATATTGGAAAAACGTTCCAGGCAAAGACAGCGCTTAATACCGGCCTTATGATAATAGCATCAGCCGCGTTTTTAAGCGGCGCAATATATCTATTGCTCAATGAAAACATACACGGCGGATTTTCCGACGCCCTCGAAACCGTAAAGGCCCTTAGGTTCAGCCTGCCTTTCGCCATAGGCATTTCCGAGGCCGCCGCCTTAAGCCTGCTCGCAATAGGGATAATTACCCTGGAGCTTGTAATATCCCACAAGCTCGCCGGGCCTTTCTGGAGGGTAGAAAAGACGGCGCTTCAAGTCGCCGAAGGAGATCTTTCTTTTGAAATCAACCTCCGGGAAAAAGACGAGGCCAAGGAACTCGCCCGCCAGGTGAATTCCATGATAGTCGGACTGCGTGAGAAAATATCCGGCATACGCGAGGCATATGTTCGGCTGGACGAGTGCGCCCGGAGGTTAAAAGACGCCTCAGAGGCGGAGCGCGGCGCGATTCTGGGTGAAACTCATGCGGCTGCGGGCGAGCTTTTAAACAGCCTGGATTTGATAAAGACTTCAAATTAAGAGGCAAAAAATGCGCCCGATATACCTGCTATCAATTTTAACAACAGCCATTGCAGCCGTCGCTTTCGCCACGCAATACGGTAGCGACTCGAACCCGCACAATTTCACACAGTCCGACTGTTTTTCGTGCCATTTTACAATTCCCACGGAAGGCAGCACCGAGCCGCTCCGCTTTACCGATACCATCTCCAACCTGTGTGCGCGCTGCCATGACATGTCCGGGATAATATCGCATCAGGTGGATATAGTGCCGTCGAACCGTGTGAATATCCCCCCGGACATGCCGCTCGATTCCAGGGGAAGGATAACCTGTGTCACCTGTCACGAAATCCACGGACCGTATATAAATCCCCTGACGGGTCAGAAGACGTTTTTTCTGAGGCGCGAGGTCATCGGTAAAAGCTTCTGCATTTCGTGCCACAATACGGATGAAGGCATTAAACAGATACAGATGGGATCTCCCTCGGCTGATGTAAACGATAACCGCACAAGTATATTTCCAATACACAAGTCGGTTATGGACAGAAGCCACGGTTTCGCCAGTTACGATGTCATAGACCAGAGCTCTGACATCGACCCGTTATCTCTTGCCTGTCTCGACTGCCACGGCGACGATACGATACAGAAAACCTCCCTGAAAATCGGCGTTTTCAATCATGCCGATGCGAACATAGGAATGTCTCATCCGATAGGTATGGATTATGAAACTGCATCGGACGGAAAGGACGATTACGTCCAGGTTGATAGCCTCGACAAGAGACTCAAACTGTTCGACGGCAAGGTCGGCTGCTGCACGTGCCACGACCCGTACAGCAGCCAGGGAGACGCCCTTGTAATAGGCACACCGGACAGTTACCAGGATCTCTGCTTCGCCTGCCATATAAAATAGGAGGAATCCTGTGAAAAACATTTCAGGCGCAAAGCCCTGGAGAAGACGAAACTATTTTGTAAAAAAGGGGTTTCAGGCACGGTTTGCGGCAAGATTCCTGATACTGGGCGCAGCCGGTTTCGCCGCGGCGGGATTTTTCGTTTACCACTCCGTCAGCCGGAAAGCGGAGGAGCTTTTTTACATGAGTCATATCAGGGCGACCAGCACTTCGGACATCGTGGTCCCGGCCCTGCTGAAGGTCAATTTCTGGATCATCCTTCTGATTCTGGCCGCGGTGATAACGGTTGTTCAGATTGTTTCGCAAAGGCTTACAGGGCCGGTATTGAGGCTTGGCAAGGCGGCTGAAAGTATTGGCGGCGGCGACCTGACAGGCCGATTTGAACTCCGTGCGGGAGATGAACTTAAAAGCCTGTCAGATTCGTTTAACACAATGAACAGCAGGCTGCGCGAGCAGTTTACGGACATGAAACGCGAGGCGTCAGCAATAGAATCGTATTCCGGGAAAATGCTCGAAGGAGAGAGGGTAACGATGGAAGAGGCGGAGGACTTCTACAGGTTATCCTCGGTTTTCGGTAAAAGGCTTGCTAATTTTAAGATAGAGAAAAATAATCCGTAAAAAATATTCAGGCTAAGAAAATCAGAAGGTTTGGCCGCATTCGGCGTCGCTGCCGCAGATTTTTTCTATAGCGTGCGGTATCGCAGGCAGAACGACCGCGAGGTTCTCTTTAGCCCCTTTCACGCTCCCCGGCAGGTTTATTATCAGCGTCTTTCCACGTATCCCGCAGACTGTGCGTGAGATCATGGCGTGTGGAGTTTTCTTTAACGATTCCGCACGCATAGCCTCAGCCATTCCCGGAAGCTCCCGGTCGATTACCGCCTTTGTTGCCTCCGGAGTAACGTCCCGGGGGGAAACGCCCGTGCCACCGGTCGTGACGATTAAATCCGCTCCTGTCTCGTCAGAAAGTCTTATAATCCGGGCGCTTATAACTTCCGCATCGTCCGGAATAATCTCGTAATTGATAATCTCCGCGCCGATATTTCCAAGCATTTCCATGACCGCCGGGCCGGATAAATCCTCTCTTTCGCCCCGCGAGCCTTTGTCTGAAATCGTAAGAACAGCCGCCTTTATCATGCAATTATACGCACTTCGTCCCCCGGCTTTACAACTCCGCCCTGGAGGACTTTTATGAAAATGCCCTCTTTCGGCATAACGCAATCCCCGGCCTGATAGTATATCGCACACCGGGAATGGCACTCCTTCCCTATCTGGCTCACCTCGCCCATCGCAGGGCCTATCTTTATTTTAGTCCCTATGGGGAGTTTCAGCAGGTCTATTCCCTCGGTAGTTACATTCTCGGCGAAATCTCCTGGATTTACGTTAAGGCCGGCTTTTCTCATCTTCTCAATGCTCTCGATGGCAAGTAGGCTTACCTGCCTGTGCCACTCGGAGCTTGCATGGGCGTCGCCATCTATTCCGAAGTTTGCGAGAAACTCCGCGCTATCCACGTTTTTTTTGCGCATTCCTTTTTTCGCGCTTACACTTACCGCTATAACGGTCGCCAATTTTCTACCCCCTCGATATACAAGGTGAAAACGGAACTCCCCTTAAGGTATTATAGTTATTTTCCTTTATTTGTCAAAGGATTTGAAAAATATTGGCTTATCGAGGAGATATGATGGCGTCCTTCGGGGCAAGAAAATAGAGTCTGCCGTCCCGCTTCATGAAACCCGCCTCTTCCGCGGCCTTGCGCCCGTATCCGAAATAAATATCCACCCTTCCCGGCCCTTTTATGGCCCCGCCCTCGTCTTGAGCCATAACGAATCTCTTAAATGGCGACCAGCTTGCAAGCTTATCGTAAGTTTTAAAATCCGGCTCACGTGTAGCCACGAACGCCAGCGCGCCCGGAGGAAAAATTTCATTGTCCACCGCTATGCTCCTGCCGCCCGTTACCGGTTCGCTCAGGCAGCCGAACGGGCCGTCATTTGAAAGCGTGAAGAAAACGTAGCTTTTGTTTTTGTCCAGGATGGAATTCATCCTTCCGGGGTGCGAATGAAGGTAGTTCTTCAGCCATTCAAGCGACATACGGCCACCTTCCTCCTGGCATTTTTTCATGAGAATAGCGCCTATGCTACTGTATTCCCTGCCATTTTCTCCGGCATAGTTCACATGTTTCCTTGTGCCGTCGGGGAATTTAAGCACCCCGGAGCCTTGAACCTGGAGGAAAAATATGTCCAGAGGGTCCTTGCACCATGCTATTTCGAGACCCTGGCCGTCAAGCGCCCCCTCTCGGATTTCTCGCCTCGAATAATACGGCACGAGCGTGCCGTCCTTTACCCTGCCTATAATCGTCCCGTTAAGATATTTGTCGAAATCCCCAAGGTCCACCAGGACAAGATCGTCCGGTTTTTTATACAGAGGGTATTTGAATTCCTTGGTCCGGGTAAGGCTGGCTTTTATCTCCGGGCAGTAATAGCCGGTAAATAGGACGCTGCCACGGCCATCGAAGCCCGTGGATTCATATACGTTGAATTTTTCCGTAACGTATTTTTTCACAAGCCTTGCCGATGGGCCTGAAAGCAGAAACTCCCTGAACAGAGACAGGGCTTTTGCCATGCCGGATGCGGAATATCTGTCCTGGCCAAATATGATTGTCTTTTCCGGCAGCTTGGAGAAGTAATCGACGGAATTCGCGGCGGCGCGGGCAAGCGAGAAAGGCTCGGAGTCGTCAATAAAGCCGGGATAGTTGTCAGGCCCTATTCTTACGAGCGGCGGCGCGGGAGATTTCCCGGAAACAGGCCGGGTTGACGCTTCCGGGCCGGCGCAGGCGGCTATGAAGACTACGAGCAGAGCGATAGCTGATTTTAATTTAAAAAAATTAAACCTCAAACCTTAAACTTCCCCATCTCGTCCCGCAGGTAAACGGTCTGCCTGAGGAGCTTGCCTACGGACTCTTCCATGTCCTTCGATATTTCCGAGTTTATCTGGGCAATTTCGAGGAACTTTTCCATTGAGATTACTATCCCGCCGCTGTCGTCTTTCTGATTCTTCGTAGCGTTGGCGATAGTCCCGGAAAGGTCGCGCGTATCCTCAAGGCTTTTTGCGAATTCCTTTATGCCCCGGGCCTGCTCATCCATGGCCTTTCTCACTTCCCTGGATATATCGCTTATTTTCTCGGCGGCGGAGGCTATAAGCTCGCTTCCCCTCGCCTGCTCCTGAGTAGCCTTCTCTATCTGCTGAACCCGTTCATGCACGTTAGTTATGGCCTCGGCCACCTGCTGCACGGCATCCACCTGTCTTGTCGTGGCCTGCTCTATCTCTATTGCGGTTTTCATGGAACGGTTCGACGACTCTATTATCTTGGCAAGGGCTTCCGCCGCGCCTGAAGCCATCTTTGCGCCATCGATAACCCGTTCTTTTCCGGAGCGCATGGATTTCGCAGCCGCCAGCGATTCCTCCTGGACGGACTTTATGAGTTTGGCTATTTCGCCAGTGGAGGAAGACGTACGCTCCGCCAGGTCTTTTATCTCGTTCGCCACCACCGAAAACCCCTTGCCGTGTTCCCCCGCTTGCGCAGCGAGAATTGCCGCATTCAGCGCAAGGAGCGAAGTCTGGTTGGTAATCTCGTCTATCACTTTAATAATTTTGCCGACTTCGGCGGACCTCCGGCTCAGGCTCTCTATGACATCAGACGTCTGCTCGACGGTCACCCTTATCATATCCATGGCTTCCATGGTCCTGACTATCGCTTCGTTCCCGAGAGTATCGGCGTCATGTGAAACCTCCTGCGAGAGCGTTGCCGATTTCTTCGCTTTGCCTTCGACTTCCCGGATCATGACGTGTATGCGCCCGACGCCACCGGCGGTTTCCGATGCAAGCTCGGAAAGAACCTTCACATTCTCCGCCACTTCCTTTATGGACATGTTCATTTCCGCAATCGACGACGAAGCCTCCTCTACATGGCTCGAAAGATTGGCCGTGCTCTCCGCAACGACATCGACCTGCGCGGCCATTTCGGTAACCGTCGCGGAACTGTCCGCCGCGGTAATATTCAGGCTTTCGGCGCTGCCCGCTATATCCTGGACAGACCTGTCCATCCTCTCCAGCGCCTTGAAATTCCCGTTTGTAGCCTCCTCCTGCTCACTGGCGCCGGAGGCGAATGAATCCGCTTTTGTCCGTATATCTTCCGTAAGCTTAAGCAAGAGCCTCGAGTTCTCTCCCGCATTCACCACAAGGTCCTGAAGCCTCTCCATGAACATGTTTATATAACCCGCAACCGCCCCGAGTTCGTCGTCGGTTTTGAGGTCCAGCCTCTGGGTAAGGTCGGCGTTGCCCTCGACCATGCTGCTCATAATATTCTTCATGCGTTGCAAGGGCTTCAGGACGAGCCTGTTGAAACTATACATCATAACGACAAGGCTTATGATGGCGAGCGTCGCCGCCACAGGAAGCACCCAGGAAGGATGACTGTTCGAGAGATAAACAAAAGACGCAATCCACACGGCCATAAGAGAAACTATCACCACTCCAAGCTTGGCCCTAAGCCCTTTTATCATGGGCGGTCCTCCTGTTTAATCCGAACCTTCTCCAGGTTAACTTCCTTTTCAGCAAGCTTCCTTATATCCCTCGGCCTGAAGGCCCCTTTCTCGGTTATGATTGCCGTTATATACCTGGCCGGGGTAACGTCGAAGGCCGGATTTTTCACCTTTACGCCCTTGGGGGCTATGCAAAGGCTCCCGCAGACATCCGTGACCTCGCAGGGATGGCGCTCTTCAATCGGTATATGCTCGCCTGACGGCATGGAAAGATCTATCGTAGAAGTCGGGGCCGCGACATAAAAGGGCAGACCGTGCTCCTTACAGAGGACGGCGACGGTATAGGTGCCGATTTTATTTGCCACGTCGCCATTGCGCACCGTCCTGTCCGTCCCGACTATGGCAAGGTCTATCTCGCCTTTTTTCATGAAATAACCGGCCATGTTGTCAGTTATCAGTGTAACGTCTATTCCGTCCTGCATAAGCTCCCAGGCGGTCAGGCGCGCGCCCTGAAGCACCGGCCTTGTCTCGTCGGCAAATACTTTTATCCGCTTTCCCTGCTCAACGGCCACGCGTATCGGCGCCGTCGCCGTGCCGTAGCCCCCTGTGGCAAGCGAACCCGCATTGCAGTGTGTGAGGACTGTATCACCGTCTCGTATGAAACCGGCCCCGAATTCCCCTATGGACCGGTTTATTTTTATATCCTCCTCAAGAACCTTCCGGGCCTCGCGGGCGAGAAGTTCCTTTATTTTATTCACGCCTTCGTCCCGGTGTTCCAGGGCAAACCGTTTCATCCTGTCTATGGCCCAGAAGAGATTAACGGCCGTAGGTCTCTGGGCGGCCAAGTGCTCGCAGGCGGGGAGCAGTTTTTTATAGAAACTGTCGAAATCCTTTGCCTTTACATCCCTGGCCGCAAGCGCGACTCCCATGGCGGCGGCAATCCCGATGGCGGGCGCGCCGCGAATCCACAGATCTTTTATGCCCTTTGCTACGGTTTTATAATCAGAGCAGTCAACGTAAACTATCTCGCCAGGCAGTTTGGTCTGGTCGAGCATCAGGACCTTCCCGTTTTTCCATTCTATCGCCGGTATCATCTTGTGTAACCCTCATTAATAAAAGTTTTACAGCCTGCCGCATTTTAACCTTCCTGTCCGTAATTTGTCAATAGAACAACATAAACCGTTGCGTTTGTGTTTTTTCGCTGATATACTTGTCGAAGCGAATCAGGTTATGATTAATCCCATCGTCAGAAAAATAAAAACCAGGAGGCGGAGATGAAAGTGCGTGCATTGCAGCTTTTATGCGTAATGTCTCTGATTTTTACAGCCTTCCCCGCGACTGCGGATATGGCCGCGCAAAAAGGCGAAATGCCTGCTAACTGCAATATGAATTCACAGACCTGCGGCTGCCGCGATAAATGCGGCTGCGGAAACTGCCGCAAGACTGGCCCGATGATGGGCATGATGGGCGGTATGCGCGGACGCATGGGAATGGATGGCATGGGCATGATGAAGTGCAGGATGTGCCATGCGGCTGGCGGCATGACGGGCCCGCGTATGGGTATGATGGGCGGCATGGGGCCGATGGGCATGATGGGGTCTCCCATGATGAGGACCATGAAGACGCCTGAATATTACCTTGACCGCAGGGACGCCCTGAGCCTTACCGACGACCAGGTCGAAAAACTTGCGAAACTCAAGGAAAATCTCCGCGAAGAGACCATCATGAAAGGCGCAACCGTAATGGTCCTCGAGCTTCAGCTCTCGGATATAATAAAGGACGCCTCTTTCAAGCTTTCCGATGCGGAGGCGAAACTGAAAGAAATAGAGGCCGCTCGGCTGAAGCTCCGTATGACAGTCATTAAAACCGCGGCGGATGCGAGAAACGTGCTGACCAGGAATCAGCTTGAAAAACTGAAGAAACTTTCACTGTCCGGCGGTAAGTGCTCCATGTCGTGCGGCGGCGCGAAAAAAGACATGATGGAAAAAATGATGAGAAAAAAGATGGAGAACATGAAATAGCCGGACCGGCTTACGCAAGGAGGAAGAGTTTTATGAAAAAGCTTTTTATTGTCCTTGTTATGGTGTCCCTTGCTGCGGCGCTATCGCCTGCATGGGCCGATTCGCCGAAACAGTGCACCAAGAACGGCGAATGCGGTATAAACTCGAAAGACCCGACCAAGCAGGATATTGTGGTAGACCCGGTATGCGGCATGGACGTAGTCGCAAAGAAATCGAAATACCGCAGCATGTACAAAGGAAAAACCTATCACTTCTGCAGCCTGAAGTGCAAGAAAGCATTCGACAAAAATCCTTCCCTTTATATCGGGAAGGAACATAAAAAGAAAAACGGGGGAACTAAATGAAATATCTTAAGACTACGGCGCTTTTGCTGATGGCGGTATTTCTGTTTTTCCAGTTCGGATGCGAGAAAAAAGGAGCGCAGACAGCCGCCGCGCCTGTCCCGGGGGACGGCATACACTGGATGAACTATACCGATGGCATTGCGCAGTCCGCAAAAACCGGAAAACCGGTAATGATCGATTTCTACACCACATGGTGCAAATACTGCAAACTTCTCGAATCCACCACTTATCAGGACCCCCAGGTAATTAAGACCTTGAACGACAGCTTCATCGCAATAAAGGTGAACGCCGAGGGCGACGACCAGGTAATGGAGAACGGAAAATCCGTCACGGAGAAGGACCTGGCCGGAGAATACGCGGTGTCCGGCTTCCCTACAATCTGGTTTCTCGACGGTAAGCAGCAGAAGATAGGTAATGTGCCCGGCTATGAACCCGCCTCGGATTTCGAGCCGAAACTTACCTATATCTCAAGCGGAGCCTATGCAAAGGGGATAAAATTCGAGGACTACATGAAATCGCTTGGGGGAAAATAATGCGAAATCATTCAGTGATTAAGGCGGCAACGATGTCTTTATTACTGGCGGCGGTTCTTACCATGCCCGCATGTGCGAGCGCCGTGGACAAAAACGAGGTGGAGCAGAAAAACAATCCGGTGAGCGAGCTTCACCAGCAGGCGCTGAAGAAAGTGCAGGCGGAGAATAATAAGGTAAGATGGATGTCCTATGATGACGCCGTCGTGAAGGCGAGGAAAGAGGGAAAATATATCATGGTCGATTTCTTTGCACAGTGGTGCAAATGGTGCAAGAAACTCGACAAGACGACATATATCGACCCGAAGGTCGCCCAGGCCATAAATGCGGATTTCGTGCCGGTCAAGATAGACTCGGAATCTCAGGATAAAGTAACATACGAGATGCGCAGGATTACAAAGGCCCAACTCGCCGACAAATACAAGGTTTCGAGCTATCCGACGATTTATTTCCTGGACAAGGACGGCAAGAAGGCCGACGTTTTGAACGGCTATCTCCCGCCAAACTCGTTCCTCGTGTACCTGCAATACATAAAGAGCGGCTCGTATAAGAAAATGAACTGGGATCAATACGCATCAAAAGAGGCTAAGTAAGCAAGATGTTCCAGCAAGGAGTCTCTTACCTGATGGCCTTTTCCGCAGGCCTTCTGTCTTTCTTCAGTCCCTGCGTCCTCCCGCTTATTCCCGCTTATCTCTCCTACATCACAGGGATGTCCATAGAAGAATATCAGAGCAATCTTGAGAAGGCCGCCAGGCGAAGGGTGGTTTTAAAGACCCTCTCCTTCATCGCCGGGTTCGCCTTCATATTTATAGTCGTGTTCGGCGCGGGAACGACGCTTCTCTCAGCCGCGCTCCGGGAGCATAAGGAACTTATTGGCAAGGTCGGCGGTATATTCATAGTGCTTTTTGGACTGCATTTCCTTGGCCTGTTCAAATTCAAATGGCTATACAAGGAAAAACGCGCCCATTTCCGTAAAATCCCGTCAGGTTACGTGGGGGCGTTCATCATAGGCATTGCTTTCTCAGCCGGGTGGTCGCCGTGCGTAGGGCCGATTCTCGCGTCCATTGTCGGCATGGGATTGTCATCTCAGAGCCAGTGGGAAGCCATTCGTCTTCTCACCCTTTACACCATTGGTCTGGCGCTGCCGTTTTTCCTGACGTCGCTTGCGATTAATTTCTTCATGCCTCTATTCAACAGGGTAAAGCACCACTTCAGGTTTATAGAAGTCGTAACCGCGCTCCTTCTTATCTCTGTCGGCGTGTTGATGTTCTTCGGTAGATTCGAGTCGTTTTCCGGCAGCATGATGCATTATCTTCATCTCGGAGTCTGAAAAAATATGAAAACTGTCAAGCTTTCAATATCCGGCATGACCTGCAATCACTGCGCGATGCATGTCGAAAATGCCCTGAAAGAGCTCACCGGAGTGAAAAGCGCGAAGGTTGATTTAAAGGGTAAATCCGCCGAAGTCGCATATGACGAAGGCGTTGTAGATACAAGGAAGATGTCTGAAGCTGTGGCCGAGGCGGGGTATAAGGCAGAAGTCTGATATTTATTCTTCCTCCGGCATACCTATAATCCTGCCTGAGTCGTTCGGCGGAAAAAGCGGCTGGCCTTTCCTTTCAAGCTCGATTTCCACCTGCACCTTCACAGCCGCCGGCACGGACGGGTCGTTATAAAGGAACCTCTGGTCCGAGGTTACCATTCCCTGCACAAATTCTATCGCACGACCGACAGGCGTGTAAGGATTCCGCGCGAGCGCAAACCTCACGGACTTCCTGGCAGACCAGTTCGGGTGTGCCGAGATGTTTTCTATTGTCGAAGGCGGCGTTTTTTTATGATTTATCGCCCAAAGCGCCACAGCCTCGTTCATCCTCGGATTCTCGAAACACGCCCTGATTACAAGCGGATTATCCTCGACAAGCAGCGCCTTTATCAACTCTTCGGATACCTGCCTTGCAAGCGAAATTTTCATGCCCGGCGGAAGGCTTGGAAGTTTCTCCTTTATTATCCCCTCCGACGCCTGCCGAAGCTCGGTCGGAATACCCCTGTTTCGCGTAACGAATCCCAAATCCCGGAGTCTCAGGTCCTTTAAAAAACCCAGCGCCATCCGTCTTGGAGTCTTCGGATTCACCACAAGCGCGAGCTTTACACGGTATCCCTCCGGCCCGAATTTCCTCGCCCCTACGGCCTCCATGACGCTCCCGGACAAGTCACGCCTCTTTGCGAGGACAAGCAGATGTTCTTCGCCGATGTTCCGGTTTGCAAGCAGGGATAATATAACCCTGTCAGAAGGGTCGTTCAGGAATCTTCCGATATTTTCAGGTTCCGCTTCTATAGCTTCTCTGACTCGCCTTTCGAGTTCTTTCATGGCCTTATTTTAAGATATACGTCGCCTGTTTCACAATACAAAAATGGCTGGCAAACCCCAGGAGGGTATGCGTAAAGGACGGTGAAAAGAGGTATTTTTGATTGATGGACGGCTATTTCAGAAAATATGGCTTGACAGGAAGTCTTATCTTTCAGTATAGTTACGGGCACGCCAAAATCCGTCCCCCTCGTCTAGCCAGGCCCAGGACACCGCCCTTTCACGGCGGCGACGGGGGTTCAAATCCCCCGGGGGACGCCAATTAAATCAAACACTTACAAGTTTCAAAACTCAGGGCAAATCAAATTGTGCCCCTTTTGTGCCCCCCTACCCAAGCACGGCCACCTCAATATGGGTTTTCCTTTTTCGAAGGAAGCATGGGTTGCCTCCCGATTATGGAATGGTTTAGCTTCTCAAGTTAAATAAAAAGCTTGAAAAAAACCGGCGCTGTATTTATCCTGATTGAGTGAAAAAAGAGATACTTTCAGGCAACGAGGCCATCGCGCGGGGGTTCGCGGACGCGGGCGGGAGGTTCGCCGCGTCGTATCCCGGAACGCCGGGCACCGAGGTGCTTGAGGAGCTTTGCCGGCTTCAGGGAATTCATGCGGAGTGGTCCATAAACGAGAAGGCGGCGCTGGAAGCCGCTCTCGGCGGCTCGCTTTCCGGGGTTCGCTCGATGGCGTCCATGAAGCATGTCGGGGTGAACGCCGCGGCTGACCCGCTTATGACGGCCTCATATACCGGCGTAAACGCGGGCCTTGTCCTTATGGCGGCGGACGATCCCGGCATGTTCAGTTCCCAGAACGAGCAGGACACCCGCCACTTCGCGCGCATGGCGAAGATACCGTGTCTTGAACCCTCCGACTCACAGGAAGCGCTGGACTTCACAGGACTCGCGCTTGAGCTTTCCGAGCAGTTCGACACGCCCGTAATCCTCAGAACAACCACGAGAATCTCCCATTCGAGGAGCGTAGTCGAAGTATCTAAAGCCGCCGCCGTAAGGCCCCGGGCATTTAAGAAGAACATCCGGAAATATGTTATGCTCCCGGCATATGCGAGGGAGCGGCACAAAGCGATTGAAAAACGCCTGCTGAAGCTTAAGCGGTGGGCGGAGAAAGCTTCCATAAATCAAATCATCCGCGGGGACGGCGGTCTGAAGCAGGTCGACCGGCTTGGCATTATCGCCTCCGGCATTTCGTTCCAGTATGTGCGCGAGGCGTTTCCGGAGGCCTCGATACTCAAGCTCGGCATGACGTGGCCGCTCCCGGAACAAATGATAAGAGAGTTCGCGGATAGCGTAAGGAAGTTGGCGGTCGTCGAGGAGCTCGACCCTTTCATCGAGGACGCGGTGCGCGCAATGGGAGTGCGGGTTGATTTCGGCAAAAACGTCCTGCCTCTGACGGGCGAGCTTACCCCCGGCATAGTCTTCGGGGGTATTTCCGGACGGCGCGAAAACAAATCAAAAACCCCTATCGCGGGCATTCCCGAGAGGCCTCCAAACCTGTGCGCGGGATGTTCCCACAGGGGCCTTTTCGTCGTGCTGTCTAAGATGAAAACCTTTGTTTCCGGGGACATAGGCTGCTATACGCTTGGGGCGCTGGAACCTTTTTCCGCCATCCATTCCGTCCTGTGCATGGGAGCTTCCGTTACTATGGCGCATGGCATCTCCACAGGGCTTAAGCTGCGGGGAATAAAGCAGAAACCTGTCGCCGTGATTGGGGATTCCACCTTCCTGCACTCCGGGATTACCGGGCTGATTAATCTCGCGTATAATGGCGGGGATGCCATAGTCGTCATTATGAACAACGACACGACCGGCATGACCGGCGGACAGGAGCATCCCGGCACGGGCCGGAATGCGAGGAAAGAGCAGGCGCCGAGGGTCGATATAATGGGCTTGTGCAGAGCCTGCGGGCTGCGTGCAAGAGAAATCGACGCATACGACATCAGGAGCCTGGAGGCTTTATTCCGTGAGGAAATGGCGGCCAGCGGGCCTGTCGTTTTCGTATCGAATCAGCCGTGCGCCCTGCGCTACAGGCTGGCAAAAAAGCCGCTTGAAATCGATGCGGAGAAATGCACCGGCTGCCTTAAGTGCCTGAAAGCCGGGTGCATAGGTCTTAAGGTCGAATCGAAAACTGGCCGGAGATACGTCTCGGTCGATAAGCTTATATGCAGCGGCTGCGGCATTTGCGCACGGTTGTGCAAGGCCGATGCATTTGTGGAGGCTTAAGGCGTGACTGGTGCGGATATAGTCGTTGCAGGCGTCGGGGGCCAGGGCATACTGCTTGCCGGGAGAGTTATAGCGGAAGCGGCGCTTGCCTATGGTTTCGACGTGAAGCAGAGCGAGGTGCATGGCATGGCGCAGCGCGGCGGGAGCGTGGTATCGCACGTCCGCTTTGGCGAAAAGGTGTTTTCGCCGGTTATAGAGCCGGGATGTTGCGACCTACTGATAGGCTTCGAGCCGGTGGAGGCGATCAGGAATATCCACTTCCTTAAAAAGGGCGGAAAGCTTGTCTGCAATACGCGGAAAATAAGCTCCCTGGCGGCCCTTCCCGCATCGGAAGAAAGCCCCCTGGACGCGGAAAAGATACTGTATTCGCGCCTGCCGGACGCGCTATTGATTGACGGCGCTTCCCTTGCCGCCGAGGCGGGCGACCCGCGCGCCCTCAATTTTGTTCTGCTGGGAGCGGTGGCCGTATTCCTCCCGATTCCCTGTTCGCGGCTTGAGGCGGTAATAAAAAAATCCTTCTCAGGAAAGACGCTCGAAATTAACCTGAAAGCGCTAAAAATGGGGCGGAACTTCAAAAAATAAAGGCCGCCAGAACGGGGCGGCCTCCGCTTTTCTTACTGATGATACTTTAGCCTTTTGACCGGACCGTACGTCTCGACTGCGGCTGTCTATTCCCGCTCCGCCTCGCATTTTCTGTCGCGTATCCGCGTGAAGGCGCTCGTCTTGGCGCGCGAGCGGTAAATACCCTGCCAATTTCCGGCACCGTATATTCCAGTCCCTGTAGGGCG
>DAHWTK010000002.1 GCA_027328825.1 Nitrospirota bacterium
TGCCATAACCATGCCGGAAACATAGTTATTCGTCGTGGACATGTTCCCGAATGTCGCTTGAACACCCCCTTTAACCGGACCCGTAAGCGTGCCGCCGCTACGAGGCAATGCACCAGCCGCCATACTCCCGATGTTGCCGTAATAATTGTCGATGAAACCGTTTGAGCCGTTATTCGCCACAAACATTATTCCGCTTACGTTTCCTAACGTCGCCTGGACGCCGCCTTTAACCGCTCCCGTCAGTGTTCCGCCTGTTACGGGAAACGCGCCAATAAACGCCGGCGTGTAATCGGACGCCTGGGGTGCCACAGCCCCTGTGCGTCCGTTGAATGACGCAACTCCGGAAACGGACGCGGTTATCTCCTTCCGAAGACTCGACGTGGCGTTCTCGAAAATCACCGCGTTAACAGGAACGTAACCGTTCCAGCTCATTGCCGTTATATTACCAAATGTTCCTTGGACACCGCCTTTTATCGCCCCCAACATCGTGCCGCCAGCGCGAAGGAGCGCACCGTTATGCAGGCTCGACGTGGCGTTCTCGAATATCGTGGAGCTTATGGGCATATAACCATTCCATGCCAGTGCCGTTACATTACCGAACTTGCAATCACCGTTCACTTCCAGTTTGTGAGTCGGACTCACGCCAATGCCGACATTGCCGTCCGTAGGCGCGAGAATAATGCTGTCGTGATCTGTCTGATTGCCCTGAATATTCAAAAATCCGTTGACAACATCGCGCCAGAATGTAAATAGATAACCGGCAGTGGAACCGATAAGCAGGTTGTTCGCATTGTCGCTGATTAAATTAAGCGTGGTCGCCGTCATATTTCCGAACGTCGTACTAACGCCGCCTTTTATCGGGCCAAGCATTGTACCGCCTGCTACAGGGAGCGCCCCAAGCTGGGCGGCCGTGTAGTCGTTCGCCATCGGAACCACCGCCCCTGTGCGTCCGTTGAATGACGCAACGCCGGAAACCGCCCCTACTATCTCGTGATGCAGGCTCGACGTGGAATTATTAAAAACATTATGATGCACATAGATGACGTTGGCTTCCTCTGGCGTAAGGCCGATCTCGCCCGCAGGGCATGGACGCGGCAATGTCGCCGCCGCTATCCCCGCAATTAGAACGATTACCGCAAAAAGTTTTTTCATGATACCTCCTTATCGATACGCCGCCGAAAGTTCCGGAATAATATGTTCCCGGACGATCCTGCGCCAGTCCTGGCCGGTCTGCGCCGGAGTCCCCGCGGGCAGGTGAATGTGTATGCCTCCTCCGATGCTCATGGAACCCGCGCCCCGACTGTTCTCTTCCGCCGTCATAACGCGCTCGCCACGGTGCAGGATAGCCCGATAGCCGTCGAAGGGGACGTAATCGAGGCCGGAAGCGTGGGAGCCGTCCGCGCCCCCCAAAAAACCTATCAGCTTGCCCGTCTGGTCGATGACGGTCGTGCTGATTTTGTCGAGCCTGCTGAGAATGGGATCGCCGAGCGCGGTCTTGATGCCGGTAAGCAGATTAAAAACATAGGTGGACGTAAGCGATTCGCTGGTGTCTTTTAAATATCCCATCAGATCGCTTCCGGCGAGGAGCGAAGTCTTGACGCTGAACAAGGAATTCGCCGCCAGGTCGTTTGCGCTCAATGAGTTGTAAATTTTACCGAGATAGCCGCCCGCGCCTCCGCCGCCGCCCCCTAAATCCGGGTAGCCCCAGTCCGTCGCGCCCCAGCCGTCCGAGCCCCAGTTCGATGCGGGCGGGAGGAAGTTAAACATGCCGTCGAGTTCCTTCCCGAAAGTCGCGGAATCGAATTTGCCGCCCGCAAGACTGCCCTTTAAAACCGTTCGCTGAGTTGTCGCGGGCGCGGGACGATAATAGTTCTGCCACTCCGCGTTCACCCTTTGAAGCGTCGCCCCAGGGCCGCTTGTAAGTTTATGCAAGGCGCTGTTCTGCGACGCCGTGAGCACCGCCTCGCCCTGATGAAGCACCGCCTTGTAGCCGTCGAAGGGGACGTAAGACAGGCCGCCCGCATGGGAGCCGTCTGCTACCGTCGCGCCTGCGGGCATGGCGTCCATATCACGTGCGCCAAAGGCCATCCCAATTTTATTAAAGCCTTCCTGTACCCAGTCGTTGATACTTTTGCCGAATACGTGGAGACTGCCGATCCATTTTCCGATTTCCCATCCGGCGATAGCCGCCGCGACGATGGCACCCATCACTCCGGCGGCTTTTGAGAGGTTGCCGAGCATCCCCTCGAATTTTAAATTATTAATGGCGCCCAACGCCTTTCTGGCGGCCTTGGCTGCGCCGACTACACCACCTTTTCCGGTATCCATTAAAACTTTTATGACAAATTTTGTGCCGTCGAGAAGGTTGCTAAAACTGGCCTTGCCTAAACCTCCAAGAGCTTTAATCGCTTTTGTGGCCGCCTGAGCCGCGCCAAGAACACCGCCTTCTCCAACCCCGAATTCTTTTGCAATCTCTCCGATTGGGCCAAGTATCACTTTCATGCCGCCGGCCAATACACCAATGCCGACAACAGACAAGATGCCATCGACCAACACGGGATGTTTCTCTATCTCACCTAAAACCGTGTTAAGCGCATGAAGCGGTCCGGATAAATCATCGTCGGCAAATTTAAACGCAATCGCATGGAGACCTTCCAGTTCGGCGGAAAACTTATGCGTCGCAGCAGCCGCATCTTTTGTAATCTGGTCGGTGCCTTTACCTTTATTAAGTAAATCGTCAAAAAATTTAAAATTCCCAGTTTTAGAAAACGGTATCTCAAAAGCGTTAACAGCGCGTATTGCCCGAATGTTAAACAATTTGGTTAATTTATCAAGGTTTCCCCCCGCTGCCGTGAGAATATCTTTCATCAAAACATCGATAGATCGGATAGCCGTCTTGCGCGAATTGGCCCATACTTTCACGCCGAGCGTTTTTTCTATCTTGTCGGCGTTTTTTATCAACTGGCGGCTGAGGTTTTCATAAGCCGTCGACGCTTCATCGGATGAGCCGGTAGCCGACCTAATAACAGTAAGCATGGCGCCCATAACGCGAGCGCCATCGGCGCCATGAAGGCCAATTTGAGCAGATGCCGCTGCCACTCTTTCGGCTTGCGAGGCAAATTGAGGCAGAACGAGGGCTCCTCCTTTGCCCTGCTCGTTCAAAGCGTTCAAGGCTTTAAGCATTTCGGGGCCGGCGGGGATACCCATTTTTTTGTTTAGATCGGCAACTATGGCCCCCAAGTCCGACAAATTCGCGCCGCTTGCCCTCCCCGCGATTCCCATGTCGTGAACCGAATTAATAGCAAGATTGACATCGCCGGTTTTTTCGATTATTTTGCTAACGCCCTCAAGAAGTTTTGACGGCATCATGTGCACATTGGGATCTGAGGCAGTATCCAAGATGACTTTTTTAAGTTTTGCCATTTGTTCGGCGGACATATTGCCCGCCCGGCCTACGTCCGATAGTTTATCGTCAAAATTTGCGGCCTCTTTTGTTAATTCAGCAAAACCAGCCGCCCCTGCCAACGTAGCCCACTTGCCGCCCAAGGTGTCGAAGGACTGACCTATTTTGCTGAACATGGAGTGCGAGGTTTTTCCGAGATGCTTTATCTGCCCCTCGAAGCTCTTGATCGTGGCCGCGCCGGTCTTGCCGTCCACCTTTATTTTCAGAACGATGTCCTGTGCCATAAACCCAAACCTCTAAAGTCGCTGGGTTCCCGCTTTCGCGGGAATGACGATTATTTTTTATGCGCTCGCTCTGCCGCGTCCTTCATGGCCTTCTCATATATGATGTCCACCGCTTTCATCGCCAGCCGGAAAGTGTCCTCGCCGCAATCCTCGAAGAACCTGTCCATCACCCACGGGCCCAGACCGACTTCCTTCACGCTCAAAAGAGTTTCGGCCACGTCCCACGCCGCGAGAGCCGCCGGGAGCGGCCTCGGGTTCTTGCAGTTATCGCAGTCCGGCTCGTCTCCTATTTCCCGGTGGAGCGCCCGGCACTCGTATTTCCCCGGAAAGAGGCAGTCCACCCGGCCCGGGTTGTTTACCATCCACCGGGCGAACTCTACGAGTTTTTTTCCGTATACTCGCCGCCTTCCGGCATCCCGGCGTCTGCTTTGGCCGGGAATATTTGCTCCTCGATGAAATCGAAGAATGGATACGAGTCGTCGCCGTCCTGAAAGTCGAGGAGCGCGAGCTTGTTCTCCTGGGTGCAGGGAAGCTCGACAGGCCCGGCGCCGTCTCCGCTGTCGGCCTTGATGCCCTTCCAGTCGAGGATCATTGCTGCATAGCTCTCGGCGTAGTAACGGTTCATGTCGGGCTTCTTGTCTTTGCCGTTACCTGCGGCGGTAAGCAACAGCGCCGCCCTTGCGCGCCGCCGGGTGAGCGGCTGGAGAAGGACCTGCGCCTCCTGGCCGTTGTATGTCCAGGTTGCCCAAAACGCCTCGCTTTTCTTTTTGTCGAGTTTTAAGTCCATGAAAAACCCCCTAAAGTCGCTGGATTCCCGCCTTCGCGGGAATGACGTTTACAAAAACCAGATTGCCAGGTCGTCGTTACCGGCGTTGTAATACGGGTCCGCGTCGATTGTCAGGACGCGCTCGCCGGATTTGTCCGTTATCTTCGGGATCTTGAACGTCGTCTGCGGAAGGACCAGAGCGCAGACGTAGCCCGCCTTCGGGTTGCCGTTCGCGTCCATGGCGTAGCTCGGGAGCATCACCGCTTCCGACGTTATCGTCAGAGCGTCCCCGAAGAGGAACAGATCGCTCTGCCGGAAAAAGACTTCAAGCTTCGGCTTCAGGTCCCTTTCGCCGGGCGTGGCGTAGGACAGGACGTAGTCCTGCGCTATTGCCTCGTCCTCGTGGAACACGACCTTATTGTCCATGTCCACCTGGCCGGAAAGGACGTTCATGGCCGCCCCGTTCAGGACCATCGTCCCGCGATGGCCCATGACTACCGTCCCGGACTCTACGCCCGCCGGTATCCAGGGATATACGTCTATTCCGTTCGCCGCCGTCCAGGCCTGCGCGCCCGTGCCCCTCGTCACCGTAAGGTCCGTCAGGTACGGGTTCGTGGGGCCGGCCCCGGCGTTCAGGGCCTTCCCGGTGACGATAAGCTTCGTCTCCGTGCTCGTCCCGTCGGAGAGGTTGAAACGCGCGCCGACGTCGAATTTCCGGCCGTCCTGCACCGTTACGACCGTCGCCGCGCCTGACGCGACGTCCGCATAAAGCGTGTCCGTGCCGCACCTGATGACGCGCTGGAAACCGGAACCCATGGTGAGCTCTACGTCCTCTCCGGGCTTTTTTACGACCGAGATTTTGTCCCACACCGTGCCGAGATAAACGAAGACCTCGTCGTAAAAATCCTGCCAGACCGAGTAAGACGGAAGCTCGTCGGCGAGTGTATAACCCACGGCGGCGTAAATGTTCGCCGTGGCGACGGGCGCGGCGGAAAATGCGGGGGCGACCGTGACGACGTTCGTTACCGCGTCTATCGCCGTTATGAGAGCAAGCTCCTGGTGCGCCGGGTTTCCGATATCCACGAGCACCGGTTGCCCGACAGAGAAGTTCGCGGGAGTACCGGGAAGGAAAGTCGTCGTCGTCGGGGCGGGAGCGGCCTGGACGGTATCCGCGGCGCGCGCGATCTTGTTCCCCATGCCGCCGTTCAGAAGCCTATCCTGAGGCGGAGCAGTCCCGGCGGTCCCGGAGACATACATGTGCGTCTTGAGGCTCCCGGTGCCGTGCTTGAGCATCCCAAGGAGCATCTTGCGTTTGCTCCGGGTCGCATGCGCGGCCTTGTCCTTCTTCAGGTCCGGCTCCTGGTCCCAGTTAGACGGGTCTATCGGGATAACGAGGTCTGTATTCGCCGGCTCGGCAATAGCGCCGTAACTCGTCTCCGGCACGACAAAGAAACGCTCCTTTCTGGACAGAGCGATATTGCTTGCGTTATATCTTTTCAGCGTCATCGATCTTCTCCTCTTCCGCCTGCGGCTGTGGCGCGGGCTCCGTTACGTGTTCCTTTCCCATCCCGTCGCCCTCCGGGAGAGGGGCTGGTATTCGGGTTACCGTCCAGTCTTTTTCGCCGTCGAACGACCTGGCGATTTCCTCGCTTACCAAAAACCGCGTCCCCTTGACGAATACCCCGACGCCGTCTATCCTGACCTCGCCGGGTCCCTCGTATTTCAGTATCGGCATGTCCTCACCTCGAAAGAAGGTTTGTTTCCCAAAGTATCTCGATGCCCTTTACAACCGCGAACCTCGGATAATTGCTGCCCTCGTCGTACCCGGAGCCGAGCGGCTTTATCTGCTTGACGAGGCCGCCAAGGTTATCCGCCCGCTGGACGGCCTGGTCCACCAGCTCCTCAAGCGTCGTGACGTCGATAAAGCCGGGCTGGATATTCGGGAGTTCGCCTGAGTTCTCGCCATTGTTGAAAATCAGGATGTAGAGCAGGACCTTGTCGCTCATCTCGCCCATCATGCCGCCGATGAGCTTCGGCTCCTGCTCGACACGGGTCATGAGGACCATCGGGCACATCTCCGCAGGTATCTCCTTCACTTCCCGGACGCCGTAGCGTATCGTGAGCGCTTTTCCGTACTGAGCCTGGCAGAATGCGGAGACGTCGGCGTCGGCGGTTATCGCGGCGGAAAGCGCGTCGAGGATGGATATGAAGGACTTATTCAAGGCCATATTTGTCCACCGTCTTTTTCAGTTCCTCGTCCGCGAAGCGAGGAGCGAGGCCGAGAAATTCCTTTGCGGGCGCCGACAGAAACGGGCGCCGCATCCCGATGACGCCGCCCAGTGCGCCGCGATGGACCCGGCCTTTCTCAATTGCGCCCGCGTATGCCGCCGAGTTCCCGACGTAAGCGACGCCCGGCTCAATGCGGAGTTTCATAAAAAGAGACCGCCGCAGGTGACCGGTTCGCACCGGGACGGGCCAGCCGCCGATTCCGGGATTGCGCCGATCCTTCGGCGCGATCCGCGGCCCCGACAGGTTGTCGAACGCCTTTTTGAAGACGTTCGTCGCGATCCTGCCGGCGATGTTGCTCGCCGTCTCGTCGGCGAGCGCCCTCTTCACTCCGGTGAGGGCGTTTAGCGCTTCCTGCGCATGGAATTCGAAGCCGCTCATTACATATCCCCCGGGTCTGGCCCCGGAAGTGGAGGAGCTCCCGGGCCATAAGGCAAATCCTCAGGTAGAAACGACTGGCGCGGGAAATGACTCGACCGTGCTGTGATAGACGCAAAGGTCGATGGTCTCCCTGCGATACCCTCTATCCATTCGCAGGCCTTGTCGTACTCCGCGAGCGCGTCCTTTGCCGCCTGCTCCTCGGATAGTCCCACGCGGACATGCGCCTCCGCCGTCCCCTGGAACTCGCGGAGGAGCCTGGCCTTCCGCATCTGCCAGAGCTGAGCAACGGAAAGCTCGACAATGGCCTTGTTCGCCGCCGCGATCTGAAGCTCGTCGGTCGCGTTGATGATGATGTCATCGCCGTAACGCGCCCGGAGCTCGAGCAATTTATTGGCGACGATATTCGCGACCTTCGTCTGGAATCCGGCATTATCAGCCGGAGACAGCCCAAACATCGCGGGCGAGAAACCTCGGTCGATGACATCCTGGATAAGGTCGGACTGCCCGACGGGCGCGGCTACGGTGGCGGCGTTCACACCGTAAACGAAGTTCCACTGCTGTTGCCCGACGGTAATCAGCAGAGAATATGCCCCACCCGTAGAAGGCGTGAAGCTCAGGGAATAAACACCCGGTTGACCGGCGACCGGCGTAACCGTCACGACGATAGCGGAGGCGTCGCCGTCGACGAGGACAAGATTTTTCGTAAAATCCACATCCGTAAGCCCGTCGGGCGCGCCGTAGAAAATGTCGGTTATCGTTTGTCCGGCAATATTCATGGGTTCCTCAATTCAAGACGCTCGCGTCTATCCACAGATTAAACCTGAGCACGGTGTTTATCATGGTGCCGTTTCTGATTTCGACCTCTGCCAGATATTTGCCAACACGCAAAGAGGTATCGCTCGTCGATAAATTAATCAGGCCGGCACCCGTAGAGGCGTCGGTAACCTGCGCGGTAATGTCGCGGGCAGGGATTGCATACTGTGAGCTGATATAATTGGATTTCGCCCCGAACCAGACGGTATAACCCGTGATGTCCTTATTTACCGAATACGGTATCGATGCAGAGTCCCCATACGTCACGTGGACGTCGTTGCCCTGGGCGACCGTCTCATAGGAAGCCGCGCCCTGGAACGGCAGGATCGTAATCGCTCCTGCGCCCCACTGGCCCGCGCCGTGGACGCTCGAAAGGTAGCTATTTATCGAGGTGGAGTTGACGTAGACCTGCGGTTCGGCTTCCACGTCTATCGATTCCGTCTCGCTGTCCGCATACATCCCCGTCGTGTTCTCGTAGGCGGTATAATGCGCGGAACCCGCCGGGCACGTGAACGACCCGCCGTAGACGCCCGACTGGCCGTCCGCCGGGACCATCGTAGTCGCCGAGCGGAAGACGGTGCCGTCCTGCCGGATAATCGTGAGCTTCGGCTTTAGGCCAGTAACACCCGCGCCCGCCGATGTAATCTGCAACCGGAGCGGTACTACGTCCCCCGGCGCGGCGACAATCGCCCAGGCTGTCCCGGCTATCAGCAGAGCGAGCGCGGCAAAAACGCCTGTCATTCTGAGCGTAGTGAAAAATCCGCTTTTCATTTCATGCCTCCGCAAGGCCCGCAGTGTTCCCGAAATTTCGGGACGCTCCGGAGCACCTCACAGCACCCCTTGTTAATCGGTTGGCCGTTGAACTGCCATACCGGGCAGGCGCTCACGAGGATTGCAGTTATCGTTTTCCAGGGCCGTCCGCGTTTTTTCATTTGTAAATACCCGTCGTGTTTAAATAGTTGAGGCCCGTATTATTTTCATAATGCGGGTTATGGCAATGCGGGCACTCGTATGCCTGCGACACCACCGGCGTCCCCCCCGACACCGCCGCGCCGGATTTAAACACGCTTATGGCCCCGGTCGTGAGGCTGTGCGAGGCAAGCGGTGCCGGGCCGTTGTAGACGCTCAATAATTTTGTCGATGTCAGCGTCATTTTCGGCGTCCCGACGCCCGCGCTGTTGTGGCAGGACAGGCACGCGGAATCCATGTAGCGGACGTTCCCCAATATCCCCAAAACCCACCCGCGAGAGCTCCGATTGACGAACCGCGTCCTGTTGACGGTCGTATAATTCCGTATCAGCCCCCATACGCTTCCGCGCGCCGCATGGCACGCGCCGCAGTTGTTAGCGCCATACATGCTGGTATAGTTAGCGTGCGGCCCGGACACGGTTACGCCGTCCAGACGGTAGCTCGGCATGGCGGACGCGGCAACCACGGCCAGAAACAGCGTAACCGCCGCGAACGCGGATATGGATACCGTGCGCCTCAAAGACTATGCCCTCCAAGCGGAGCAACGCTATAATCCCGGAGCGGGGCGGCAACCGCCGCCGACGCCCCGGAAACCGGCGCGGGAGACCCGTTCATATCGCCCATCCAGGCATACGCGCACCCGCCGAATACGGCGAGGAGCAGGAGTGTCATTCTGAGCGTAGCGAAGAATCTGCTTTGCATCGTCAATACCTGTATAAAATCGTAAAATAATACGACGCCGGGCTTGCCCCGGTATTTGTAACGGTCGCCTCAATCTGGCTGTTGCCGTCCTCATTTACGTATGGGATTATCCCCTGGCTGTCCTCGCTCCACATGGAGCCGTCGGCCACCAGACTGTTGAAGTTCGCCGAGCCGCAATACGTGTCCGAGTTATATGCGCCGCCGCGCCGGGCCGCGCGGGAGTAAAATTTCACCTTGCACGCAGAGTTAGCTGTCGCCACGGTTGACACCGATACAATCTCGACCTGATCCGGGTCGGTTATCGCCGCACCCGCGGTGAGCACCGGCACGGTCACATCCACGGACGCCCCCGCAGCGAGGCTCCCGGCGTCGATGTGCGCAATGCCGTATTGATATTTTACGAATATCGGCGTCGACGCCTCGGTGCGGATGCCGAGCGTTTTTGTCGAGGCATCGTATGTGAGGTTCCCCAGGTTCACCTCGCCGGCGTAGGCATAAATCGACCATATTGCTGACGCCAGCAATATGGTTATCGCAAATAATTTTTTCATATCGCTCCTTTCGATTCTCCGTTTATGCCGCCCCCTGAATCCCCGGCTCATTTACCGGATATTGCGTCAAGGCTCCGGGAGCGGCGAAAAGGGAGAGCTACTGAATTATCCCCTTCGTCCGGAGCGCGCCGACGGTGGACGTGATGAAATTGTCCAGCGTGTTCGCGTCGATTCCGGTGGCTGTGGCTACGGCGCCGAGATTGTCCGTTACCGCGCTTTCGGCGGACTGGATGCCGGTCTTTTCCAGGCCGGAAAGGATCGTCTTGGCCGCGATGTCCTTTTTGTTGGCGCCCGCGGGCGCGGATGCCGCCGCCACGACGCCCTGGATAACGAGGTTCGGAAGCTGAGGCGCTTCTTTCTCGATTGCCGCTTTCAGGACGTGCCAGGTCCAGAGGCCGACTTCCTCCAGCGCCGTCAATGTCTTTTTGCCTGCGCTCTCGACGAAAGCCGAGACCTCTCCGATAAGCTGCTGCCCGGGGCTTTTCTGTTCCTCTGACATATTACCCTCCTGTGAAAAATCTTCTGACTGCTCTCCCGACCTTCCGCCAGTAGGAAGGCTCGTCCCAGTCGCCTTTTCCTGAAACCTCAAAAAAAACGCCTTGACCGCCTGTGGTGTCCTGTCCATCTTTCGGTTTCCCCTTCACATCTACCGAGATGCCGATGTCCTCGCCCTCGATGCCGTCGCTGTCGTCCAGTTTCAGGTCTAACCGGGCCATTTATTTATATTCCAGGAAATTCAAATAAGTGAAAACAGCCTGACAGCATAAGCGCAACCAGAACAAAACCGGTCAAGAATAACACTTTAAGACGCGCAAAACCCTTGTCGTTAAACGCCGTCATCTTGTCATCGGAAAGTTCCGAATGCTTTGCTGTGATAGTGGTTGCGGCGGCGTCATAACTCGGCGGATCCAGACCCGCGTCCGTCATCATCTTTGTGTAGAGCTCCACGGCCTGGTCGAGCTTCTGTTTGCCGCTCCAGCCGTTCAATTTTCCGGACGCCTCGGCAGCGCGGACCGCCTTCTCCGCGAAAAGGCCGCCAGCGACGGCCACGTCCTGGATATACTTCGGCTGTTTTTTCAGCCAGCCGACGTACCACTTCATGCCGAACTTCATGGCCAGTCCGATAATCGCCGACGCGCCTATCAACCCGATCGCCGCGTGGATTAAGTAGTTCTGCAAAACGCACCTCCTTTATGCAAGCGGCTCGCGCGCAACCTTTTCGAGATTCGCGAGCCTGTTCAACCAACCCGACAAGAACCGGGCTTCTTTAGGTTTGTTCTTCGCTATCGTCTCATAACGAAGCTTTCTGATACCGATGAAGGCGTTCCAGTCGTCGCCCGCAGCCGCGAGCATATTCCGCGCGGTTCCCTCGCCCATGTTCACTGCGGTATCGAATACCAGCAGACACAAAGGCCAGGAAAGCTTGTCGCAACCCGCGAGTTTCCAGTAATTATTGAAATACAGGTCTTTCGCGGCGGCGAGAGCATCACCTCTCGACATGGTCATCATGCGCTTCACAAGGTAGGGGTAATACCTGCCTGAGACACCGAAGATAGTCAGACCGCCGGGGTCGCCCTGGAGGTTCGATTCGTAACCCTCCTCGCCGACGACCACGGAAAAAGATTTCTCAAATTCAGCGCTCATAATGTCCTCTCGTCTTCTTCCGGAGCCAGGAGCGCGTCCAGGTCAGTGAATGCCTGGCGCGCGCGGGCCTCAAAATTAATGCACGCCTGGGTTGGGCCGCCTTCGCGGTCGCAGCGCATCGCCGGGTCCATACAGGCATAGGCGTTCCCGAAAATGTGTTTTACCTCGGCGATCTGCTCACGGGTGAAGGTAACCATTATGTTTTCTTAAGCTCCGAAAGCCAGGAACGGAAATCATCTTTTACTTCCTGAAGCGCATCGTGGAAGTCTTTTTTTACATCCTTAATAAAACTCTCAAGGTTGGCCTTCTCCGCCGCCTGGGCGCGCTTGCATTCCGCGCATTTCTCGGTCAGATCGCGTTTTGTGACGAACTTATTCATCGTCATGTAGAAACCGGCGATGATGCCGAGAAGCGAACCGATGACGGTACACGATGGAATCACTATGGCGGCCCAGGTCGGCATCCGTTCGCCCTCCTCTTACCACTGATTGTCGCGGCCTTCCGTCACGTAAAAATCGACTGCGCGGTTGCCGGATCTCGTAAATGAAACAGCCAGTTTATTGGCGCAGACAGGGATTGTAATCGCGCCGTCGTGAGTGAAATCCATACCCGTCGCACCGACGTAATAAAGAGACCATGGGCCGCTGTCGGTCGGCGCGGTATAGATTTTAAAATGACTAGGCGAGATGTCCGAATAGCCGCCGAAACGATATGCGTGGCCGGCCGTCTTCCCGGATGCCGTGGAATAGTTGTACCAGCCGCCGTAAACGCCTTTCCACTGGATGGTGGCGTAACGCCAGCCCGCGATGTCCCATATTTCGCCGTTGCCGGTAGACTGGACGTTGTAGTTCGTGTCCAGGATATTCATCGTCCCGCTGAAGTCGAACTGCTCGACGCCAGAGACGCCGGTCCAGTTCGTATATCCGGCGGTGGTGGTCTGCGACGCCGTGCCGCCGGTAAACCTGTCCGCAAAAGCGGAGACGGCCATGATGCTTATGAGCATCGCCGCCATGAAAAACAAGAATTTTTTCATCTGACCCTCCAAGTGAAAATGGGTTTGGGGGCCGGAAAGGCCCCCTTCCCCGTGATTATTACGCGGCCATCGGCAAGCGCTTGAACTGTTTCGGGTTGCCAATGCCGAAATTGTATTGTTCCTTGCCGACCATCTCCTCGGACTTCTTGAAGATGTCGCGCTGCCCCTCCATCTGAAGGTCCATCCACGTGCCCATCTTCGTCTGGTAAAAAGGAAGCACCACGTAGAAGCGCGTCTTGTCCTTGAGCCTCCTGGTCGTGATGATGTTGTCGATGGTGTAGTTTATCCGGGAGACCTTCTGCTCTGCCTGGGCGAAGGGGTTCAGGAGCGAGTCCAGGGCGAACGCGATCGCCTTGAATGCCTCCGGCGGGCAGAGGATGTTGAAGCTCGGGTTATCCGGCAACCCGTAGCCCATGTACTCGATGTCATAGACCATCTGGATACAGGCGTTGTCGATGGTCGTGATGAGGTTCGTGTCGTAGGCAAAGTCCACGCCGTTATTCGGCAGGATGTTGCCGTTCGCGTCCTTACCGAGCGCCTCGATGAGGCCGTAGGCCAGGGAAGTTTTGAGCATCTGCCTCTTCAGGCGGAACTGCTCCAAAACGTCGTCCATCTTCCAGAACCACTCGAACTCCCACCAGTCGTCCAGGAAACCGATGGCGGCCATGAAGTTCAGGTAGTAGACCGCGAGTATCTGCGACTTGTCTCCGACACCGCCGACCGTTACCTTCTCGCCCTCGCCGACCTGCTGCCAGACGATGGAGTCCGTGGCGGAGTCTATCGTAAAGTGGTCTTTGCGCGTTCCCCTCATGTCCACCGGTTTGTATATCTTCTCGTACCCCAGATCGGGCGCAAGCGCGCCGGTGATGTACCGCTCAATCATGAACGGGTCCGGGGCCTGCGTCAGAGGCGTCCCGCCTCCGGTGCCAGGCGCGGCGAAGGGATAACCCGACGGGGCGGGGATGTTATCCTTCATGCCGCCCGCCATCCACGCCTTGAGCATCATGGCCGACATAACCCTTCCGGAGTCTGCACCCAGCCGCGGGTCGGGCGTTTTCAGGTAGGCGTTTATCGCGCCCACGAACTTCTTTGTCTCTTCGGGCGTCCAATCCCTGGGCGTCCTTCCGCCCATGGACTGCATCATTTTCGCCCACTTTATCTTCGGTGCGAACATTTCGTGTCCCTCCTGTTAATTAAAAAGTCTCTGGATTCCCGCTTTTGCGGGGACGACTAAATTAAAGAAGCGCGTGCTCCATCATCAGCTCGCAGTCTACCGTCGCATTGCCCTGCGCCGAGTCCGCATGCGCGACACCGAAGAGCTTCAGACCCGCCGCATCGACGTTCGTAGCCCAGTTGTTCACCGGGTCCCAGTAGAGCTTGTCGCCGCCCTTTATCGCGACGGCCGCCTGCGGAAACGCGATTATCTCCGCATCCACGATAAACATGCCGCTTACGCCGGCGGCTATCGCGGCGAACGCCACGGCAACCAGCGTGTTGCCCGCGGTGCCGGTCAAAACAACGATGTCCATCGGGCCGCACGCGGCGGCGGGAGTCATACGGCGCGTTCTGTAGCCGCCGCTCGAAGATTTATTTATTGCCTGCACGTTTGCCATTTGAAAACCCTCCTGTTAAAAGTTCATAACCCCCTCGCTTCGCTTCCCCCTCTTATCTTAAGAGGGAGACAGAGGGGACGTTACTCCAGCCAGTCGTTTCCGGCGGCGGTTTCGAGCGATTTCGTGCCTTCGCCGGGACCCCCGGTGGTGCGCTTTTTGTCCTTCATCTCCTCGCCGGGGAGTTCGGCCTGGTCGGGGAACCTCTTCATGGCTTCCTCGGCCTGCACTTTTCCTTCCCTTCTGAGGTCGGCTATCGACCAGCCGCCGATGAAGGACTTGTAATTCTCAATGTCCTCCGGTCTGTCGCCGCATTTTCCCAGGAGCCGGGCGTTCTTGATGTAGTTGTCTATCAAGCCGTCCCGGTATGCCTTCCCGGCGGCGGCAAGGACCTTGATGTCCGCGACGGTCACGCCGTCCTTTATACCCAGGACTGCCTTCATGTCCTTCAGCTTCGTCTCGGTGGCCTCGTTAAGCACCACGAGGTCTTTATGCTTCGTCTCGGTCTCCTCGCGGCGCGCCTTCTCCGCCTCATAAAGTTCCTTGTATTCCATGTTTTCTCCTTCATCTTCAGGGTTGATGTGATTATGTGAACAACCGGCGCAGGCGGCCTTATCGACCGTAACCGCGCCAGGCTGGGCGCCAAGCCAGACAGACGAGGTCTCGTATGCCTCGCCGGGAGACTGCCACTCGTCATAAAGGGTATTCGACGGGTTCGACGGGTCTTTTACGGTCACCGGTCCCGAACCGCTAAACGAGAGCGATACGAAACGGTGGATGCCGCCGTCGATGTTCTTGCGCATGTCCTCGTTGGACGGCATTTTTATCGCGTACATATGCCCCTTCAGGACGGTCATCATGCCCATACCCGGAGGGAGCTGAGGCCTTTCGCCTGTCATGGCCTCAAACTCATCCGGCGACATCATGGCCGTCTCTGCGTGGAACCAGGTCCCTTGCGCAGGCCCTTTCTGGCCGCCGTAACTCCCCGGATGGCCGCCGGAATTGTTAAAATAGCCCTTGCCGGGAAGCGTCCGGGCGAAATCCGAAAGAACGGACTCGTGAAACCGCTCGCCGTCCCGATCCACCGCGTTATGCGCCACCATAAAAGGAGCAACATAAACATCGTCAGGCGTGAGAGCGGCATGTGAAAAACGGTTTATCTTCGACATCATCTCTGGTGTGGCCTCTACGCCCTCACCGAGTTTACGCGGGACGCCCTCGGCGTCCTTCCACTTATAAAGCGTGAGACCTTTAGTATGCATTCCGGAAACCGACTTGCCGTCTATCAGATTCAGGAGCGTAGCTGCTGCGGACTCGATGACCGTCGCGCCTTCGGCTCCGGCGCGTTGCTTCGCGGCGATAACGCCAGAGCGGTAGACCCTCCCGCCTTTAACGATGGGATATTTCCACTCCTGCTCCGTTCCCTTCTTGGCCGGATCGTGGCCAAGAAAACAGTTTGGAGCGAGCTTTTTGCGCTCGTCGTTTGAGAGACTCCAGCCGGAATTCCTGTCCACTGAGCCACCAGCGATAAGCGTCCGGGCATGAGAGACGCCGGCGCTATTCAATTCAACCCCCACGTCAGGCTCCTTTCTTCTTTTCTTCCATGGAGAGAGCCTTTGCCGTCGGAAGCTTGTGCAGCCCGAGCAGGTGGTGGCCGGTTATCCCGCTACCCTCAGACCGCGACTTGTGCTCATCCGGCGTCGTTTTACCGAAGAGGGCATGTCCCGTGATTGGTTTCGTTTCCGGGGAAGGAGACGGTTTAAAAATCTTGGTCTCTCCGCGCGCTTCCTTCGGAGACGTTTTTTCTTCGGTTTTCGGTTCCTCTTTCGACATATTCCCTCCTTAAGTTAATTCGCTCTGAGCCAGATTGACCGAGCAGGTGCAGCGCGGGTGCGTGTCCTCCACGGGAACCGGGCAATCGTCGATGTCATAGTCGCCTTCGAGCGAGGCGCAGATCGAACAAGCGCCCGACGCCGGGGAAAAATGGACTCGCTTTATCTTTTCCGCCTTCCACTCGTCGCGCTTTCCCCGTTCCTGGGCGAGGCAGACCTCCGAGCGGACGAGCCGCTCCCAGTTCCCGTTCCATGCGCCGAACTGTTTCGCAAGGCCGGACGCAATCTCGCGCGGGTTCGCGCCCCGGAGCATACCAGTCTGGAGTGCGGGTTTTATCTCGTCCTGATAGAACCGTGTCGCGTCGTTCCTCACGAGGTCGAAGCCGTTATTCAAGAGCTTTTTGTAGACCTCCTCGTTGTGGAGGAGGTCGAGGACGGGAATCCCAACGCCGGACTCCTGCGCCGCCTGGAGGAAGCCAAGCGCGTGGGCCTGCCCGGTATAACTCGACACGGGGCCCTGTGTGGTCTGCGAGTCTGCGTTCATCTCGTCCGCGAACTGCCGTATGGCGTCCCGGACCTCCCGGAGGTCGGCGGCCGTGAACTCGAAACCCTTAAAAAGTCCCTGGGTTCCCGCTTTCGCGGGAATGACAAGATTAAGTATCCCGAAGACCTTCTCCTGAAGGCTTACCCAGAGAGCGGAAACGGAAGCGAGGCCCTGCTGGATAATCGCCTCGGCCTGGGAGTCCTTGACCTTCGCCTCCTTGCAGACGTGATGCGTTTTGTCATTCCCGCGAAAGTGGGAATCCGGGGATTTAAAAGTCGCTGGGCCCCCGTTTTCACGGGGGTGACGGACGAACTTTACCGTCGTGAGTACCTTGCCGGTGGCGACATCCGTTTCCGTCTCGATCTCGGTATCGTTTTGGAGTTGCAGACTATTTGCGATCATCATGTCCGCCTGAGCGTTCAGGAACCGGGCCTGGGCCGCCTGTTGGATGTTATGCAGGTTCGGCGAGACAAGCGAGAGCACGTAATCGCCTTTCTTCCATGTGCGGCCACGAGCGCGAAGCACATCGCGGGCGAGAAGATCGAGATGTGGAAGAATTACTGCTTTCCTTTGTTCGGCATCCTGCATCGCAAGGGCGGACTCCGGGTCGTCCACCGCACCCGCCTGACGGCCGGATGAGATGCCTGCCATCCACGGCTGAAGCCTTGCCTTGGCAAGTATCTGCTCGACGCATATCCTGTAGGACACCTCTTTTTGCGTGATAATTTTTCCGTCGCCGCCGATGACCTTTATGTCTAATACGCTGTCCTTGTCAAGGACGTTTATAAAGTCACCGGAAAGGCCATGCCGTTTTCTGTGCATCACCTCGTCGAAATCTTCACGTAAATCCTCGGCAAGTTTTTCCGCCTTTGTTTTGCCGTCGGCATCGGTGGAATCGAGATATTTTTCTGAACTCCGAAGCTGAACATTGTAGCTGGGGTCTCCGAACCGCTCGAAAATGTTCCGGTCCTGGTTAATTAGCGTTGCAAAAAGCTGCGCGACAAACTCCATCCCGGAAAGAAGGCTCTCGCCGTAAGGGTCCTGGTTGTTACCATGAAAGGAGAGGTACATCTTGTTCGTGAGATCGAGCGGGATTTCCATCGGCGCCCAGACGGGATAATATCCGAGCGACGACCATGTCCCGCTCAGGAGATGCGGATCTATAAGCTGGTGCGTACGATACGTCGGGTCGTACAGGCCGAGCCGCGGCCAGGGCTTAGGCCGCATCGTCGCGTAGATATTGCCGAACTCGTCATTTTTAAAGAAAAGAAACTTGGAGTCGCCAATCCTAAGCTGCCGGATGTCTTTCCGGTCTTTCGTCCAGACCTTCTCGGCGAACGCGAAGCCCTGTTCGAATACCTCGTTCTGCCAATTATCGAGAAAGGCCTGTATGCCAACCTGAAAATCATTAACCTGCACAAAAGTGAAAAACTCGCGAAGCTCCTCCACAATTTTGTCGTTGCCGCCCGTGATTTGAAGTGTGCCGGTAAGACCTGCCAGAGTCCTGATTATCCCGCCGATAAGAGGTATCGCCTCGCGCATCACCTCGTAAAACTCAGGCGCGACCACGCGCGGGACATAACCCTGGAACCACGTTGAGAACGGCCCCTGCGGTGCGGCCTGACGGAGCTGTGCGACGCTGACATTCGGTCTTGCGGGCGGCAAAGGCCACGTCGGGAACGCCGCCCGACCTGCGCCGGAACTTGCCCCGGACGGGTCTTTGGCATTCCGCAGGTCGAGCGCGTCTATAAGGGGATAACCGCTCATACGCGCCCCCTTATGTTGGCGCAAGATGCGAAAGCGCCGTGCGAAACCTCTTTCGTGCAGACGCGGGCGAGGATACGGAGCCGGTTCATGTCGATAAGGTGGTCGTTTTCCTTGCTGAAAATGCGGTGCTTGCCGCCGTTCCGTGCAGTGTGGTTCGGATACCAGAGCATGACATCCGGGTCGGGCGCGTACTCGCTTTCCAAGCTCTGCATCTTCTGGACGAGCAGGTCGGTCGCAAGCTCCTTATAGGTCTTTTTGATAGGCTTCCCGGTCTTGGCGTCCACGAGGGTCTCGCCATCCTCGTTTATCGCCTCGGTTACGCCCTCAAACTGGACGCCGAAAACGCGGTCTTCGTAATTCTTGCGCCCGTATTTTTCGCTGAAAAGGATATGCCCGACGGACGTCCCGGCGTTGCCGTAGTCGAGGCCCCAGGGCATCGTCCGTTTGGCGTTGTCGTAGAGGTCGTCCAGGGCGTCCAGGGCCTCCGCCTGCTGGTCGTATGTCACGTGCTCAAGGTGCAGCCTGGCGATCTCCCGCTCGCGCTTGCCGATAACCGTCGAGACGCCGATCTCGGTCGGGTCGTCCCAGTACCCGAAGTCCGCGCCGCCGTAATTCGCAAGCGGCGACGGGACGAAAAAGCTCTTGATGAGGCGCACAAACTCGGACTGGCTGCCTTCCGGCCTGGCGAAAAAGGCGTCTTTCGACGATGCCCGGGTAAGGATAATCTCCTCGTCGGGCGCGGGCATCCCGCCGTCCTGCGCCGGTTGATAGTTGTATGAATAGCCGGTGACGGAGACGTCGCCGTCCTCGGTAACGATTACCTTGAGCGTCCGATACTCCGGGATGTCCCGCACGCAAGGCGCGAACTGGACGACCGGGAAAACGGTGTCCTCCGGGTCTCCGTGCTCGCCCAGGACGTTATGGATGTACCCGCTTGAGTTCTCGCCGCCGTACTCCTTTATCGCCTTCTGTTTCCGGGCGTCGTCCCAGAACGGCGACGGCATGAGCGTCTTCGGCCAGTGGAACCGGACAAGCGAGAGGCCCAGGCGGTTGAAGTCGTCAAGCGAGGTTTTTGCGCCGTCGCCCTGTCCCCCGGAGGTAGAGAGGGACAGGGGCGGCGCGTCCGCTTCCGGAAAGGAGGTTACGGGAGTGGAATCGTTACCGCCCTCACCCGCTGCCCCTCTCCCGGAAGGAGAGGGGTTGAGGTCCGCGGTTTTGTTTTCGTAAAGAGGCGTCGTGACGCAGAGCCGGTAATATTCGGTCCCGCGGTCGCCGTCCGGGACGGAATAAAGGCGCGCGCGGCAACCGGGTTTAAGTGACCGCCAGAACTCCGTCCACGTCTTTTTGTTCTTGTCCTTCGCGCACTCGTCCTTTATCGCGAACGTTGTGGCATGAACACCGCGGTACGGGGCGCCGTCGAAGTCCGAGGGGCGGAAGTCCAGCCGGAAGCCATTCGAGAATAAAAACTGATGGTACGGCTGTTTCCTGTGCCGGACGAGAGTCTGAGCGAGAAGCGGGCTGGCGTTGAACTGTTCCTCGAAGGCGTCCACAATCTCCAGGAGATAAACCGAAAGCGGCGCGCCGATAAGGCCGGAGCCGCGCTTCGTCGTCTCGGCCTTCCAGAGGCTGTAGGCGATAATCTCACGCGTCTTGCCCACTTCCGCCCCGTCCTGGTGGATTATGTCGCCCTGGTAACGTATGGACGGCTTCTGGTAGTCGAAAAAGTTGTAAGGCTCCTCGAAGTCCGGGTCGGTCGGCTCCCGGAGGAACGACTGAGACCAGAGGACGGGGTCCTCGCAGATGCAGGCAAGCTGGAGCTCGCCCAGGTCCCTGAATCCGCCGGGCATCTCGCCGCGGGCGACCTGGTGCCAGGACCAGCCGAAACTTCGGAGGAAAGTATCGAAATGCTCCTCCGGCACCAGAACGGATTTTTGTAAATCCGAAAGATCGGAAAGAGGCGTTGCGATGTTGGCCCTGGCGTTCGCCGTAACGATGCCGATGCTCATGATTGCCGCCGTAAAAAGGAGGATGAGCGCACGCTTCACTTTGCCTCCCTTGCTCGCCTGGCCTTGTCAACGAGGCCGGAGAAGATGGAGGCTGCGGTCTCCGCCGCCTTTTCGTCCGTCTTGTTCTTGAGTACTTCGCGCTCCGTGAGGTTCCAGGCGGGCATCGTTATGCCGAACTCGGCCAGGAGGCGCGGGTAGACGTTCAGGAGCGGGTTCAGCTTCAGGGTCGTCCTTACGACTTTCCCGTTCTCGTCGAGTTCCTCCTCTTTCACCAGCGTGCCGTATTTCGCTATCTCCTCGCGCATCTGCCGGACTACGTCCTGGGCACCCGCCAGCTCGACGGCCATCATGTCCTTAATGCCTTCCGTGTCTCCGTCCAGGGCGGCGGAGAAGGCGTCCAGCATCTCTATCAGGTGCGCGCGGTCAAGGCACTCGGCGCCGGGACGCGTGCCGCCCTCCTTTACCATCTCGCAGTCGGCGAACTGCGGGCAGGTGCTCTTACAGGGCTTGCCGAACTTCAAAAGAAAACTGGAGGCGTAGAGGCCGTACTTCACGGCGTTTTTGCGGGAGGACCGCTTGCCTTCGGCAGTCGTCGGGCCGGTCGAATTCTCGGCGGCGTTGCGGCGCTGTTCGAGGGCTTCCGGGGAAAGGGTGTACCGTCTGCGGGGGCGGAGCTTTTCGAGAGACGACGGGGCAGGGCGTGACGAAGATTTCTCGTGGCGGTCGAGCTTTATCAGTTCGCCGGCGAGGTCGGTCTTGCCGTCAAGAATCTCTTGGCCGATCTTTCCCTTGTATGCCTTAAGGAGCTTCTCGGCGCTGACTCCCGAATCCGGCTTTTTGTCCTTGCCCAATTAGCCCTCGCAGTACTGGAGCGGGCGGAAGGAGTTGCACCTTCGCCTCCGGCCTGGTGGGACGGCGCTATACACTTAGCTACGCCCGCATATTCAGTACTCCCTCTTGCTTGCTCGCAACTCGGAAAGGATTTTTACAGCGACGGGAAAACCATATCAAGAATTCTGTCCGCTATGGGGCCGTTAGCGGAATATTTGAAGCTCGGCGAAAAAAGACCGGGAAACTCCCGGTCATAAGCCCTCACCCCCGCCCCTCTCCCGGAGGGCGAGGGGTAAAAGGTGTTATGCGCGGGCGGCGCGGTGGGAGTGTTTGCGGGAAAGGAAAAGCTCGCGCATGGCGGCTTGCTCGGCGGCCAGTTTCTCGCGCTTCGAGGCGAAGACCTGGGCGCGGAGAGAAGCAAAGACGGCGGTGGCGGATGGTTCACCCTCTCCCGGCCTTCGGCCACCCTCTCCCCTCGAAGGGCGAGGGTAATATTTGGCGTATTCCAAGGCGCGCCGACGGTACTCCGGGTCGCTCTGGTACTTGGCCTTCATCCGCTCACGCTGTCTTTGCGCCTGCTCGTTCCGGACGACATTGACGTAAGGGCAGCCGCCGCGCCCTTCATACGCGCAGGCCGGGAGACCACAACTCAGGCAGACCGCCGGATCCACCGGATAAAGGCCGAGTTCCAACTTCCACTCCCTGGCGCCCCCGTGTCTGCCGTGTTCGGTAGTCTTACTGTTCCAGTTATAACAGACATGGTCTCGATACTCTTGCCTGCTCATTCGGTTATCTGCCACATCCTCGAATGCCGTCCAGTCCACCTGCATCCTTTGCATCTCCGCCATCTGTACCATAACGCGCCCCCTTTTCTCGGTAAAAACCCAATAAAATCAATAGTTTATAATTTAAGTATACTTTTTTACCCGCGTTTGTCAAGCAAAAAAATCCAATAAAATCAATGGGTTATGTTGTTTTTTTAGGAAATTTTTCGAGGCAAAAAAGAAGGGCGGTTTGGCCGCCCTCTTGGGTTTGCAAAAGGGATAATCGAGTCTTAAAGCTTGTCGGCGGGGATTTCTTTGCCGTCGAAAAGATGGATACAGACGACGCCATATTTCAGGAGCCGGACAGCGATGTCGTAATGGCGGTGGCATTTGGCTGGGTCTTTCTCGGCGCACATCAGGAGGATGGCCGCCGAGCGGTTAGCCAGGTCTTTGATGGATGATTCGGCAATCGGAGCCATTCCGCCGAGAGTGAGTCCCTGCCATCGGTAGCACCACGCAAATTCCTTTTCAAGATAAGCCCGGTTGAAAATTACTCTGCGGCTTAAAGGTTTTGAGCGAACGTCAAAAAGAAGCTCTATACCTTTTTTCTCATCTTTAATAACAGTTTTAAGCTCGTCGATGCTCTTCATCCCGCCATAACCAATCGTGTAAATCATGAGCCTCCTTAAATTTTGATGTCAACCTTGCGTATGCGGAAGTAAATCTGCCATGCGGCAGGGTTTTCGCTGACCTTCTGTGTCTGGTATGGGAGCATCACGGCCTCGGTTATCGGGCCGTACGGGTGTACCAGGCCGTCCATCGTCTCCCTCGCCTCTTTCTCCGCGTCCGCTCTGTTCTCTTTGAATACAACAATACTGGTTTCTTCGGTCATGCTTTGCCTCTTGACTTTCCGGCCCGCGCTATGCTATTAAGACAACGGGCCAATGGGGTTAGTGAAAACTGCTCTGTGCCGGCCTGAGGGGCGTCCACTCTTCACGGGGGAGACGCCCCTTAAATTTTTACCTCCTTCCAGGATAAAGTTCGTCAAGTCTTCCGCGGGCCAGCTTAAATATCATGCCCCCCGCGGCGGCGTTATTCACGATAGCGTATTTCTCCTTCACGTCGGCGAACAGAGCGAAGGCCGGGTCATATGTATTACGGGACAGAATGTAGTTCTCGTCACCGGAGAAAACCAACTCAATGTCCTTGTAAAGCGCCTTGAGCATCTCAGCATCCTCCGGGAAAAATGCGAGGACGATGACCTTAAAATCCGGACGGGCCTCGGCGATGGACGTGAACTCTAATTTCTCAAGCTCCTTCAGCGTCTCGCTGTCGAGGCCCGCGTAAAGTTTCTGGTCGATGTCCTCAAGCTCCTCCCAAAGCGACTTCAGGATAACCATGTCGTCCTTGCCGACGATCGCGTTATGCGAAAGCTGGATCGCGATTTTTTCGCCCCGAGTCATGCTCCGATCTACATACATGACCAGTATCTCTTCAAGACCGGCGGCTCGCGCGGCCATGACACGATGATTCCCGGAAAGCACCGAGAATACTCCCCCATCGTTATAGCAAAGCGGAACAGATGTCAGGCCGCCGTCGCGCTTTATGTTGCTCATGAGTTGGTCGAACGTAGTCTTGTCCATGTAGCGCGCGTTTTTGTCAGAAAGTTTCAGCCGGGAGGGATCCAAAAGTGCGAGCTTGTACGGCTGACCCTGGGCCTCCAAGAGAGCGTTCAGCGAGTCTAAGGCTTGCAGTGCTTTTTCTTCCATATCGAAACCACCTCCTTGAAAGTCATATCGCTAAATTCACCCTGGTAATTCAGGAACGGTTTCTCCGCACCTTCAGGCGAGCGCTTGACGAGCTTATAGATTCCGCGATATTTCATGCTCTGTTTCGCGGGCGTGAAAGCGGTTGTGAGAATACACGTCAGACGCGAGAGGAGTTTCTCTTCCAGGACGCGGCGAGTATCCGCGCAAAGCGAAACCATCAGGAGAAGCTTCGCCAGGCGTCTCTCTTTCGGGGCCGGACGCACGAAATCCGACAGAAGATAAATCGATCCGACCTCGCCCTTTTTCTTGCTGTATGCCTGGAAAATAAGACAGCCGAGCACTTTCCCATCGACCATCGCCAGGTAGCAGGGACCTCCCGATCCAGGCTCGATGCTCTTGGCCAACCACATCGCCCGGTAATGGTCGATGATGTCCTGCGGGACCTCGCGGAGCCGGATGTCCGCGCCGTCCGGGATGTTTTCGTCCGGCGCCAGGATAGGGAGTTTCGGGTCGGTTTCCCGGAGTCTGCGGCGGATTATGCCCTTCGGGAACGGCAGGTTCGAGTAGATAAAGACGCTCTTCTTGCCGAAAAGGTCCATCCGGGCCACGCAAGGGAGCTCAGGGCGCTCCTTGTCGTCGTAGAGCACGTAATCGCCCCGGGTCATGCGCCTTACCGTTTCTTCACGCCGTTCGGTCGTGAGCATTTCGTATTTCGGCTTGTCCCAGGCGATGGACTCCTCCAGGCGCTTGAAAAGCCGCTCGTAGCCGCCCTCATAGGTCGGCAGGAAGCCCACCCTCACCCCCTGCCCCTCTCCCGGAAGGCGAGGGGTCAAGGAAGTGTCGAAATAATCATAAACGTCGATGGCGGTATATTCGGCGATTTTGATATGCTCCATCGCCTTCAGGACCTTCGAGAGCGTCTTTGCGAAAAGCTCGTTCCAGTGCGCCTGGTAATACTCCCACATCCGGACGGCGTAGACGCTGTTCTTCTTCTCGTATTTCAGCATCTCCATCATCAGGAGCAATGCGGCGACAGGGAAAGGTGACGTGGCCAGATTTAGCGCGTTGTCAAGGTAAGGTTGAAGCCAGCGCAGTTCTTCGTTCACCACTTGCAGCTTCATTAAGCGGCCAACCAGCGCGTTTCCCAGGACACAGGAATACAGCGACACGTCGTTACTGTAGAGCCGGGCGTTCGGGGCGTGGCGGGTCAGGATCTGCTCGATGCTGAAGTTGCCGGAACAGCCGATGTAACAGTCACGGCCGTCCAAAAGCTTCGCGTGTGTGGCGAAGAACTGCCGGAGCTTCGCGTTTATCGAACCGATGAAGGGCATTAATCCTCCTTTTCCGCGAGGGCGCGGTAGACAGCTGGGCGGGACATATTGTATTGGAGCGCGAGTTGGGCCGTATTCGCGCCATTAAACTCTTTCCGGATGCGGCGTCGCTTCTCGCGGCTCACGAGTGCCAGCGGGGACGGTATCCGCACGCGCGCGCCGACAAGCTTGCGGACGATCGCCTCCTCAATCTGGCGGCCAAGTTCGTTGCCGTAGACCTCGGAACAGGAGAGGCAGTGCCAGGGCAGGCCCTCCGCGGCCCCTCCCCTCGCGGGAGAGGGGCGCAGAAGGCAGGCGCGGCAGGCGCGGGCGCGGGCAACAACGCCCTGGACAACGTGCGCCCGGATGATTATGGCCATTTCTTCGACGCGGCGGCTAATCCGCATGGGCGGCTTTCCGGGCATCCAGACGATCGAGCGCGTCGTTGTAGGCTTGCCAGCCCTCAAAACACGTATGTCTCATATCAGTAAGACTGACAACGCAATTTGCATGATGCGCAGCCAAGAATGCACGAAGGCCATGCTTCCCATAATGACCCGCGTGCTCTTCGGCTGATTTTAAAAATCCCTCGACATTGTCCGTTTCAAACAACATCCCGCCGCGCGGATCACAAGGAAGAGCGGCTATCAGGCTAAGGAGTTTCAAGGCCGACGTCTCGATAGCCACCAGCCCCTGGGCGGCGGGGGGAATTTCACGCCCATTGTCCATCGTAAGTTTCGGCGTTTTTGTGCTGCAAAGATGCGTGGGATCATGCGTCCACCAACAGGTGTTCACCCCATAAAATATTTTTTTAGGCTTGGCTTTCCTTACGTCGTCGATGGTAATATTTTCGATAATTTCCATTTACGCTTTTACCTCTTCTGGAATATCGACGTTAAAAAATCCCTGCTTGCCTTTGACAGGGAAAGGATTATCGAAAACCTTGATCAGGCGCGTTTTCCATGCGTAGCGACCGATCTCGTAGTTCCCAAAATGGCGCTCGATAATTATTTCCTCCTGGGTCATTTTGTCCGTCGGAACACAGTCATAAAGCTCGACGATGCCGAGGGCCGCGCCCATTGGCAATAGCGACCATTCCACGCCATTCCACCGCCAGGGATGCTCATCTGTCGGGCCGTTCGGAAGCTTGCAGGGCTTGCCGACAAGCGGGCCAAGAGCCGACTGCATGTGCCAGTAGGACATTTCTGCAATAAGATCGCTTTTTGAGAGGCCGCCCTTTGCCGCGCAGATAACCAGCGGGCCGCGGTAGCTCGTCGCCCAGGAGCGCGTCTCGTTGCGCTTGGCCGGCGTCATCATCAGTGACGCCCAGGGCTGCCAGAGAGAGAGTGCTTTCATTGATTCACCTCTTTTAACGTCATCTCGATGGGAAATTTTCCGCGCGCGCCTTCCTTCCATTCCGTGTATTCCGCCAGACCGCGCTTAACCAGAGCCTCGATAGTCGGCGTGCCGAAATGTTTGCGGCCATACAATTCCGTTTTCGAGGCATACCAAAAGCCGCCGGGAAAACGGTACAATTTCCCGTCGTGCTCCCGCGCTAAGGCAATGGTGGCGCACATGGTCTGAGTAAGCTTAGACATGTGGGACCTCCTCCTGATACGCCTCTTCGATGTCGGTCCCTTTTAATATCTTACGGATCGATTTAGGCGAGTAATTTTCCTGGCCTTTAATAATTATGCGGGCGTTATAGTCCCCTGACGGCTGAACACGCTTAATGGCGTCGATTATCTTCCTGCCTAAAAAGCTCTTGCCCGAACCTATGCCGCCGCGAAGGACCACCACGATTGTTTCGGTTTCCGGATTCATTTATCCCTCCTGTTTTGTGAGTTCCCGCCAGCGCGCGTTGGAAATTTTCCCGGAATTCAACGCCGTCTGGCTGTTTTCGATGTAGCGCATCGTCGTCTTCACGTCCTCGTGCCCCATCTTCGCCGCCACGACCAGAGGGTCCTTTATCTGGTCGTAAAGGTCGCTCGCAAAAGTCGAACGCATCTTGTGGACGAAGGCGTCCGCGTCCGGGATGCCGAACCGGACGGCGTATTTCTTCAGGATCGCGTTAATGGACTCCTTCGTTATGCCATAACCGCGGCGTCCCCTGTCCCGCGTCAGGGAAGTGAACAGCGGCTCGTCCATCTTTGAGGCGGCAACGCGTATCTGCCACCAGTTTCGGATGGCCGCGGTGGGGACTCGCTCAAGTTTTACCGTGCGCTCCTTCGCCCCCTTGCCAAAGAAAGTGAGCGTGCAGGTCTCGGCGGTGAACTGCATCTGCCTGAGCGTCAAAGAAGCGATCTCCGACACGCGGGGCCCGGCGCCGTAAAGCACCATGAGAACGGCCAGGTCGCGGATTCCGATCTCCGTGGAGAGGTCCGGCGCCGCGAATATCTGGCGAAGCTCCTCCGTGGAGAACTTGCGCGCGGAGTGCTGCGCGAACTTCGGGGATGGGATGTCCTGGCATGGGGACGCGCTCAGGTACCGCTCCCGAACGAGCCAGGCGTAAAAATCCCGGACGGCGGCGAGCTTCACGGCGCGCGAGGAATTGGAATTATGCCGGTCGAAGAAAAGCGATTTCAACCAGTCCTCGACGTCGGCGCGAGTCGCGGAGAAAATTTCATCGCCGCGCGCGTTCAAAAATTCGGAAAATTTCCTAACATTCCAAATATACGCCGAAACGGTCGCGCGCGAACGACCACGAAGGATAGTGCAATACTCCGAATAAGCTGTAAGCTCCGAATCAAGCATTTTCGACCTGAAAATAGCTCCAATTATAGAAACGAGTAAGTACAGGCAATTCCCGGATTGCACCCTCCAAGGGTATGGGGGGGGGAGCAAATCCATGACGTTGACCATCAAATCCCGATTGACATTGCATGTTTCCCGGAAATAAACACGCTAAGTCATTGATTTTATGTGTCTCGAAAGGTAGAAAACTGCATATATTCCGTAAAAGATGCAAGGAAAATTCCGGTTTATTCCGGTTCGTTTTCGGCCTTGTCTTTATGTTCGCCGGTAAGAGTCGCCACAGAGAGAATTGATTTTTTTTCATAATTAAATAGTTATCTTGTTTATTGTTAAACTTATAAATACCCTGTATAACCCATTTTAAGAAAACCATTCCGCGCCCTGGAAAAAGTTAGATATATCGTTTTTTTGCTCCACTTCTCCACCCGAACTGCTAAACTCGCGTAACAATCTTTTTATTTTCAATAAGTTATTTCAGGTGGCGCAACTTTTATCAGTAACCACTTACAATTAGCCTTTTTAATCCAATTTCTTTTACTTTACAACGGGTTATCTATCGGGTGGAGCAACCCGACAACCCGTTTTGCTCCACCCTTAATCCACCCATCTCCACCCTTGCTCCACCCTTGCTCCACCCGACTTTTCCTTAATAAAAATAAATAGTTAAGCCATTTTGGGTGGAGAAGTGGAGCATTTTTAAACGATATAGGTCAAACTTTTCGGCCTCACGGCTAAAAAATTTTTGATTACTATTATTTTTCATAGTGTTATACGCCATATACCAACTCTTTCCTAAAACGGTAAACCGTCGTGCCGTTTACTACCCTGTTGTGCAGAGCGCCGTCCTGTTTCCCCAGTAGGAGCCACCCGCTCTTGAGCAGCGTCTCCCGGTCATTGCTGATGCGCCTGCCGAGCGTCGAAGGGCTTTCGTACGGGTTCCTGATGCCGTGTTCCCGGCAGTAACGGTTCAAGGCCTTGTGCAGGTCCGCCATCTTCGCGTCGAATTGGACGACCTTTACGGTTGCCTCCACGTCCGTGCCGTCCACCTTTACAGTCCGCTTCTCGCCGACCGAGCGGAACAGGTCTATCAGATAGGTTGGATGCCGGAAAAAGTGGCACTTCGACTCAAACCCTTTCACCTCGACCGGTTCGCGGTCCCGTTCCGCCGGGACGAGCCATCCGCCGCCGAGCTTTATCTCCTCAGGCACGAGCGTCTTTTCGCGCATCATCTCCTCGTATTCGAGGTACAGGCCGTCGAGGAAGTTCACGATGCTGTTGGAGCCGACGCTGATGTCGCCGGCCAGGGCATCCTGGCGTTTTATCCAGTGCTTTAAAATTTCGCCCGCGTCCTCGCCTTCGCCGTAATTGATATGCCCCTTGTCGAAGAACGGGATGACCTTCACGACCTCTTCGAGGATGAGAAGCCAGACGGTGATCACCTCGTTGGCGCGGTTTTTGTTGTGCTTCGGATACGCGCTCTCGATATGGTTCAACCATCGCCTGCGGCCTTCCTTGAGGTTCGGCAGGATCGCGTTCACCGCGAGGTCGAGCAGGCCGGACAATATAATGTCGCGCTTCTCAAGGAGCTCCTGGACGACGTCGAGCATCATAAAACCGCGCTTCTTGAACTTCTCATGGAAGAGCACGGTAAACGCGCCCGTCATAAGCTCGCTCAGAGACCCGGGAATCGGCTCGATGGCCGTCCAGAGCAGAAGCCCGCGGAGCGTCTGGTTGATCGTCTGGTTATCGGTGCCGCCTTTGCTGATATCGCGTCCGCGGCCGTCGCGCGCCATGAGAAGGATGTTCTTAAAGTTCCGGGTGAGGTCCGCAGACTCCATGTTGTCGATTACCAGGAGCGGCAGCCCGGAGAGCCTGAACGCCGCCGCCGCCGACATCTGCCCCACCTTCCCTTCACCGTACAGTAGCGCGAAGCACAGGTCGCCTGCGCTGGATTTGCCGCTCTGCGCGTCTCCCTCGAATTTCATGAAGCCCTTCGTGTTGCTGTAATCGGTGAAAAGATAGGATATGAGCCAGCATAATATCAGGTAGCGGTCGGTCAGCTCGCACGTAAGGTTGTCGAAGAGCAATGTCCGCAACAGTTCGAGCGCTTCGCGCGCCTTTGTTCCCTGTATAAAACGCGCGGGTTTAATTGCGGGACACGTATCGAGGAGAACGCCGTCCGGGTTCGTCGCGTTCGGGATTTCCTCCACCTTTTTGGGCGAGAGCTTCAAAATCGTGTTGTTTGGAGAGCTGAAATTGACGTATATGGAGTTTTTTTCCTTGTCGGTATGAATCCACGACAGAAGTTGTATCTGCGTCCCGTGGCCAGCGCAGAACGTCTCCAGCCAGTACCAGACGTTCTTCCCCGGCGCCTCGATGGCGGACAGGTGCGTCCGCCGGTCCATCATGGAGTTGAAGTGGTTATTGTTGCCAATCTCGTAGAGCGACTTGTTGTAAAAAAGGTAAGCCTTCCCGTCCTTGTTGTAGAAAAATTTCCCTTTCTCGTTAAACCACTTGTATATTTTTTCGCCCAGGGTGCGCGATTTGACGTTCTTCTCGCCCACGGCCTCGTAGTAGTCGGAGATAACCCTCAGCAGGTCGCCGTCGGTTTCCAGGGCCTCGTGGACGGCCTTCGGGGTGAGGCTTGTCAGCCTCACGATTTTATCTATAAAAAGCTCCTGCTCCAGGTCTCCGAGCGCGCCAACGGCCTTGTAGACGCCGTGCTCCTTCAGGTGCCCGTGCCGCGCCTCCAGGCCCTCCAGTTTCGCCGCCTGCATGACTTCCCATGTCAGGACGTCCACGGCCGCTCCCTGGAGCCGCTTAAACTCCCGGTGCCGGTCGCCGTTAACCCCCCGGAGATATTCGTCGATGTCTTTAATCAGTTCGGGCATTAGGAAGCCTTAATCGCTTGGCAATTTCTATTAGTTCGCCGGAGCTTATCTGAACGGCTCCATTAATGACTGCTTGTAAGCGCTTGCTTTCGCTAATATCATAATGAGGATGCCTGCCGTCTTGAAAACACTCGCGCCTTAATCCAAGGCGTTCTGCAAAGGCATGAAGCTCCTCGCGGCTATCGGCGGTCATATGCGACATTTTCATGTTGCGGAATGGGAATCGATAAGCATCAATAAAAACGCTCATTTTCTACCTACCATCCCATTACCCTCACTTTCGCTTCTGCCGCTTCAAACAAAAAGAAAACATCTGATTTATAAACGATTTTTTAAGTTTAACTGCATGTCCGAAATTCATTGATAGATATGCGCCTGCGTAAGAATTGCCGGAATATCCATGAATTTTTAAAATTACCTTTTCACTGTGGCCCTCGTTCACAAATCGCCCTAACAACAAACTTTCTTCCTCGGTCTCAGTGGTCAATATAATCTGTAAATACGTCCCATCGCCAAATCGCGCCTTCATATTTCTACCATCCCATCACCCTCACTTTCGCCTCTTCCGCTTCCAGGAGCGGAGCGAACTTCCTCACGTATTTGTGGCCGCCGTCGTCATTGTCGAAACAGAGATAGACGTGGCGACCGGAGCAGTGCGATACGATGCCTTTGAGCCGTTCGTCCGACGGGTTGCCGCACAGCGCTATCACGTTGTGCGCGCCCGCGTCCACCAGGCTCATCAGGTCGTTTTCGCCCTCGACGATTATCAGCTCGCCCTTTTTGTAAAGCGCGTCCTGGTTCCAGCCAAGCCAGGACTCCCCGCGCACGGGCCGCTCGGCCAGTTCCTTTTCGCAGGCCCGGCACTTGCCCTTTCTCCCCTGCACGTCGAGCGGATGCTCCGGACAGACGAACACGCTCTTCGGGAGTTGCATCTCGTATTTTTTGTTCGGATCCTTGCAGGTGAAGTGGACGACGCGCCCTTGCGAGAAATGCGGGAAGATGGCGAGACCCGCGAAAAAGTAATCGTCAAGGGACATCTCGCCCTTTTTCGTGCGCTCGACGACGAGGCCGGACGCCAGAATGTCTTCGTCCGCGAAGCCGGAGCCTCGCAGGTGCGCCAGAAGCTTCCCGTCCGACCATCCGCACGTCATGGCCGCGATCGTCGATTCCTGGTGCTTTCTGGCCTCGATAAAGTAGTTTTTCCCCGCCTGCCAGTTGGCGTGATAGTAATCGGCGGCGGCGAGAAAGATTTTGTCCTTGACGCTCGGCGGATCTTCCTTATCCCGTCGCCCTCCGGGAGAGGGGTTGGGGTGAGGGCGTTCGGAGAGGGTTATTCCGGCCAGCGCCGCGGCCTTCTTGAGCGCCTCCGGGAACTCCAGCCGCTCGTAAAGGCCGATAAAGCTCAATATGTCGCCCTTCGTGCCGCAGGAATGGCAGACAAAGCCGCCATCCGGCGGGAAAGAGAAACAGTCGTGATGCGCGCAGAAAGGACACTCCGCCAGGTGATGGCCCTTCATCGCAAGGCCGGTCAGACGGAGGACCGTCTCTCTAATCGGCAGTGCGTCTTTTACTCGCTGAACGTCTTCGCTCATGTGCCTCGAAATGCTCGAATCGTGAAATTGCGAAATTTGGAAATTTAGGGGCGCAGTTGTTTCTGTCGTTTAAAGATAGGCGCGGGCCGAAAAGCCGTGTTCCGGGGTGCGTTCCCCTCTCCTTAGTCCCCTTCCTTGAGTTTAAATGGGGATACAATTATTCGAGGTTCTATATAAACGGGTTTTACATCCTTACCGTTAGGGTCTTTAAGCAGAACCCATGTCCCTTCTGCCGAAGATGGAGAATAGAGTCCATTTGGGTCTGCTTGGGGAATGGCGACATTTCCATTTCCTGTATGAGCGGTCATACCCCCATCTGTAACACGCTCTGGATTGGTATACTCTGTAGCGTAGGGAATCCCGTAGCCTATACTCTCCCCTAAAAATATCAGTTTGCCTGTGAACTGATTAAACAGATACGTGTATGTTGTTAACCCCGCCTGGTCGCGCAGTTCGTATATGTCTTTGAGGAGCTTCCGCTCCCGGAAATTCTTTATGTTGGGCATCCCTGTTTCCGAGAACGCCTCATTGGAAAGTTTTTCTTGCTGTCTTGCCTCACGGGTAGTGCTCGATGAACTACACCCACAACAAGACACAAGCGCAATAATAGAAATACACACTATAAACACCCATAACTTTTTCATCTACATCCCCTTTCTTTTTTCAGGTTCTCGATAAAATCCCGTAAATCCGGCGGACAGTTATCCAAATCAAACGCTGCCGCACGATGTAGTATGATAGATGCCAACGCATCTTTTTGGTCGGGCGTAGCTTTGATGTATTCCATTTGCATATTCTGGAGTTCTTCTATCATCCCTTCATTATATGCTTTGGACTGCTCGAAGACCTGACGCCTGACCGCTTCCTGTTTCGGGGCAAAGACTTTGTACAAGAAGAAGCCATTCCCCATAGCTATCCATGTAAAAGCGAGTGCCCCTACAAGACACGCTAAACCTATAGCTATTCCTTTTAACATTTTGTTCTACCTCCTTTTAAAATTTTCCCGCCTTGGTCATTCATGGCTCGCCTCCTTTTCCGCTTTTGCCGATTGCCGTAATACTTCTCGTGCAGGGGAAAATAAGCTTCCACCTACCAGGTTGCGGCGTCATTCAAACTTTCTTAACCACGGCCAATTTCCCTTTCGCCAATACGTTTATTTATCTGCGAAATTGTCTCTATCTGAATTTTTTTGTTTTGAAAAGTAAACATCCGGTGGTCGTAGGCGACACCAAGCCACTGGTCGCCGTAAAGCGCCTGAAGACCAAAAAGAGTTACCCCGGTGCGAACATCCCACCAGTTCATAGCGCGGACGCCGTAGATGTTTTTCGAACGGAAAAGGATTTCAATTATTTTTGACGCCGGAACTACCACGTTTCCCCTCCTTTAAACTATTTCCACGAGAAACCAGTTTTTGTCCTGGATGAGAATATAGAACGTCCTCCTAAACATCGCCTCGAACAGTAACCTCAGCGCCTCGATATCGTCGGTCTTGACCCACATGATGTTGCTTCGCTTTTTAATTTCGAATCTAAAATTAATATGATCTTTCGCCATCGCTACACAAGCGGCGGTTGCGCGGCCATGGCCGCGAACTCGCCGACGGCCCATTTGATCGAATCACTCCATGCGCTCTGGAGGCTCTCGAATTCCGCGCGTGCTCCGTCGTCTCCTTTTGTGTAAAGCTCTTCCAACCTGCTTTCGAGCTTCACAAACTTCGCGTAGACCCTGTGCGCCTTGAACCATGTCCAGAACTCGGGATACGGCAGGTGCGCGCCGTAGCCGGCGGAAGATTTTACCCACGCCTCCAGCTTTGTAGCCGTCAGATCGAATATCTCGCCAAGATAGGAATATCCGGACGTGCGTCCCACGAAAGACGGAAGCAATTCGCGGCCGGACCTCAAAGCGCGGAACTCATGGGCGAGCGTCCTGTAAAAAGCGAAATGCTCCGAGAGCGCCTTCTTGAAGGCCCGCACTTTTTCCGTGCTTGTGTCGCCAGCCTCCCATATCGACTTGAAGGCTTCCTCGCTGGCCCAGTATTTCTCGGCGTGTTCGCCGTCGCGGAGCCAGTCTCCAAACCCGTCCGGGATCCGCTCGTCGAGGACCCAGACCTGCAACCTGTCGAGCTCGGCGTCGAAGATGCTCTCGAAGACATCAGCCATGTATTTTCACCGTCTTGATGTATGCTTTGACATCGCCCTCCCGCTGGTCGGCAATCATGTTGTAATCTCCCATCTGGCAGAGGTAGCCTTCCAAGGTTACCGTCGCGCCCTGGGGCGGCTCGGCGTCCTTTATCTTTTTTGCGTCCTTCGGATGCAGGAAAAGTATGAAATCCTCCTCGTTTACCTCGTCGCCTTCCTTGCCGCGCGGGCGTTCGAGATGCAGATAAAACTCCTTCTCCTTCCCGTCCGCCGAGTCGAGTATGCGCGTAAGCTCGCCGGTCAGGACGAACCCGCAGCGCGGAACCTGGCCCTCGCGCTCTTCCCAGTCGAAGAAGCGAAGCTGGTTGTAAAGTGTTCCCTTCTCGCTTCGGTACTGGCTGAAATAGCCGTTCAGCTTGATGAGCGCGTCCGGGTGCTTCTTGTGAAAATCCAGGAACGCCTTGGCGCGCTCGTTGAATACGCGGGCGAATACCGTCACGTTGCCGTAGACCTCGGAACGACAGCGCATCTGCACCTCGACGGTGAACGCGCCGGTATCTTCCTTCCCTTCCTTTTTCTTCGACGGCTCGGCCTTCGTCACGACTCCGAAGGCGTTACCCATGTTAAAATGTTTTACCGGCATTTTTTTATCCTTTCAAAAGAAAGCCGAGCGCGATCCCGGCAACGAAAACCATAACCGCAAGCGAGAAGGCCTTAACGAGGTAGCGGTTCGCGGCCCGGCGCTGCATGGTGCGAAAATCGTTGAATCCCATCATGTAATTTACGGTTCCTCTTTTCATTTTTCCCCCCTCGACCCGACCGTAAGGATCGCACATAAAAAATATCCAAGAATAACGCCGCAGACCAGACAACCATACATTTTCATGGCATTCTCCTTTAATTCCAGAGCCGGGGCGCAAGATGCCCGGGCCTTTTCCTTAATTCCTGAGGCTGGTCGGGCGCAGGCGTTATATCTTCATGAACGAAGGGCTTATTTATTTCCTCCCGGCAGCGCACACACTTTACCCGGATTCTGAGATTGGGATCAAAAAGGATATATTGAACGTGGATGCGCCAGTCGTGGAAGCCGACCGCACAGAGGATTTTTCCGAGGATTTTCGTAAGTCTCTTTTTCATTCGATCTCTTTAAATTTCGTAACGCTATAAAAAAGCAGATTCTTCGCTTCGCTCAGAATGACGGTTGTTGCGGCCCGGAGGTGCGGCCCTCCGGGACTGTTATCCCGTCCGAAGGGGGTGAACGGGAAACCTAAGCCGCCTGTTCCTCCTCGCGCACATCGAAGAGGGCGTATTTCTGCGTCGTCTCGATGTCGGCGTGACCCATGATGAGCTTGAGCTTCGTATAGGCTGCCGCCGGCGAGAGGTTGTCGTGCGAGGAGAGCCAGCGCACGGCGAACGTGTGTCTGAGGTCGTGGAACGAGTATTTCGGCAGTAGCCTGCCGTCCACGACGTCTGTCAACCCCGCCTGCCTGCACCGGCGGGAAATTACGTCCTGAAGGCTGCGATACGAGAGTCGCTCGCCGTCCGGCCCGCAGAAAAAGGGGATGCGCGCGCCTTCCTTGCCCTCGCCCTCCGGGAGAGGGGGAACCGTCTCCGGACGGTGGGTGAGGGCTTCCCCGGCCATCCGCTTCGTCTTGAGGTGATACTGTATCACCTCCCGGAGCTCCGGGCTTATCGGGACCTCGCGCTCGACGCGCTTTTCCCGCACGGTAATCTTGTCCTTTATCTCGCCGGTGGTCGGATTGCAAACATCCTCCACGTCCAGGTGGTGGACGCCGGAAACCCTAAGGCCGGAGTACCAGCCGAACTCGATGATGGCCTTGTCGCGCCGGGCGTCCATCCCCTTCCGGTCGCGGCCGTGGGCCTTGATTTTCTCGGATAACAAAATTGTTATGAGGCGACGGTCTGCCGCCTTAAAATATTTCGGCAGCTGCATTTTCCTTTTTACCTGCATTTCCTGATTCATAACTCCCTCCAAGTCACCTCGTAAATATCCGGGGCAGGGCGGCGAGGCATCCGCCTTTTCGGTTGCAAGCCTATCCCCGAAGCCTTTGTTCGGCGCCGCGTATAAAGGAGCGCAAAATAAGCTCCTTCGCTTGCGTGCCGCCCTTTGACAGAATATCAAAAACCTTTGAGACGTCGCCCCTGGCGTGGGCGTCCAGCGCCTCGTCTATCTCGTCCTTCTCCGAAAGCCCGCTCCTGGCCAGGAGCGCGTCGAGCTTCACGTTTATCTCCCGGAGCATGGAGAAGGCGTCTTCAAGCGTAAAAATTTTCTTAGCGGCTTTCATTTATTTCTCCCAACCAGGTATGAGGAATTTTTCCTGTATCCAAATTGATTGAATCTTGCCCTTACGGACGGGAACGTATACGCAAGCCTCGCATTGTGATGTTTGCATAATAAAAATGACGGCCTCATAACCCTTGAATTTCCGCGCCACGGGGTCGGTTGTGTCGCCGATTATTACCTTGCGCCCGACATACAAGGAATCGCTCATAGTTTCCCCGGTTTCGATTTCGCCTTAATGCCCTCAAGCTCGCGCTCGATACCATCCGCCGCCGCCCTGATTGACTCCGCTTCGTACTCGGAAATGACCCCGTCCTCCACGGCCAGCCTCACCGTTGAGATGAGAGCGCCGACACCCTCCGCCGCGTCGAGGAGCTCCTTGTCGAGGTTGTCGCATGTGTCCGCCCGGTCTACCGGCACCGCCTCAAGGCCGGTCCCGTCCATCAGAAATGACCACAGGCGCATCTCGCCGCCGCGCGGGATGTTGCGCTCGGCGTCGATCTCTTTCGTGGCGATGAAAAGGGACGGAATCAGGTCCGGCGGGAAATATTGATAGCCGCCGGTGTAGGAATAGAAGCGGGAAGGCGAGAGGCCCGTCTTCTTGCAGACGGCCTCGACGGTGTATTTTTTCTCTGTGATAAAAACGGTGTAGAGAAGGGACTGAAAACCTATCTCGTCGATGTTTCCCAAGTCTTACGCCTCCTATAAAACCGGGTATACGTTTCTATTTGCCTCGACTGCGGTCGGTGCTATTTTAGCAGCGACTTGACCGGGACCTTTAATGCGCTGGAGATGATCGCCAGCGCGCGGTTAGCCTGGCCGCCGGTGATAAAACCGGAATTGTTCTTCACATTCACAAACACCGTGTAAAGGTTCGCATTACCGGACTCATTGGCAATCCGAAGCAGGGAAAGCCTCTTGTCGTAAAGGAGCCGGTTTATCTTTGCGGTGTCAGCTATCGGACGTTCTATTTTCATTGACTTATCAAGGTTGATGAGTTATAAAATTGTAGTTTTGCCATTTTTAAATTCCGAAGCCCCGGAGGGCCAATGAACGAAAGAATAACCGACGAAGAAGTTATGTATGCCGTCTTGAGCCGTCTTATCCAAGCTCATATGCCGACAGGAGATGCTTTCCGGCAAAAGACTGACGGAGGCGGTCAATGCTTTGGAAGCCGCCGGTATTCATGATCCGTTTTGTTTCGACTTTTGTGAACATCAGCGCCTCCTTCGTAATGGACGGTTTGATTATTAATGTTGATGAATATATACGCCTATGCGTAAATTGTCAAGAAAAAAAACGCCTACGAGTTTTATTTTTTTTAAATGATTGATAATCCTGAAAAATTTTGGAATAGAGTTACCGAAAGACTTAAGCTCGAAGGTTTTTCACTTCGAAAGCTTTCCCAAGATATTGAAGTTCCTTACACAACATTAAAAAGTGCGCAGGATAGGAAACAAATCCCTGGAACAAGAGAGGTTTTGAAAATAGCTGAATTTTTAGGTCTTACCATGGAATATCTTTTAACCGGCAAGGACCCGTGGACGGGCGCTCCCGCCGCGGACATAGAACTAATCCGGGAAGTGAAAGACGCCCCGGACGAGACGCGGCGCCGGATAAAGGCGCTCCTGGAGGCCGACCGGAAAATGATTGAAGAGAAAAAACAAAAGGCGGATAATCTACCGGACAAGGAACGGAAGACGGGAAACGGTTAAACTCCCGCCATGGCTGGTTATCGTCAAATAGGAGGCCGGAAATGCTGAAATTTATTTTTGTATTGATTTTGCTTTTCCCGGTTGTCGCCAATGCGGAAGTTTTTATGTATCAGGATTCATCTGGACAGTGGCACGGTGTAAGCTCAAAAAACCAGGTGCCAGCGGAATATCAAAACCAGTTGAATAGCGTTATCGATAACGAACCGACGCCAACCCCAAGCCGGATTAAGGCACAAAAAGTTAAAGAAAAGAGAGAAGCCCGTCAGGAAAAATCACGGGAAGCGGTGCTGCAAAAAATTGAAGCAAAAGAAAAAAAAGACATCGATAACCAGAAGAAAAAAATGAGAAATGACGCCATAGAAATTTTTAAACAATTTGCGCAGACCTTAATCGGCACAACGATATATACGTCTGTTTTAAACGGCGCTGGACAGATGCGGTTGGAACTGGTCGATTATAAAATCATAAGCCAGAAAGTCGATGTTAATTATTCGGATTTTTCAATGGAACGGTGGGCTGGTAACGCTTATTTCAAAGTCAAATGGGATTGTTCTGATACTTCCTCGACAGGTTCGTATGTTACAGAATACGTGTCTCATCTCGATGAAGGAGCTTGGACGCCTTTTCAAAACCTGAAAGCCTACTAAGGAGCCTCTATGCGCAAAATTTCTGCCATTATTTTTTTCTTTATCCTTGTTGTCTCGGCAAGTATCGCCCTTGCGTTCATAACTCCTGAAGAAGCGGCGCGGCATATCGGCGAGCGTCAGACCGTCTGCGGGACGGTCGTCAGCGCGCATTACGCATATAACCTCAATGGTCAGCCGACGTTCCTGAACCTCGACCAGCCCTATCCGAATCAGATTTTCACGATCGTAATCTGGGGCGATAACAGGGACAAATTCAAAACACCGCCGGAAACGCTCGAAGGACAAAAAATCTGTGTGACGGGAAAAATAAAAAACTATCGCGGCGGTCCGCAGATCATCGTCAGCAAGCCTTCCCAAATACGCATTAGTCAATGAGCGTCCGCGAGAAAAACGGCCGTCTCGTCATCGACTGCTACCCGCACGGGAAGCACGGACGGCGTCTCCAGCGCGTCCTACCGGAGGGAACCTCGAAGGCCGACGCGCGGGCTATTCACGACTCGCTGATGGGAATGAAAGGCGCGCTCCCGGAACTACCGAAGGATGGGACGCTCCGGGAGCTTTATCCGCGCTTCGAACGCCACGTAAAAATGTTTTTCAAAGGGTCCGAGAAGGATTATGCGAGCGTATTCAAAAACCGGCTCCTGCCGTATTTCGGAAAGTTGAGGCTGTCGGAAATCACCTCGGATTACATCGCGGCGTATCAGTCGAAAAGAAGCGCGGAGAAAAAGAAAAACGGCGAATTATACAGCACGAAGACAATCAACAACGAAATCATGATCCTTCGCTCCCTCATGAAATGGGGCGCCGAGGAGCGGCTGTGCGAGCCGCTTCCGCGAGTCCGAATGCTGAAGTATACGAGGCCGCTTCCGAAGGTCCTGGGGCCGAAAGACATGTCAAGAATAATCTCCTGTGCGGACGACCTGCACAGGCCGCTTTTCACGCTCCTGTATGTCCTGGGACTACGTTTCGGGGAGGCGACGGCGCTCGCCTGGGAAGATGTGAACTGGTCTGCCCGTGCAATCATTATCCGAAAGGCGAAGGGAAACAAGACGCGCGCGCTGCCTCTGGACAATGACCTGACCGCGACGCTGAAAGCGCTGTGGGAGAATGCACGGCGACCAGCGCGCGGGTATGTCTTTGTAAGCCCCAGGACGGGGAAGCGGATAAAAGACATCAGGAAGGCAATACGGCGGGCCTGCAAAGCGGCGGGGATAGACCAGCACGTCAACCCGCACCTTTTCCGGCACAGCGGGGCAACGCAGACGCTCGCGGAGTCCGGCGACCTCCGCGCCGTCCAGAATCTACTCGGGCATGCCTCCATCGGCACGACCGAGATTTACACGCACCTGAACCTCGAGCATCTCAGAGGAAAGATAGTGAGAATCACTACTACCGGGGAACCCATGAAAAATGAAAATAATTCGGAAGTTGGAACAGAAACGGGAGGGAACTCATAACCCGAAGGCCGCAGGTTCAAATCCTGCCCCCGCTACCAAACAAATCAAGGGGTTAGCCTTAAAAAGCTAACCCCTTATTTTTTCTCGACTTCACTACTTTTCACTACCATCCGCCTCAATACGTCCGCGACGTGAACTCCACGCTGTGAATCCGCTTCGATTTGCCGGAGCCGGGATAGTATTTCAGGTTCTCGGTCTCGGCCATGAGCGCGTTGAAATTGAATGCCGGGGCGTCGTGGGTCAGGGCGAGGTCGTCAAACCGTTCGACCGCGACCACCTGCGAGAAACCCGTCCAGGCAATCCTGAAATGCCGCTTTATGTAAAACCCGATGTAGAAATCGCGTAAGTCCTTGGCCATGGCCATCGTCGGGACGAACTCCATCAGCTCCCATTCGGTCTTGCGCTTGATGCCGATCACCGACACGCTCGTCGGGTCTCCGTTCAAGGGATAAGCGGTTGAGGCGTCGCAGTTGCCCATACAGACCTGTATCCAGCTTTGGCTGCCCGGCTCCTGCTTCCAGTACGGCGAGCCTTTCTTCCAGTCCGGTTGAAAACTGATTTTCATGTCGTTTATGATTTCGTCCTTCGGCGTAACCGATACGCTTACACTCCTGAACTTCATCATCGCCTTTGTGACGGAAAGCTGGCTCGCGCCGGCGGTAAGATCCCTGAACTTCGCCTTGAACGTCGCCCCTTCCATCCATATCCTCGTACGGCACTGGAAGGCGAGCCGGGCGATCATGGTCTTGAAGCTGACCGGTTTCGATATTACCATCTCGAAGAAGTAGCCGCCGGAAATCGCCGCAAGCTGAGAGGCGCGCACTGCCGCGAAGCTCGTCAAATCGCAACATCCTTTCGGCGCGCCGAAGTTCTGTATAAAATGCGAGATCACGTCTATCGGGACCTCAATGCGCGCGTTCGGCGTCCCGGTATAAGTGCCGTTCGCGTCGTCCTCGTAGCCCGCCACGTCGCAGGTTATTTTCGTGCCGATAATCCAGTCCGCCGCCGACCGGCCCTCAAGCCCCACGCCCGTCGCGGGCGAGGCGGCATTATACGGGACGTAGAAGACCTCGACCCAGTGTTCATAACAATACGCCGCCGCGCTACCGGAAGAAAAGGTAAAACGAATCGACATGTTATTAAAAGCCGCCCAATTCACCGCTCCGTTGCATTGCAGGTCCCTCCAGGCGGTTGCCATCGACGAGCCGCCGCCCTGAGCGTAAAGGCCGTTAAATATGCCGCCCAGAATGGTGCTGCGGCCTGTCCCGTTATATGTCGCCTGGCCGATGTTGGAGCACAGCCTTGCGCCGACGATGTATCCGTCGTCGGAAACCGGGAAAGAATTTGTCGTATCGACGTAACCGTCTGTGGCGATTATCCCGCACCCGGCGTTATTAGTCTTGTCGCATAAAGCTGTGGCGACCCCGGCTGCCGGAGCATCAAAATTATCAACGACTGCGTCCTGCCATACCATCTTCGTTTGCACCGGATAAATGCCTCCGGTATAGCTTCCGGTGGCGAGCGCGGTATGGCTGATACTGAAGACGTCCAGATAATTGGAGCCGTTGTCGAGGATTAAAAACCAGTTATTATTCGAGTCCAGGAAGGCGTATCCCGCCCATTGGTTGGAATACCAACGGGGATTAATGGACGATGTCCAGCGCGTTGAACTGCTTGCATATCCCTGACCGGTCCACTGGCTGTTCTTGTGCGAGTGGCTGCCCTGGCTGACGCTCTGGTCGATGGATTTCGTAATATAAAATTTGGAGCTGAAAGCCAATGTCGCCTTGCCGTTATTGTTAGTGTTGATAGTTACAGCACCGTTCTGGCCGTTGACTACCCGGACGCCGTCTACATAGACGTTTCCGATGCTCTTCACGGGATGCCCGGCGACCAGATACTCATAAGACGGGATCACCTGGAAAACCACGTCGCCCATCTGGTGGGATAAGGCCTGCGTCCCATTCTGGGCGCGCATGACGCCGGAAAGAACGCCGGAAGCGGATATGGATGTGTAGGTTATCTGTTCGTCGCCCACCTGGAGCGTGCCGGACGGCAGAAACGGTATCTCGTTGGGGGCGCAGGTTAATATCCACGCATATAACTGCTTGGCGTCAACGGCTGCGACCAGCGTCGAGAGCGCCCCGGCCACGACCGCCGGGCATGGGACGTTTTTCACGTTGCCGTAGATGATGTTCTCGCCCCTGTTGTAGGCTTCCGGGTCGGCATACGGCCAGTTGGTCGGGCTGATTTTGTTGCAGACGCCGTCGGAATTGGCGTCGTATTTCTCGATAAGGGAGACAAGATCGAGCTCGATCTTCTCCTCGTCGTAGGACGCGATGTCAGAGACGACGAAGCTGTCGTAATAGAGTTTGTCGGAGTCGGTCGTCCCCGCGAACCAGTGATATACGTCCACCTGGACGGTCAGCGGGTCTATTCCGGCAAAGTAACTCGAAAACGGAGTCCCGGTATTCGCGAGCGTGAGTTTCCAGTCGGCGGTGTCGAACTGGAGGGGGTCCGGGTTCACCTGCTTGTAAATCGGTTGCCAGGCCAGAACAAGTGGCTCATAGGCTTGCGCGCCGGTATTCCATGGGCCGTCAGAGACAAAAATCTGGCCAGGACTTCCGCCCTCGAAAAGCGTGAGGTCGTCCCACCAGGCGGTACCGACACCGTAAATATCGAGACGCAGTTGTAACTGTGTCGTCGTGGGCTGTGTCGTCCACGCATAAATCACATGTTGCCAGCCAGAATTAACCGAAATTGGAGGGGTTGGAGGGGACGGAATATCTTTTACCACGTTTCCGGAAGCATCCCACTCTATTGCCCGAAGATACGTAGCGCCCCCGCTTATAGCCTGTGGAACGTAAACCCACCCTGAATAAATATATTCCGTAGAAGGATTGACGGGGACGTTCTTAGCCGACGCCAGATAATTATCTCCACTGGTAGGTGCCGAGAGTTTAACGGAAGCTTTCCCGTTGTGAAAAGTTGCGATATCGAGGATGGCCGTTAAAGCATTGAATGATGTCCAACCTGCGAGACCAAACTCGAATCCACCGTTTGACAGAAGATTATTAAAAGTAAAGCAAATCAATGTCCGCGGATTATTGCCGGCCTTGTTCATTCCCGTCTGAAATGCGGCGGTGGGCGTTTTCATTACTGATAGTTCTCCTCAATAAGCTCGAAGGAGATGTTGACGTAAAGATAATCCGGGTCGGCAGGTTTCAGGTCGCCGCTGTGGAACCTGACGTTATGCGCCGCCCCGGTCTCGTCCGTGAAGGAAAACTGGTTTAACTGCCTGCCGACACCAAGGTAAAAAGTAAAAAGCGTGTTATAATCGGCAACCGGCAAGTTCTCGAAAACCATCGGGTGAATAAGGGCAAGCGAGTAATTCGCCACCTGGTAGGTACCCGCCTCGGTAAGAGCGGCGACCGAATTGTCCAGCGTCTTCGGCGTAATCGGACGGCTCCTGCCGCGCGTGGGAACCCATGACGTGAGGCCCGCAAAGGCAAAGGTTATTCCGGACGGCTGGAAAAACGACTGAGTCGACGCGCCGACATCACCCTGGATGCCAAAATTGCTTTGCTCGCTATCGAGTGGCGGCATTATTTTACTTCCCAGATTCGCTGATTAGAGAGCTTCCCATTCGCAAAAGTTGCAGAAGTCGAATAGACGGCAAGGACATTGTTGCCGCTATTCGCCCGTGCGTCAGCCGCATTTGTATACAACCTCATCCGCATCGATAACAATTGATTCTGAGAATTATATGATGAGGAATCGAATGCAATGTTTTGCCTGCACAGCCCAAGGAGCCGGAGGGCCGTCGGGTTGCTCCAGGTGGTATCCACATCCCAGAGGCGCACGTTATCCGTGAACGTCCCGACAGCCGTGTTATTGTAAAACACGATGAGCTTGTATTCTCCGGCGGATGCAGGGGTCGTCGTGGCGTCGTAACCGGCAGAACTCTGGTTTGTAAATGTCCACACGACAGGCGTGGGGACATCGTTTATCCAGGTCTTGGTGCTGAATTTCGTCAGGTCGCAATTGGTGCGCGAGGAGGCGTCGGAATTTAACACATAGAAAGCCTCGTACATCGGCTTGTTTACAGTGTAGTCTGCCAGAGCGCAGACCGAAAGAGCGACGGCAATCATTATGGCAGCCATTCCTACGAGTAATCCACTTCTACGTTTTTTCATCGT
>DAHWTK010000030.1 GCA_027328825.1 Nitrospirota bacterium
GTACATATGCGCGCGGCGGACTTAAACGGAGACGGAAAGCTTGACCTTGTGGTTGCGAATTATAATTCCAGGACAATTTCCGTGCTCCTCGGTAACGGAGACGGCACCTTCCAGCCGCCCGTAGACTATGCGGTTGGCGCAAACCCCCGCCATGTCTGCATAGCCGACCTCAACCACGACGGGAAGCTTGACATCGCCGTTACGCTCTGGGGCGCAAACAAGGTCGCAGTGCTACTCGGCAACGGCGACGGCACGTTCCAGGCGCCCCGGACATTCCCGGTGGGCAAAAATCCGCTCGGCGTCGAGGCGGCTGATTTGAACGGGGACGGAAATATCGACCTGGCGGTAGGGATATTCAATAACGACAGGATACAGATACTCGACGGCGACGGAACGGGGAATTTCACGCCCCCGCCCGCCGGCCAGAACTCCTACCTCGCGGCTCCCTCCGGGCCGCAGGAAATGGTAATCGGGGACTTCGACAGGGACGGCAAGCCGGATATAGCCGTCGCGGGAAGCCTGAGCAATGCGGTATGGATATATCCCGGCAGAGGCGACGGGACATTCCAGGCCAAGAGGGCCCTCGCCGCGGGAAATTATCCTGCCGCGCTCGCCTCAGGAGACTTTTATCGTGACGGTATGCCAGGCCTCGTTACGGCCAACCTGCTTGGAAACAACGTATCGGTATACAGGCCAATTGCCAGGGCCTTCGGTTTCTGGAGCTATACCACCGTCCCGCCGATAAACCTTACCGCGGGCGTAAACCCTTCCGGCCTCCTGGCGGACGATTTTAATTACGACGGCGTAATGGACATCGCGGTAGCCAACAAGGACAGCAACAGCATAACGGTATTCTTAAACCGGAGATATACGTTCGGCAACATGAGCAGCCTGTTCGGGAACTTCACCGCCGTGACCACACCGGCGCCCGGAGCGTCGCCGTCGTTCGCCTCGCTCTCTACCATCTCCGCGCCGTCTGGGATAGCCTCAGGCGTATTCACGAATTCCACGAGTCTCCTGCATCCCGCCGATTACAGGGCCGGGCTTGCCGTAGCAAACTCCAGGAATAATACCGTTGCGATACTGCTGCCAAACGGCGGCGGGACGTTCAGGCCTATTACTTCGGCAAGCTCGCCGCAACTGCTGAGGGCAGGTATTAACAATCCCTCCGCGATAAAGACCGCGGATTTCAACAAGGACGGGAAAACAGACATCGCCGTCTGCAATGCGGGAGATGCCAGCGTAACGATATATCTCGGCAAGGGAGACGGGTCGTTCACGTATAAGGCAAACTATCCGCTCGGACAGGCGGCTGGGCCGCTATCCATGGCAGTTGGGGATTACAACAAGGACGGACACCTGGACATCGCCGTGGCCGGCCAGACCGCAGGCACGGTTTCCATACTCTTCGGCAAGGGGGACGGGACCTTCAAGCTGGCGGGAAAAACCTATCCGGCGGGAAGTCTGCCATCGTCTATCGTAGGCACTCCGGGCGGTAACCTGGTTATCTCCGACTTAAGCAGTCCGGGGGTCAGCGTCCTTGTAAACAACGGCTCCGGCGGTTTCAGCCTGAGCAAAAGAATCTTCTCCAACATCGGCGCATCTCCCGCCGGCATACTCGCCGAGGACGTAACAGACGACAGAGTGTCGGACCTCGTTACGGCCAACTCCGGCGATAATACTATCTCGCTTATACAGGGCCTGGCTACGGGCGGCCTCAGCACGAATACCGTAAACTTTCCCGCCGGAACCGGTCCGCTCGCACTGGCCGCGCATGACTTTACCGGCGGCGGGGCCATGGACCTGGCCGTCCTTGATGCAGGGACGCCGCCAAACCCCGGCGGGGTGACGATACTCGTCGGGCAGGACATAGCATACCTGACCGTGGAGATAAATAATCCACTATTGGGCAGCGTAACGGTACGCCCGGAAACACTTCCGGCAACGGCGCCAGTGCCGGTAAGCGTGTCCTCCGAAGTCCTTCAGGTGGAAGGCGGCAGGGAGATAGAGCTTACCGCGAGCCCGGCTACCGGCTATAAGTTCTCGCACTGGTCTGGCGCTATCTCCAGTAGCAGGAACCCGGCGTTCATAACAATGAATGCGAGGGAAAAGGGTGTGAAAGCCGTGTTCGTGGCGCAGTAGTCCGCCGCCGGGTTTGTTAAGTTGTAGCCACCCCATTCATGGGGCGTCTTTTAAATTAGCCCGATAAATCGAGCAGCTGCGAAAACGGATTCGATCTGGGGGCTTTTCGCCCCCCTCTTTGTTTTCAACCGTTTAACCAAACTTATGTTATAATCAATAGGAAAAATTCATGCGTGGCGGCCCTGGCGGCTGCCCAGGAGGGACTATGCCGGAACTCAGGAAAGACCCCATCATTGGCAGGTGGGTAATAATATCCTCGGAAAGGGGCAAAAGGCCGACGGATTTCCAGGAATCCACCCCCCGCAAGAAAGGCGGGTTCTGCCCGTTCGACCTCGGGAACGAGCATACCACCCCTCCGGAGGTGCTGGCCTACCGTGAGAACGGGACCGCCCCAAACACCCCGGGCTGGACGCTTCGGGTCGTGCCGAACAAGTTCCCCGCGCTTCAGATAGAAGGGGAATTGAACAAGCAGGGCGAGGGCGTCTTTGACAAGATGAATGGCATAGGCGCACATGAAGTCATAATAGAGACGCCCCTGCACGACGCAACGCTGTCCACCCTGCCCCTGAAGGCAGTCGAGAACGTGCTCTGGTCTTACCGCGACCGGCTGGTGGACCTGAAAAAGGACGTTCGGTTCCAGTATGTCCTGATATTCAAGAACGAAGGCGACGCGGCAGGCGCGTCTTTAGAGCACTCGCACTCCCAGCTCATTGCGCTCCCAATCGTCCCGAAGCGGGTTCGCGAGGAGATAGACGGCGCAAAGCAGTATTACCAATATAAGGAACGCTGCGTTTTCTGCGACATTATCCGCCAGGAGCTTAACTCGGGCACAAGGGTCGTAAGCGAAAACAGAGACTTTGTGGCCCTGGAGCCTTTTACGCCCAGGTTCCCGTTCGAGACATGGGTAATGCCGAAGCATCATGATTCAAGCTTCGAGGACATGAAATCGCACGAGTTCCAGTCTCTGGCCGAGATGCTCCAGGGGACTCTGAGGCGGATAGACAAGATATTGAACTGTCCGCCGTATAATTATATCGTGCATACCTCGCCTTTCCGGGAGCCGGACAACGACTACTACCACTGGCACATAGAAATCATACCTAAGCTCACCAAGGTGGCGGGATTCGAATGGGGTTCCGGGTTCTATATAAACCCCACCGCCCCGGAAGAAGCGGCTAAATTCCTCAGGGAGGCGAAGATATGAAGGTTGCGATATGTTCCTCTGAAATCTATCCGTTCGCCAAGACCGGCGGGCTTGCCGACGTAGCCGGGGCGCTCCCGAAGGCGCTGGCGGGATTAGGTGTTGAGACATGCGCCGTCATGCCGCTTTACAAGGTGGTCAACCGCGAGAAATGGGGTCTTAAAAAGACCGGCAAGACCGTATCCGCAAAGATGGACGGCAGGGACGTGGAGGCCGTTCTCTGGGAGGCCGCGCTTCCCGGCGCGATGGGCGGGGCCGGCCAGCCGGCGGCGCGTGCGTTCTTCGTGGAGGTTCCGGAATACTACGACCGGGACGTGCTCTACGGCACACCCAAAGGAGACCTGCCCGACAACGCGGAGAGGTTCATATATTTCTCGAAGATAATACCGGAGGTCCTGAAGGCGATGGACTTTCAACCGGACGTGGTGCACGCAAACGACTGGCAGACCGGGCTTGTCGCGCTATACCTGAAAAGTCTTTATGCGGACGACCCGTTCTTCAGTGAGACCGGGACGATTTTCACGGTGCATAACCTCGGGTACCAGGGAAAATTCTGGGCGCTCGACTGGCATCTTGTCGGCCTGGGGCCGGAGTATTTCAACCCCGAGGGCCTGGAGTTCTACGGCGATATAAACTGCCTTAAGGGCGGCCTCGTATATTCGGATATCATAAATACCGTATCCAGGACGTACAGCAAGGAGATACAGACCCCGGAGTTCGGATACGGCCTGGAGGGCGTCCTTAAAAAACGCGCCTCGGATCTATACGGCATCGTGAACGGCATAGACTACGAGGAATGGAACCCGGAGACGGACAGGAATCTCTATAAAAATTACGGTCTGGGGGATTTGAGGGGCAAGCAGGCGAACAAAAAGGCCCTCAAGGAAGAGCTTCGCCTTGCGGCGGGGAACAAGCCCCTGTTCGGTATAATCTCAAGGCTTGCCGACCAGAAGGGCCTTGATTTGATTGCAGGGGCGATAGACGAGATGATGGGCCTGAACCTACAGGTCGTTGTGCTCGGAACGGGCGAAGAGAAATACCATAAACTCCTGACAGACGTCGCCGTAAAGCACCCGAAAAGCATCTCAGTCAATCTTGCCTTCGATGCAAAACTCGCAGCCCGGATATATGCCGCCTCGGACATCTTCATGATGCCGTCCCGTTACGAGCCTTGCGGACTGGGCCAGCTAATCAGCTTGCGCTACGGGACAGTCCCCCTGGCAAGGAAGACCGGCGGCCTCGCGGATACGGTGAAGAACTATAGCCCGAAGACAGGCAAGGGAAACGGGTTCGTTTTTGCGGACTACAGCCCGAAGGCGTTTTTGAAGGCCGCCAAGGCTGCGCTTTCAGCCTACGAGGACAAGGCCGGGTGGAAAGACCTTGTCCTTGCGGCGATGAAAGAGGACAACTCCTGGGACAAATCCGCCAGGGAGTATGTAAAACTCTACGGCAAAGCCGTTGAAGCGGCCAAAGTAAGGCAGGAGAAGGCGGCGTAAAATAGCGCCCTGTCTACCCTGCTTCCCTTCCCACCCGCGGGGGAGGGAAGGTTGAAGGCCAGGGTGGGGATGGGCGGTAAACCAAGAAATAGATAGAACGGGTTATGATTATTTCCGAAAAAGTGGAGCTGGAGATACTCGCCGAAGTATCGAAGATCGCCAATTCCACCCAGGATTTCGCGGTCAAGCTCGATAAAATTGTGCGCGTGATAGCCGACAAGCTCTCACGCGACGTCTGCTATATCGTCCTCAGGGATAAGGACAGGGACGTGCTGGTGCTGAAGGCCGCCGTGGGGCTTAACCCCCAGTCCATAGACCGCGTCCTGCTCCGTATGGGCGAGGGCGTGTCGGGCTGGGTCGTCCAGAACAAGGAACCCGCCGCGCTCGAAGTCGCGGCTGACGACCCCAGGTTCAAAATGGTCCCGCAGACGGGCGAGGAAAAATACAAGTCGATGCTCACAGTCCCCATAATATTCGACGAGAACTGCATAGGCGCTATGACCGTCCAGACGGTAGAGCCGCATGTTTATTCTCCGGACGAGATCACGCTCCTGTCCACGATTGCGAATGACGTCGGCGGCATAATAAATACCGCCCAGCTATACCAGGACGCGAAACAGAACCTGGAGGCCCTCTCCGCCCTCTACGAGATGTCCCGCGCGCTCATCTCCACCCTCGACCTCCAGACCCTGCTGGACAGGATCGCCCGCTCAAGCGCGGAGGTCATAGGGGCGAAGGGCTGCATCTTAAGACTCATAAACCCGGAGACGGACCTCCTCGAAATAAAGGCGTCGTTTGGACTGCCGATGGAGACGGGCCGCAGGACTTTCCTGAAAATCGGCGAAGGCGTTGCAGGAAGGGTTGTCGCGGAAGGGAAACCTATACTCATTGCGGACGCATTTCAGAACGTGGAGTTTCTGAACGTAACCGGCGCGGTCGCCCGCTCGCTCATCTGCGTGCCGCTTGTCGCCAAAGACAAGGTAATAGGGACAATCGCGCTTTACGACAAGGGAAACCCTTCGATGATAGGCGAGCAGCAGTTCACCGAGGTCGATTTGCATCTCCTCACAACTCTTGCCTCGCAGGCATCGATGGCCGTGGAAAACGCCTTCATTTACGAGCGGGCCGAAGAACTGGCCCTGCAGAACGAGAAGCGCGCGGGGGAGCTTGCGTTCCTGTACGACATCGCAAACGCGATGCGCACTACCCTCCGGCTTGAAAAGCTCCTGCACATAATTCTCACCGCCGTTACAATGGGCGGCGGGATGGGCTTTAACAGGGCGATGCTCTTTCTTGTGAACGACAGGACGAAGACGCTCCAGGGGATGCTTGGGGTTGGGCCGTCGTCGTCGTGGGAGGCGGGGGAGATATGGTCCCGCCTCGGCAACAAGCCGGTGAATTTCCGGGACTGGAATATTTCGGACGATGAGGTAATGTCCCAGAAAGAGTCGGCTTTCAACCGCACAGTGAAGAGTTTCAGGATTTCATACGACAGCGATAGAACCGTCTTCGCGACAGCAATACGCGAGAAGCGGGCAATATCCGTCTCGGACTCGGAAACCGACCCTATGGCCGGGCCTGAGACCTTCGCGATGGTCGGGGCGAGGGAGTTTGCGGCGGTGCCCCTGGTGGCGAAGGACAAGGTGCTCTCGCTTATAGTAGTGGACAATAAATTTACCGGAAGGCCCATACGTGACGAAGACTTGCGGATACTTATGATGTTTGCCAACCAGGCGGGTCTGGCTATAGAATCGGCCATCGCCTACTCTAACCTCGAACACGCCAACAGAGAACTGAAAGAGGCTCAGCACAGGCTCATACAGTCCGAGAAGATGGCGGCGCTGGGCGAGATGGCGGCATCCATAGCACACGAGATAAAAAACCCTCTTACCGTAATCGGCGGCTTTGCGGCAAGGCTCGTCAAGAAACAGGGCGACGGAGAAGATTCCCGTTACGCCCGCATTATCCGGGACGAGGCCAGGAGGCTCGAGAAGATTCTGGGCGAAGTCCTGGATTTCTCGAGGGAGATGAAACCGAACTTCCAGCCCTTTAACATAAACCAGATATGCGAGGATACGCTCCAGTTCTACGAGGACGAGTTCCGGGAGAAGGGCATCCTGCGAAAGCTCGAGCTTGCAGGCGAAATATGCACGGTGATGATGGACCCGCAACAGCTTAAGCAGGCTGTCATAAATATAATCTCCAATTCAATGCAGGCGATGGAAAAGACCGGTATAAAAGAAATGTCATTCCGCACTTTCATGGATAAAGACGCAAACCGCGCAGTAATATCCATAGCCGATACGGGCGGGGGGGTGCCGGCCCAGGTGCTCGACAATATCTTCAACCCGTTTTTCACCACGAAGGTAACCGGGACGGGACTCGGGCTTGCTATAACCAGCAAGATAGTGAAAAACCATGGCGGAGAACTGGAACTGGACAACAAGGAAGGGACCGGCCTGACGGTATTCATCAAGCTTCCATGCGTGGAAGAAGCTTCAGTCCCGGCATAAATACACCATTCGCCACATGTCCTCCCCACTCCGAGGGGCAGGAAACAAAGGCTGAGGGTGCTTTAAAGGAGGTTTATAAATGGCCAAGAAGATACTTGTAGTTGACGACGAGGAACATGTCCGCCAGCTTTTCAAGGAAGAGCTTACCGAAGAGGGCTACGAAGTAATCCTTGCGGCGGACGGTCCGGAGGCGATACGCCTCGTGGACGAGACACAGCCGGACCTTGTTACGCTCGATATCAGGATGCCGGGCATGGACGGCATAGAGGTGCTCAGGGTATTAAAAGAGAAAAGGCGCGATCTGCCGATGATAATGGTGACGGCATACCCGGAATACAAACATAATTTCGGGGTATGGGCCTCCGAGGCCTATGTTGTGAAGTCCGGGGATTTAAAAGACCTGAAAGACACCATAAAGCGCGTCCTTGGTTAGGGCCGGTCCAGGGGCGGCAGTTAATCCTGCCGCTGTTTCTCCGCCCCACCCGTTACTCTATTCCGGCGCGGCGGTAATCTTTTTGCCCCGCTTGTCCCGATACATCGTGAGGTCGGCCTTCCTGATGGTGTCGTAGAGGTCTATCCCATATACCGAGGCGCCCAGCCCGTAAGAGACTGAGAGCTTTAAATCCGACAGGTTGGCGGACAAATCCTTCGTCCTCGACCATTCCTCGCTCTGATGCCGGAAGCGGTTTATCAACACTTCGCCCTCTTCCGGGCCGCTGTGCGGCAGCACTATTACAAACTCGTCCCCGCCCACCCGCGCGATTATGTCCTCGTGCCTTGTGTTATCCTGGAATATCTGGGCAGCTTTCTTCAGGAGTATGTCGCCGGCCTCGTGCCCGTAGCCGTCGTTTGCTTCCTTGAGGTTGTCAATATCCGCGTATATTACCGTATAGGGGCCGCGTTTTCTCTTCTCGGTCTTGTTCTTCTGTTCCTCGTTCTGTAAGTACAGGTCGAAGTAGTGTTTGTTGTATACCCCCGTAAGTGCGTCTATATTTGCCCTTCGTTTGAGCTCATCCTCTTCCTTCTTCTTCGCGGTGGTATCCGTGACAATTTTGAGCACGTGCGTTACGACGCCTTCTTCGTTCTTTATGGGGATACTCTTGTTCTCTGTAGTTACGATCCTCCCCATCAGCTCGCCAGTGCGCGAATGAGACGCCTCTTTCCCGGTCTGGAACGCCTTCAGAGCCGCGCAGTCCTCATGGCATACCTGATCCTTCCCGCCCATTACCTCGTAACATTTACGCCCTATTATGTCTATCAGGGGTTTGTTCAGGAAGTGCCTCGCGCCGTACTCGTTCATCTCCACGTAGTTCATGTCCGTATCGAGAAGGGCGAGGAGCGAAGGCACATTCCCGGCGATTTTTCGCTGAATCTCTATCTGTCTGAGGAGCTTGGCGTTTGCCTCCTTCAGTTTCCGGGTGGTCTCAACGAGTTCGTCTCTGCCCTCCTGCACCTTTTCCTCAAGATTATGGGAGAGATTTTTAAACTCCTCCTGGCTTCTCTGTATCTCGGTGTTCTTCCTCTGTATTTCATTTTGAAGCTGATCGTCCTTCTCCCGGATTCTGCCGACAAACAGGCCCATGCCGCCCATTACGAACACGGTGCCCGCGATATAGATATTGGTGACCATGCTGTCGCCGAAAGTGAATAGATGACTCTGGAGGTATTGCCCTACCGGAAGGCCGCGATGGAAGAGAAGGTAGTGAAGCAGGAGGTGAAATACGGGTGCGGTGGCGCCTATGGCTGCGCCGACCAGGCCATATTTCACTTCCTTTTTACGGGGCATCGATGAACCCTTGTAAATATGATAGCTTGTTACTTTTAAAGATTCTAAAATACATCATAATCAAAGTCAAGAAAGTTAACACCTCTTTGTGAAAAATTAATATTGACAAAAACGACCGAGGTGTTGTATCCTCTTTATTCAAGAGTGCCACCCGCAAGGGGGCTTGGGCAGGCTTGGACAAATAACGCTTATCTGCTAACACAAGGCAGGGCAGCCCGCAAGAAATTTCGGAAAATTCCCATACCGCCTCAGAACTATCACGAGTCAATGCGTTTTTAATATTGGCGCCATCAGATAAAATATCTAAACCATGCCGGTTTTTTCGTGCCCTTGGCATAACCGGCGGAATAGTTCAAATTTCCCAGGAACAATCCCTGTAAACAACCAAATCTTCGCGCTTTCACACGCCTCTCAGGAAAAAAATATGAAAGAACAAGGAGCATCGATGAACATAGTAGAACTGAAAGAAAAGAGCATCGGCGAGCTTACCAGCATCGCAAAGGACCTAAAACTCGAAAACGCAAGCGGCCTCAGAAAGCAGGAGCTGATATTCGCAATACTCCAGGCCCAGACCGAAAAGAACGGCCAGATATACGGGGCCGGAGTGCTGGAGACCCTGCCGGACGGCTTCGGCTTCCTCAGGGCGCCGGACTATAACTACCTTCCCGGCCCCGACGACATATACGTATCCCCGTCCCAGATAAGGCGCTTCAATCTGCGTACCGGCGATACCGTCGCCGGACAGATACGCCCGCCCAAGGAAGGAGAACGATACTTCGCCCTTCTGAAGGTCGAGAACGTGAACTTCGAGTCCCCGGAGGAGACGAGGGATAAAATTCTTTTCGACAACCTGACCCCGCTATACCCGGAAGAGAAAATAAACCTCGAAGTCGCGGGCGACATGAACACGCGGGTCATGGACCTCGTTACCCCCATCGGCAAGGGTCAGCGCGGCATGATTGTCGCTCCGCCCCGAACCGGCAAGACTATGATACTTCAGTCCATAGCAAAGGCCATAACCAAAAATCATCCCGAAATAATACTTATAGTCCTCCTGATAGACGAGCGCCCGGAAGAGGTTACCGACATGGTGCGCCAGGTGAAGGCGGAGGTTGTCTCATCGACGTTCGACGAGCCGCCGCAAAGACACGTCCAGGTGGCGGAAATGGTCATAGAGAAGGCCAAGAGGCTCGTGGAGCACAAAAAGGACGTGGTTATCCTCCTCGATTCCATCACCCGTCTCGCGCGGGCGTACAACACGATCGTCCCGCCTTCCGGCAAAGTTCTCTCCGGCGGCATAGACGCAAACGCGCTCCAAAGGCCGAAGCGCTTCTTCGGCGCGGCAAGAAACATCGAGGAAGGCGGCAGCCTCACGATAATGGCCACCGCGCTAATCGACACCGGCTCCAGGATGGACGACGTAATCTTCGAGGAGTTCAAGGGCACCGGCAACAACGAGTTGCATCTGGACAGAAAGCTCGTGGACAAGCGCGTCTTCCCGGCCATCGACATAAACGGCTCCGGCACCAGGAAGGAAGAGCTGCTGGTGGACCAGAACACCTTAAACAAGATGTGGGTATTGAGGAAGGTGCTAAACCCGCTCTCGACAGTCGAGCAGATGGAGTTTTTAATCGAAAAACTCCGCGCCACCAAGACGAACAAGGACTTTATCGAGTCCATGAATAAATAGGGGGCGGCAACCTTTTAAGTTACAAACAATTCTGGCTTGCAAATTAAGAGCCTGCGAAAATACGGCTCTTAATTTTTTATTTGACTTTATGCGACACTTGATTCAGTATAAAAATAATTAGGTGAGAAGATGAATAGGAAAAAAAGCGGCAATAGGGTTATTTTAACGCCAAAAGGGCAAAGCAACCTGAACGTAAAAGACGTAATGCGTGCTGTTGGGGAAGTGTCATCCAAAAAAATTAAGTGTGGACCTGCCGCTTCGGGCCGTACGTTAACAAGAGTAGTAGAGGTGTCGTCTCTTTCATCTCCTAAATCAAAGGTTGCGGGGAAAGCATCCAAAACGCGCATCTAACCTTCGAGAAAATAAATGCCCTCACGGGACTATTCCCAGAATGTTTTCATAAATTGTCCTTTCGATGACGAATATCAACCCATCTTTCACGCCATTGTTTTCGCTATTTACGATTGTGGCTATATAGCGAGGTGTGCTTTAGAGCAGGACAATGGCGGCATTTCAAGATTCGAGAAAATTTACAGAATAATTCTTGAATGTAAGTTTGGAATCCACGATATTTCACGGACAGAACTCGATGATATTAATGGTTTGCCGAGGTTTAATATGCCGCTTGAGTTCGGAGTGTTTCTGGGAGCCAGAAAATATGGGGGAAATCTACAAAAGGCCAAGAGTTGCTTGATATTAGACAGGGAAAAGTATCGTTACCAGAAATTCATTTCAGATATAGCAGGTCAGGACATCAGGGCCCATCAAAACGATCTGGGGAAAACGGTAAAGCATGTTCGGAATTGGTTAAATAACGCTTCGAATGCCACGATACCAAGCGGAGATCGTATCTTTAATCGTTATAATTCTTTTAAGGAGAATTTGCCTGTTCTTTGCGACGCTCTCATGCTCAATAGAAACGAAATAGAATTCAACGATTACGTGGTACTTGTTTCTCAATGGTTAAAGGCAAACAATTGGTAGTAGTCAAAAAACGGCGCTTATTATAGCGCCGTTTTTTGACTTAAAAATAGCCTTCTCAGAACCCTGCCGCCTTCGGGAGTTCCTTCTTCTCCGGAAGCAGGCCCATCCTGCCCAGTATGTCGGGAATGCCGTGGCAGAAGCTGTCCCACTTCGGCATGAATCCCAGTTCGCGTTTGGCTTTGTTGTTGCTAACGCGGCATGACGACTCCAGCGTCTCGGCCAGAACCTCGCCGTATTGTTTTGCAAAAAGCGTATAATCTACAGGCTCCGGCTCCGGCCTGCCGAGTTCTTTGGCGACGAAGTTCGCAAGTTCCTTCTGCCGCACGGGATGGGAGTCCACGAGACAATACCGCTCTCCGACCGGCATCTTTTCGAGGATAAGCCGATAGCCTTCCGCGAGGTCGTCGATGTGTATCAGGCTCTTGTAGTTAAGCCCCGGCCCGATAAGCACCGGCATGTCGTTCGTAAGTCCTGTTACAAGGTATTCCGAAAACCAGCCTCCCGGCCCGTATGTCCAGCCCGGAAAGACCTCTATCGTCGGCACGTTCGCCTTTCTGGCCGCCTTCTCTATATCCCAGTATCCTTCCGCAATCGGGATGGCCAGCCCTATGGGTTTTACGGGCATGACCTCGCTTACCCAGCTCTCCCCCTGGCTCCCGAACGCGGTGACGTGGTAGGCCAGGATTACGGCCTGCACGTTTGAACCGTGCGCTGCGTTTATGAGATTGGTTATCATTTCCGTATGCGTATTCGCGCGTCTTTTCGCCTCGTCCCTGGAGAGCTTGTCCGTAATCTTGTAGGGCGACGACGCGCTGATGACGACGTCGTGATCCAGCACCGCCTCCCTCCAGGGCCCCGGGACGAGCAGATCTCCCACAATAGGCGTTCCGCCGCCGGATTTTACCTTCTCCCTGTTTTCCTTCTCCTGTATCAGGCCGGTTACCTGGTGGCCGGCGGAAACAAGTTTTTTTAAAATTGCCGAACCGACAAACCCTCCGGCTCCCGTAAGGAATACCTTCATAACGCACCTCCTTGCCTGAAAATCCGCTGTTACGTATAAAGTATAGCACGGCGCCGATTAATAAAAAACCCGCCAGAACCGGCGGGTTTTGTTGAAAGTCCCAAACTACCGGCCTATGATTACGCCGCTCTTTCCTCCTTGTGCAATATGCCCATCTCTTCTATTATTGCCGGCATCCCGTCGAGGTAGGATGGGTATTTAAGCTCCGGAAGCAGGGCTTTTCTCGTCCTTTCACCAAGGACGCGAGTCGAGCAGGAGAACGATTCGGCGGCCAAGTCTCCGGCAAGACGGGCATACGCGTCTATATCGACGCTCTTCGGGGTTCGCCCTCCTACAAGCTTGGCTATGAAATTTGCAGTCTCGCGCTGTGTAGCCGGGTTTCCGTCCACAATGCAGTAGCGTTCTCCGAAGGGCAGAGTTTCGGCCATTTTACCGTATGCGCGGGCCAGGTCTTCTATGTGAATAAAGCTCATGTAATTGGCGCCGTCTCCGATTATGCGCATGGTGCCGTTTTTTATGCCCCGCACGAGGGACTCGAACCAGTTGCCCGGCCCGTATGCCCAGCCGGTGAATACGTTTACCAGCGGCACCCGCGTTTTGCGGGAGGTTTTGTCTATGTGCCAGTACGCGCCGGAGACGGAGCGCTCGTAGCCGTACGGGTTTATCTCGTCGTTCTCCATGACCCACTGGTCGCCCCGGTTCCCGAAGCCCTCGACGCCGTAAGTGACGATTACGCCCTTGACGCCGGAGCCTTCCGCCGCCAGGAAGAGGTTGCCCACCATCTGCCCGTGGTAATAGGACCTGCGCCTTGCCTCGCTGAGCGAGATCTTCTCGCCGTGCCTTACAGGCTGGGATGCGCTTATTATAAGGTCGGCATCCCGGAGGGCCATAGTCCACGAATCCGCCTCAAGCAGGTCTCCCACCACAACGCTCGCGCCTGTCTGCTCCACTATATCCGCTTTCGATTTTCTCCTTACAAGCCCTGTAACCTCGTGTCCCAGGTTTACGAGTTCCCTTGTAATTGCCGAACCGATGAATCCGGAACCCCCTGTCACGAATATTTTCATCCTCACCTCCCGCAAAACGCTTTTCAATTTGGATTCAATGCACGTTACATATGAATATACCAGATAAAATCTATCTGACAAGCTCAAGTCGTAATAGAGGCTCCTAAAAAACATTGTCTATAAAGCGCCATCTCTGCTATAATCTCTAAAAAAGCTTAATTTAACCGCATGTTGCAAAGCGGTCTGAAAATTTTTCCGGGGAGGGAAAAATGTTGCGAGGCGACGAAAGTCTGGTTGATGCGCTCCTTTTCGCTTTCGGACTTGAGAAAGGCTCTTACGATTTTTATATGATTGCGGCATCGAAAATGGAAGACCCGAGGAGCAAGGAGGTTTTCATTTCCATGGCGGAGGTCGAGAAAGGCCACATGGCGGAGATAAGACTGCTCTACTGCGGCATGGAAAACGAGGCATGTCCGGTATCCTTGGAAGAGATGTCCGAGGCGGCCAAGGGACCTTTCATGGAGGGCGGCAGGCTTCTCGCGGACGCGCTGAAGGAACTCGAAGTGGCGTTTCTCGACCGTGAGGACGCCCTTAAGGCCGCGGTCAAACAGGAGGGCCAGGCGTCGGTGTTTTACGAAAAGGCCGCAAAGAGAATGCAGGACTCATACGTGAAGGTGCTCTTCAAGGAATTCGCCAGGCAGGAGAGAAGGCACCTGGAAGAAATATCAAGGCTCCTTGCCCAGGAGCGGATTAAGGAATAATTAATGGACAAAAAATCCATAGCGGCGATGCTTGAGGAGATAGGAACCCTGCTGGAAATGAAGGGCGAAAGCGCCTTCCGCTCGCTTGCCTATACCAAAGCGGCGCGCTCTCTTCTGGCGGTGCCGGGCGATATGGAAGAAATTATCAGGTCCACGGATTTAAAGGGAATCAGGGGCATCGGGGAATCCATACGCCAGAAGATACTGGAGATATACGAGACAGGGCATTGCGCATACTACGAAGAAATAAGGAAGTCGCTCCCGCCGGGGATTATTCGGATGCTAAGGGTGCCGGGCCTGGGGCCGAAAAAAGCGAAAATACTATACGAGCGGCTCGGTATTTCTTCGATAAACGAGCTTCAATACGCCTGCAACGAAAACCGCCTTATATCTTTGCCGGGCTTCGGCGCCAAAACGCAGACTAAACTCATTGAAAGCATTGCTTTTTTGCAGAAACACGCGGACCGGTATCTCTATTCTTTTGCCGCATCGGAGGCGCAGAAGGTTTTCGCGCCGCTAAAAAAATCTAACAAAACCATACAGATAGCCATCGGCGGGAGCATCCGCAGAAAAAAGGAGATTATCCGGGACATAGACATCGTGGCAAGCTCGGACAAGCCTGCCGAAGTGATGGAATTATTTGTGGAATTGCCCGCAGTGGAGAGCATAACCGCATCGGGGGATACCAAGACGAGCGTTACCCTGACGAGCGGGATTGCAGTGGATTTACGGGTAGTTACGGATGAGCAGTTCCCGTATGCACTTCAGTATTTCACTGGGAACCAGGATCATAACGTGAGGCTCCGGGGCATAGCCAGAAAAAAGGGCTTGAAACTCAATGAATACGGCCTGTTCCGCATTCAGGACAATTCGCTCGTGAAGTGCCGCGAAGAGGCCGATATATATCGGGAACTGGGCCTTGAATACGTCCCGCCGGAGCTTCGGGAGGACATGGGCGAGGTGGAGGCGGCATTGGATGGCACACTCCCTGAGTTGCTCGAAGAGCGTGATATTGTGGGACTTTTCCATGTGCACACCCGGTATTCGGACGGCAGGGACGAGGTGCTGGAGATCGCCCAGGCTGCAAAAGGGCACGGTTATAAATACGTCGGGATTACCGACCATAGCCAGATAGCGGCATATGCCGGAGGAATGAAAGTCTCTGATTTATTTGCACAATCCGAGGAAATAGACAGGGCAAACGCGCAGATTTCGGGCGTGCATATCTTTAAGGGCGCGGAGGTGGATATCCTGCCCGACGGCACTCTCGACTACCCGGACGAGATACTGAAAAACCTTGATTTTACAATATGTTCCATACACTCGAAATTCAAGATGACGGAAGAAGAGGCGACGAACCGGATAATCAAGGCGATGGAGAACCCGTATTTCACTATCCTCGGGCACCCGACTGGCAGGCTGCTCCTGGGGCGGGACGGCTATCCTGTTGATATGAAAAAGATAATTGACGCGGCGGCATCCCTTGGCGCGGCGATTGAACTGAACGCGCACCCCCAGAGGCTCGACATCGACTGGCGAGAGCTGAAAT
>DAHWTK010000031.1 GCA_027328825.1 Nitrospirota bacterium
ATAATGACGATTCCCCGTCTCATACTCAACGTGCGCCGTCGCTATCGTTATGCCGCGCTCTCGCTCCTCAGGTGCCTTGTCTATCTGATCAAACGCCGTAAACTTCGCCTGACCCTTCGTCGCCAATGTCTTCGTTATCGCCGCCGTCAACGTCGTCTTCCCGTGATCAACATGACCTATCGTACCCACATTAACATGCGGCTTCTTCCTCTCAAACTTCTCCTTTGCCATGATAAACCCTCCTGTTGAACGGGATAATTTCGCCTGTTATTCGCCCTTCACCTTGGCGATTATCTCGTCCGCAAGTCCCTTCGGGACCTCTTCGTAGTGCGAGAACTGCATGGTATAAGTAGCGCGTCCCTGGGTCGCGGAGCGAAGGTCGGTCGAGTAGCCAAACATCTGCGAAAGCGGTACGACAGACTTTATCACCTGCGCGTTGCCCCTGGGCTCCATGCCCTGGATCTTGCCGCGCCTTGAGTTCAAATCGCCTATGACATCGCCCATATATTCTTCGGGCACGACGACCTCGACAGACATAACCGGCTCAAGCAACACTGGCGAGGCTTTTGCAGCTCCGGCCTTAAAACCCATTGAACCGGCAATCTTGAACGCCATTTCGGAGGAGTCCACCTCGTGATAGGATCCGTCGATTATGGTAACTTTTATGTCCACCATAGGATAGCCCGCAAGCACACCGCCATCCATGGCCTCCTTGACGCCCTTCTCTACCGCCGGGATGTATTCCCTTGGGACAACGCCGCCGACTATCTTGTTTATAAACTCAAAACCCGTCCCAGGCTCGGTCGGCTCAAGATTAAGCCATACGTCGCCATACTGGCCACGCCCGCCGCTCTGCCGGATGAACTTACCTTGCGCCTCGACCTTCTTCCTGATGGTCTCGCGGTATGCAACCTGCGGCTTGCCGACGTTCGCGTCTACTTTGAATTCACGAAGGAGTCTGTCAACTATTATTTCCAGATGGAGTTCGCCCATCCCGGAGATTATTGTCTGGCCAGTCTCTTCGTCAGTCTTTACCCTGAACGAAGGATCTTCCTGCGCGAGCTTTGAGAGCGAAGTGCCAAGCCTCTCCTGGTCAACCTTAGTCTTAGGTTCGATGGCGACTGATATTACCGGATCCGGGAATTCCATCGCTTCGAGGATTACCGGGTGACTGGGATCACAAAGAGTATCGCCAGTAATCGTGTTTTTCAGGCCTACTGCCGCGGCGATGTCGCCCGCCATCACGACATCAATATCTTCTCTTTTATTGGCGTGCATCTTGAGGATCCGGCCTACTCGCTCCTTACTGTCCTTCGTCGCGTTATATATATAGGAACCCGCGCTCATAACGCCGGAATATACCCTGAAAAACGTAAGCTGGCCGACAAACGGGTCTGCCATTATCTTGAATGCCAAGGCGGAGAATGGCTCGCTGTCATCCGCCTTGCGCGTAATTTCTTCGCCCGTTCCCGGATGTTTCCCAACTACCGGCGGGACATCCAGGGGAGAAGGGAGGTAATCCACAACCGCATCGAGAAGCGGCTGTACCCCTTTATTTTTAAAAGCTGTTCCGCAAAGACACGGAGTTATTTTAAGCTGAACAGTGCCGGCACGCAGTGCGGCCTTTATCTCTTCCTCGGATATGGCCTCACCGCCAAGGTATTTTTCCATCAGGGCATCGTCAACATCCGAGAGGGCCTCGATCATCTTCTCATGGTATTCCTGCGCCTGAGCCTTCATGTCCTCCGGGATTTCCGTTTCGTCAAACTTAGCGCCGAGGGTCTCATCCAGGAAAAGTATGGCCTTCATGCGAACAATATCTATTACACCCTTAAAATTTTCTTCCCTGCCTATGGGCAATTGGATCGCGACGGGTTTTGTCCCGAGGCGGTCTATCATGGTCTGAACAGAGCGATAGAAATCTGCGCCCGTCCTGTCCATTTTATTCATAAAGGCAATCCTGGGAACCGCGTATTTATCCGCCTGACGCCATACAGTCTCGGACTGAGGCTCAACTCCGGCCACGGAATCGAAGACCGCAACAGCGCCATCAAGCACACGGAGCGAACGCTCAACCTCGATTGTAAAATCGACGTGACCCGGCGTGTCTATTATGTTTATGCGCTTCCCCTTCCAGAAACATGTCGTGGCGGCGGATGTTATGGTAATGCCGCGCTCCTGCTCCTGGACCATCCAGTCCATCACAGCAGTGCCTTCATGCACTTCGCCTATTTTATAGGACACGCCGGTATAGTAGAGTATGCGCTCGGTCGTCGTGGTCTTGCCCGCGTCGATATGCGCCATTATCCCTATGTTCCGGGTATCTTCGAGAGGATACTGCCTTTTCACTTTTGTTGTACCCGATGTTTTTTCAGCTGCCTGTGCCATCTATATTTCTACCACCTGTAATGCGCGAAGGCCTTATTGGCCTCGGCCATCTTGTGGGTATCCTCCTTCTTTCTTACTGCCGCCCCGGTATTATTGGACGCATCCAGAAGCTCCGCCGCAAGCCGCTCCCTCATCGTCTTTTCGCCCCTCTTGCGGGCAAATGTGATAAGCCACCGGATCCCCAGGGCCATTCTCCTGTTGGGGCGGATGTCCACCGGAACCTGGTAAGAGGCGCCACCGACCCTGCGTGATTTTACTTCAACCGCAGGCTTTACGTTATCAAGCGCGGTCTTGAACGTCTTCAATGGATCGCCGCCGGTCTTGTCCTTTATAATATCGAATGCGCCGTACGTTATGTGCTCCGCGACGCTTTTCTTGCCTTCCATCATAAGACAGTTCATGAACTTGCCAACCAGCTTGTTATTGAATTTGGGGTCCGGGAGGATTTCCCTCTTTGCGACTTCTCTTCTTCTCGGCATCTTTTTCCTCCTTAGGCCTTGGGCCGCTTAGCGCCGTATTTGGAACGGCCCTGTTTGCGGTCAGCCACGCCCGTGGTATCCAAGGTCCCGCGGATAATATGGTATCTGACTCCAGGAAGGTCCTTGACCCTGCCTCCCCTGATAAGAACTATAGAGTGTTCCTGCAGGTTATGCCCTACGCCTGGAATATAGGTGGTGACTTCCATCTGGTTTGTGAGCCTCACCCTCGCCACCTTCCGAAGCGCCGAGTTCGGCTTCTTGGGCGTAGTCGTGTAAACCCTCACGCACACACCCCTTTTTTGAGGACAATTCTTTAAGGCAGGGCTTTTGCTCTTCATGGAGACTTTTTCCCTGCTGCTCCTCACTAACTGGTTAATTGTCGGCACACCCAACCTCCAGGAAACGTTCTTTCAAAAAATACCTGTGTTTTTTTCGATAGTTAGCAAAATCAAAAACTCTGGCGAAAAACTTGCGGATTATATCTTAGTTAAACTTGCAATGTCAAGCATTAATTATACACGAAAGAAATAAAAGATAAAGGCGGGCATCCTCCGGAGAGAAGGACGCCCGGCTATCTCGCCACAGCCGCAAACCTGCACGGCTTAGCCCTTTTATTTCAATCAGTTGGCCGCTACGGTCTCCTTTTCGGGAAGCTCCATATCCTTTGGAAGGGCATACGTATCTCTATAGCTCGCGGAACCTGTGCCTGCGGGGATAAGCCTGCCCATTATGACATTTTCCTTCAGGCCAAGCAGTTTATCGACGGAGCCCGTAATAGCCGCCTCGGTAAGCACTCTTGTGGTTTCCTGGAAGGAGGCCGCGGAAATAAAGCTGTCAGTGGATAGAGACGCCTTGGTTATGCCGAGGAGTATCGGTTTCCCGACCGAGGCCCTGGCTTTTCGGTATATCGCAGGCCTTCCGCCCTTCGCCTCTATCTTGATGTTAACCTCTTCTATGACCTTCGGGTCTATAAGCTCGCCAAGCATATAATCCGTATCGCCCGGGTCTTCCACCTTCACCTGCTTCACAACGAAATTATTCTCGTCGATGAAAGCAAATTTATCGACCTGTTCCCCGGGCAGGAATCGGGTATCGCCCGCGTCTTCCAGTTTTACCTTCCTCAGCATCTGGCGGACGATGACCTCTATATGTTTGTCGTTTATCGACACGCCCTGGAGCCGGTAGACCTGCTGCACCTGGTCAACCAGGTATTTCTGAAGCTCTTTCGGGCCCATGATGTCGAGAATGTCGTGGGGGTCAACTGAACCGTCCATGAGAGGTTCGCCAGCGATAACCCAGTCGCCCTCGTGGACGTTGACATGCTTTCCTTTGGGTATCAGATATTCTTTCTCATCGCCCAGCGCTCCCTTGACGATTACCCGCCTCATCCCTTTTACGAACCCACCATATTCGACGGTGCCGTCTATCTCGGAAATTACCGCCTGCTCCTTCGGGCGCCTGGCTTCAAAAAGCTCGGCCACGCGGGGCAGACCTCCGGTGATGTCCTTGGTCTTGGTTGTCTCCCTTGGTATCTTGACCAGTATGTCGCCCGGGCTTACGGTATCGCCCTTTTCCACGAGTATATGCGCTCCGGCTGGCAGAAGGTATCTCGCCACGGCATTGGTGCCTGGTATCTTGGCGGTCTTGCCGGTCTCGTCCTTTATCGATATGCGCGGCCTCATGTTCGCCGGGTAATCGATTATAACCTTGTGGGAAAGACCTGTCGTCTCATCGACTTCCTCGCGCATTGTCGAGCCTTCAATGATGTCGCCCAGTGCGATTTTGCCGCCGACCTCGGTCAATATCGGGGTGGAATACGGATCCCAATCGACAAGTATCTGGCTTTCCTTTACCTTCTGCTTGTCTGTGACGTGCAGGTTTGCGCCGTAGGTAATCATGTAGCGCTCTTTTTCGCGGCCAGACGAATCGCGTATTGCTATCTTGCCGTTTCGGTTCATCACGATGATACTGCCGTCTTCCTTTTTTATCGTATGGAGGTTTATATACTCCACGATACCGGCGTTCTTCGCCGTGAGTTTCGTCTGCTCGACGACCTTGGACGCCGTTCCGCCGATATGGAAGGTTCTCATGGTAAGCTGCGTGCCAGGCTCGCCGATTGACTGCGCCGCGATTATGCCGACGGCCTCGCCGATGTCTACCAGATGCCCTCTGGCCAGGTCTCGTCCGTAACACATCTTGCACACGCCGCGCCTGGTCTGACATGTCAGCACGGAACGTATCTTCACATGGTCGATACCCGCGTCAACTATTTTCTTCAGATTGTCTTCCGTAATCTCGGAATTGGCCGGGACGAGTTTCTCGGAGGTTACAGGATCAAGGATGTCTTCGGAATTCACCCTTCCAAGCAACCTCTCGTCCAACGGCTCGATTATCTCTCCGCCTTCGACAAGAGCCGTAACCTGGATACCGTCAACCGTGCCGCAGTCCACCTCTGTTATAATAACATCCTGTGCGACATCGACAAGCCTCCTGGTAAGGTAGCCGGAGTTTGCCGTCTTTAGCGCGGTATCGGCAAGACCCTTGCGAGCGCCGTGCGTCGATATGAAGTATTCCAGAACCTTCAGGCCCTCGCGGAAGTTCGCCTGTATGGGCGCTTCGATGATTTCGCCGGAAGGCTTGGCCATGAGTCCCCTCATCCCGGCCAGCTGACGAAGCTGCTGCGCGCTGCCTCTTGCGCCGGAATCGGCCATCATGAATATTGAATTGAACGACCGCTTCTGGTCCTGCGGAATACCCTCTACCTCGTCGTCGATTCCAAGCTCGTTCATCATCTCGGATGCGATGGTTTCCGTAACGGACGCCCAGATGTCGATAACCTTGTTATAACGCTCGCCGTTAGTGATAAGACCGTCCGCGTACTGCTTCTGAATCTCCATGACCTGCTTCTCCGCCTGCGCAATAAGCTCGTGCTTGTGCGTGGGGATGTGCATATCGTTCATGCAGATGGAGATGCCGGCTTCGTTCGCGTATTTGAAGCCGATGTCCTTCAGATTATCCATCAGCGTGACGGTCGCCCTTGCGCCAGATTGGCGGTATGATGCATCGATAAGCCGGGATATTTCTTTCTTGTTCATCTCCTTGTTCACGAGGTCGAACGGAAGTTCTTCCGGCAGTATCTCGGAAATTATCACTCGGCCAACTGTGGTATCCACGAGCTTGCCGTCTATTCTTACCTTTATCTTCGCATGCTTCGCCACGACGCCGTGGTCGTATGCTATACGCACCTCGTCGGGACCTGAAAACCTCATCCCTTCGCCGCGCGCGTTCGGGCGGTTTTTGCTTAAGTAGTATACGCCGAGCACCATATCCTGGGATGGCACGGTAATCGGACGCCCGTTGGCCGGGGAAAGTATGTTGTTTACTGAGAGCATCAGCACCCTGGCCTCGACCTGCGCCTCTATCGAGAGCGGCACATGTACCGCCATCTGGTCGCCGTCGAAGTCTGCGTTAAATGCGGTGCAGACAAGCGGGTGAAGCCTTATGGCTTTACCGGAAACCAGCACCGGGTCAAACGCCTGAATGCCCAGCCTGTGCAGCGTCGGGGCGCGGTTCAGCATGACCGGATGCTCGCGGATAACTTCTTCCAGGACGTCCCAAACCTCCGGCCTCTCGCGCTCGACCATCTTCTTAGCGCTCTTTATTGTCGTGCAGTATCCCTTTTCCTCAAGCCTGTTGAAGATGAACGGTTTGAATAGTTCAAGGGCCATCTTTTTCGGCAGGCCGCACTGGTTGAGCTTCAGTTCCGGCCCTACGACTATGACGGAACGACCGGAGTAATCCACGCGCTTGCCAAGGAGGTTCTGGCGGAAGCGGCCCTGCTTGCCCTTGAGCATGTCGGAAAGAGACTTAAGCGGCCTTTTGTTCGGGCCGCGCAAAATCCTGCCGCGTCTGCCGTTGTCGAAGAGCGCATCGACAGCTTCCTGGAGCATCCGCTTTTCGTTTCGGATTATGACGCTTGGCGCCTTAAGTTCCTCCAGCCTCTTCAGCCTGTTATTCCTGTTTATCACGCGTCTGTAGAGGTCGTTCAAGTCTGATGTCGCAAACCTTCCGCCTTCAAGCGGAACAAGGGGCCTTAGCTCAGGCGGAATCACGGGGATAACGTCGAGTATCATCCACTCCGGCTTATTCCCGGACTTCCTGAACGCCTCGACTACCTTCAGGCGCTTTGTCAGCTTTTTCTTTACGGCGGATGAGTTCGCCATCTCTATTTTTACATGGAGATCCTGCCCAAGCTCTTCGAGGTTTATGTGCCGCAACAGCTCCCTTATTGCCTGCGCCCCCATGTCAGCTTTAAAACGACTCCCGTATTCCTGAAGGAGCTTCCGATATTTCTCCTCTGTCAGGAGCTCTTTTTCGTTCAAGGGAGTATCGCCCGGATCGATTACGACATAGGACTCGAAATAAAGCACCTTTTCCAGATGCCTTAACGTCATATCCAATAGGTTCCCTATCCTGGACGGAAGTCCCTTCAAAAACCATATATGGGCGACGGGAGAGGCAAGCTCTATATGGCCCATGCGCTCCCTGCGGACCTTGGACTGTATTACCTCGACGCCGCACTTGTCGCATACCACGCCCCTGTGCTTCATGCGCTTGTATTTGCCGCAGTTGCACTCCCAGTCCTTTGTCGGGCCGAATATCTTTGCGCAGAAAAGGCCGTCCCGCTCAGGCTTGAAAGAGCGGTAGTTTATGGTCTCCGGCTTCTTCACCTCGCCGTGCGACCACGACCTTATCTTTTCGGGCGACGCGACCCGTATTTTTATCGCGTCGAATGTTACCGGTTCTCTCGGTTTGTCGAAAAGGCTGTATATATCGTCCAATTCACTACCTCCGATAGATGGATAACACCATCCTTCTTTATTCTTTCACTTCCTCAAGGAGCTCCACGTCCAGACAGAGGCTCTGAAGTTCTTTGATGAGGACGTTGAAAGACTCTGGAAGCCCCGGCTCCAGGGTGCTCTCGCCCTTGACTATGGCTTCGTATATCTTCGCGCGCCCGGAGACGTCGTCAGATTTGACCGTAAGAAATTCCTGGAGAGTGTATGCGGCGCCGTATGCCTGCAACGCCCAGACCTCCATCTCTCCCAGCCTCTGTCCGCCGAACTGCGCCTTGCCTCCGAGAGGCTGCTGTGTGACGAGCGAGTACGGCCCGATAGAGCGGGCATGGAGCTTGTCATCGACCAGGTGGTGGAGCTTCAGCATATACATATTGCCCACGGTTACCTTCCTGTCGAAAGGTTCTCCGGTCCTGCCGTCGTACAGCGTAATCTGGCCTGTTTTCGGAAGTCCCGCCTCGGCCAGCATGTTCCTTATCTGGCCCTCGGTAGCGCCGTCGAAAACCGGGGTGGATACCGCTATCCCCAGGGCCTTTGCGGCCCAGCCCAGGTGCGTCTCAAGAATCTGGCCGACGTTCATTCTGGACGGAACGCCAAGCGGGTTCAGGACTATATCAACCGGGGTGCCATCCGGAAGATACGGGAGGTCTTCCTCCGGCAGTATCCTCGAAACTACGCCCTTGTTGCCGTGGCGTCCTGCCATTTTATCGCCGACGGAAAGTTTCCTCTTCATGGCGATATAGACCTTGACGAGCTTTATGACGCCCGGCGGAAGTTCGTCTCCCTTCTTCAGCCGACCAATCCTCTCGTCGAATATCGTCTCAAGGTAGCTCATCTGCTCGGCGGCGTATTCCTCAATCTCGGAGAGCTTGTCCGTCAGGGACTCGTCCTCGAACGAGAGCATCGAGAGGTCAGCTTCGTCCAGCCTTTCGACAATTTCTTCGGTTATTTCCTTGCCCTTCGGGAGGATGGTCTTGCCGGACTCGTCAACTATCTTCGTGGATATTGCCTGGCCTATCACCGCCTTCTTGAGTTTTTTGAGCTTCTCCTCCTGTATGATACGGAACTCGTCCTGCTTGTCCCGTTCAAGACGCTCAACTTCCTCGTCTTCGATACTCTGGGCGCGCTCGTCTTTCTCAACGCCTTTCCGGGAGAATATTTTAACATCCACGATTGTGCCTTCGACTCCCGGCGGGACGGTCAGGGAGGCATCGCGGACATCTCCGGCCTTCTCGCCGAATATCGCGCGCAGAAGCCGCTCCTCCGGGGTAAGCTGTGTCTCGCCCTTTGGCGTGACCTTGCCGACAAGTATATCTCCCGCCTTTACCTCGGCACCAATCCTGATTATGCCGGACTCGTCGAGATTCTTAAGCGCCTCTTCGCCGACATTCGGAATATCTCTTGTAATCTCTTCCTGTCCGAGCTTCGTATCACGCGCCTCTATCTCGAACTCTTCGATGTGTATCGAGGTATACCTGTCCTCGCGCACCAGCTTTTCCGAGATGAGTATCGCGTCTTCATAGTTGTAGCCGCCCCAGGGCATGAAGGCCACCATGACGTTCTGGCCAAGGGCCAGCTCGCCGCCATCGGTAGCCGGGCCGTCCGCCAATACCTGCCCCTTCTTTACCTTCTGCCCGACTGCGACTATGGGTTTCTGGTTGATGCAGGTGTTCTGGTTGGAGCGGTAGAATTTTATCAACGTATAGACATCGAGCGGAGAAGGATTAGCCTGCGTCACTTCCTTTTCGCTTACGCGCACAACAATCCTGTTGGCGTCCACGCTCTCGATTGCGCCGCTTCTCCTGGCCAGCACGATTACGCCTGAATCGCGCGCGGCCACCTGCTCCATGCCAGTCCCGACTACAGGCGCCTCCGCATTCAGGAGCGGCACAGCCTGGCGCTGCATGTTGGAACCCATGAGAGCGCGGTTGGCGTCGTCATTCTCAAGAAACGGGATAAGAGCCGTGGCCACTGAAACAATCTGTTTCGGCGAGACGTCGAGATATTGCACTTCCTCCGGCTCGACCATTTTGAACTCTCCGCCGACACGCGCCGAGACGCTTTCCGCGGTAATCTTTCCTTTGGAATCAACAGGCGTGTTCGCCTGGGCGATTATGTAGTTCTCACCGTCAACCGCGGAAAGGAACTCGATTTCGTCCGTCAGGCGGCCTTTCTGAACCTTCCTGTACGGCGCCTCGATAAAACCGAATTCGTTCACGCGAGCGTATGTCGCAAGCGAGGTGATGAGGCCGATATTCGGACCTTCCGGGGTCTCGATAGGGCATATCCTGCCGTAGTGTGTCGGGTGGACGTCTCTTACCTCGAATCCCGCGCGTTCGCGTGTAAGACCGCCGGGGCCGAGCGCCGAGAGCCTGCGCTTGTGCGTAATCTCCGCCAGGGGGTTCGTCTGGTCCATGAACTGGCTGAGCTGCGAGGAGCCGAAGAACTCCTTTATCGCCGCTGTCACGGGTTTTGCGTTTATGAGGTCGTGCGGCATGATATTCTCCAGGTCCTGAAGACTCATGCGCTCCTTTATCGTGCGTTCCATCCGGACAAGGCCGATTCTGAACTGATTTTCCAGAAGCTCTCCGACGCTCCTTACGCGCCGGTTGCCCAGGTGGTCGATGTCGTCCACGTCTCCCTTGCCGGTCTTGAGATCGATAAGATATCTTATCGTCTCCAGTATGTCTTCCTTCGTGAGCACTCTGTTCTCTATATCGACATCAAGCACCAGCTTCTTATTCATCTTAAGTCTGCCGACCGGGGAGAGGTCGTAGCGCTTGTCGTTGAAGAACATGTTCTCGAAGAGGTTTCTCGCCATATCGAGCGTCGGCGGCTCGCCGGGACGGAGCCTCCTGTATATCTCTATCATCGCCTCTTCCGGCGTACCCAGCTTGTCAAGAAGAATGGTATCCCGAAGCGACGGCAGGAAGCGTATGCCGTCTATGAACAGCAGCTCAAACCATGCGTTTTCGCCGGAGCCTATTTTTGCCTTCAGGAGTTTCTGAATCGTCTCTTCTTTCAGTTCCTCGTTGCCCTCGGCTATAACCTCTCCGGTTTCCGAATCCACGATGTCCTTAATGGCAATCCTTCCGGCCATTTCTTCCAGCGAAATCGGTATCTCGCTGACATTCATGGATTCGAGCTTCTTTATCGCGGCCTTGGTAATCTTGTTGCCTTTTCTGACAACGACTTCCTTGCCGTCAACCGTTATATCACTAACCGCCTTCCATCCGGCCAGTATTTCCGCGTCTATTTTGCGCATAAAACCGTTTTTGACGGCGCGCACCTTCTCGACCGGGTAGTAGTAGCGGAGCAGTTCCTCGTTTGAATATCCAAGGGCCTTCAGGAGTATCGTTGCGGGGATTTTTCTCCTGCGGTCTATCCTGACGTACAGCAGGTCCTTGATGTCGAACTCGAAATCGAGCCATGAACCCCGGTAAGGGATTATCCTGGCCGAGTATAGTATTTTGCCGGAGGAGTGAGTCTTGCCCTTGTCGTGGGTAAAGAACGCGCCGGGGGAGCGGTGGAGCTGGCTTACGACAACTCTCTCCGTCCCGTTTATGATGAACGTGCCGTTCTCCGTCATAAGCGGGAGTTCTCCCAGATAAATATCCGCGCCTTCCTCCTTGGCATATTTCAAGCGCCTGGTACCTGTCTCCTCGTCCTTTTCCCAGGCGGCCAGACGCACTTTTATTTTAAGGGGCGCCGCAAAGGTCGTGCCTCTCTGGAGGCACTCTCTGACTGAAAACTTCGGGTCGCCAATCGAATATTCCACAAATTCAATCGTGAACGTCTCGTTAAAGTCTGCTATTGGGAAGATGGAATTGAAAGCAGCCTGAAGCCCGATATTCTTCCTCTCCGCGGGAGCCGTGTCCTGCTGGAGGAAGCGGTAATACGAACTTTTCTGAATGTCGATAAGGTCCGGGATGTCCATGATCGCGGGTATTTTCGCGAAGTCCCTTCTCTCTTCTCGCATTTTAGGATAGGCCATCTGCTCTCCTTGGATTTTAAGCTTATGCCCCTCGTCAGGGGGCTGTTTTTACCCATACCATAAGACGCAAAAAGCCGCCGGCCCTCCAGCCCCATAATGGGGCGGAGGACCGACAGCCGAAATCAGCGCGTCTACTTTACCTCTACGGAAGCGCCCTGCTCTTCGAGCTTTGCCTTTATGGTCGCAGCCTCTTCCTTCGAAACGCCGCCCTTTATCTCCTTCGGGGCGCCGTCCACGAGGTCCTTCGCCTCCTTGAGGCCAAGACCGGTCAACTCGCGCACGACCTTGATAACCTGAATTTTCTTGTCGCCAGCCGAGGTGAGGATAACGTCGAAAGCAGTTTTCTCCTCCACGGCAGCCGGGGCTGCACCCGCCGGGGCGGCGGCAACCGCAACCGGAGCGGCGGCTGTCACGCCGTAGCGCTCTTCGAACTCCTTGATGAACTCGCTCATCTGGAGTATCGTCATATTATCGATAAACGTGAATACCTGGTCTTTTGTAACGTCAGCCATTTTTATTTCTCCTGTATCCGACTTGGAAATTATAACTGCCCGATTAACCGGACGTGTTCGATTTACGCCTTCTGCTCTTTCAACGCGGCCAGCGCATAGCCAAGCCTTGCGACCGTCGCATTAAGCAGCCTTACCATCTTTGAAGCCGGCGCCTGGAATCCTGCGGCCATCTGCGAAAGAAGCTGTTCCCTGGATGGGAGGGTCGCTATCGCCTTAAGCTCCTTTTCATTTGCAAGGGCACCGTCGATTACGCCGATTTTTACCTTCAGCTTCTCGTTTTTCTTCGCAAATTCCGTTACAGCCTTTGCCGGCGCGATCGGATCTCCGAAACCGAGCACAAGCCCTGTCGGGCCTTGCAGGTAGTCGTTAAGCTTCTGGGCGGAAGTCCCCGCAGCCGCACGTATAGCCAAGGTGTTTTTCACCACCCTGTACTCAAGCTGGCTTTTTCTAAGCTCGTTTCTGAGCTCCGTAATCTCCGCCACGGTAAGGCCTTTGTATTCCGTTACTATCGCGGCCTTCGCGGCTTCAAACTTCAGATGAAGCTCGTCTATAAGCTCCTGCTTTTCATTCTTATTCAAACTTTAAACCCCCTTTCCAAGTCGTCGACAGGGGAATTTTTAATTTTACCCTCTCGTCTCGGCGGGACGGCTATTCGGCCAATTAAGAAGCAAGGCAAAAGCCGCAGCGCATCGTTTCCATGCCGTCATCCCCGAATGTCTTAGCCAGGGATACCGGGTTAAATTCCTGGATTCCTGTCTTCGCGGAAATGACAAATCAGTAAACGAACACGTCTTTTGTCCTTGCCCCTCCTGCTGTCTTCGACTCCTTAGTCAAGCCGCCACTCTGAAACTGGGCGGAATTTAAACCATCGTCGCAGTGGCAAGGGCGATGTCGATCTTTACCCCAGGCCCCATCGTCGATGACACTACTATCTTTTTCATGTAGCGGCCCTTGGACGTTGCGGGTTTCGCCTTCATAAGCGCCTCAAGCACCACCGATGCATTCTCGGTAAGCTTATCCGCCGTAAACGAAACCTTGCCGACCGGGACATGGACTATGCCTGCTTTCTCGACCCTGTATTCCACCTTCCCGGCCTTTATCTCACGCACCGCTTTGCCTATGTCCATCGTGACTGTACCCACCTTCGGGTTAGGCATTAGTCCTCTGGGGCCGAGAAGTTTGCCGAGCTTGCCGACGGAACCCATCATGTCCGGAGTGGCCACGACCCTGTCGAAATCCATCCAGCCGCCCTGAATTTTCGCTACCATGTCGTCGGCGCCGGCGAAATCCGCTCCGGCGTCGGTCGCCTCTTTTTCTTTTTCACCTTTTGCAAAAGCCAGAACCCTCACCGTCCTGCCCGTCCCATTGGGAAGGCTCACGGAACCCCTGACCATCTGGTCGGAACGTTTCGGGTCCACTCCAAGGACCACGGCAAGGTCAACGGACTCGTCGAATTTCGCAAACGCGCATTCCTTGACAAGCGCCATCGCCTCTTCAAGGGTATACTGCTTTGACTTGTCAACCTTTGCCAGACTCGCCTTCAGCTTTTTCTGCTTCATCTTATCTCCTTGTCGAATAGGCGCAGCATCGTTCGCCGCCCCGCGTTCTCCCGCCGGGTAGAAAACTTCTCCGGATGGCGGTGATTCCGGAGAATACAAAGTCGCTGGATTCCCGCCCTAACGGGAATGGCAATCTTCCTTAACCCCTCGCCCTTCGGGAGAGGGGTAGGGGGTGAGGGCCCCTCTTACGCCGTAACTTCTATCCCCATGCTGCGGGCCGTGCCTTTTATTATTTTTATCGCGCCGTCTATGTCAACGGCATTCAAATCCGGAAGCTTCGTTTGGGCAATCTCCCGCACCTGCGCCTCCGTAACCTTCCCGACCTTGTCCTTGTTCGGGACTCCGGAACCTTTAACAATCCCGGCTGCCTTCTTTATAAGCTCGGAGGCTGGCGGCGTTTTCAGTACAAACGTAAACGTCCTGTCGTTGTAGATGGTTATCACCACCGGGACGACCTGCCCGGCCATCTCCTGGGTCTGGGCGTTGTATGCCTTGCAGAACTCCATGATATTCACGCCGTGCTGGCCCAGGGCCGGGCCTACAGGCGGCGCGGGATTTGCCTTCCCCGCCGGTATCTGGAGCTTTACGTATCCGGTTATCTCTTTCTTGGGCATTTTAGGACTCCTTAAATTATAAATATATTGCTATTTATTTATTTTAGCACGGCTCCTCGGCAGAAGCGTGTCCTTTATGAAAGAACGCCGATGGAATTCCGGATTTTTTTGTCTTTAACTCCCCCGGCTTCGCTCCACTTCTTATCTTAAAGAGAAGGATCAAAGGGGGGGCGTTACTTCCCTACGCCTTCTCTACTTGCAGGAAATCCAGTTCCACGGGCGTGGCGCGTCCGAAGATGGATACCATGACCTTTAGTTTCCCCTGGTCCACGTTCACTTCTTCAACGGTCCCGGTAAAGCTTATGAACGGGCCGTCCACAATCCTTACGGAATCGCCATGACTGAAGGCCGCTTCGCGTTTCGCCGGGGCTGCGCCTTCCTCCATCTGGGTGCGGATAAGCCCGACCTCTTCCTCGGTTATAGGGGACGGTTTCTGCTTGTCGCCCACGAAACCGGTCACCTTCGGAGTATCCTTCACGAGGTGCCAGGTGGCGTCATCTAGATCCATCTGCACCAGAATATATCCGGGAAAGAATTTCCTCGTCGAGGTGCGTTTCTTGCCGTTCCTGAGCTCAACCACGTCCTCCGTCGGCACAAGTATCTGACCTACCTTGTCCTGGAGACCCAGCGACTTTGCGCGCTCCTCTATGCTCGACTTTACCTTGCCCTCGAAACCCGAGTAGGTATGAACCACATACCATTCCTTGGCCATCTTTTCTCCAGATTAATTAGGCTCGAACCAAAATAGCCCGTATGCGCCGACGGCGATACGGCATCCGGCTCTGCATCACGTAACCACCCCGGCCCCAAACTCAGCCCATTACCAGAAGCGACATCAGCTTCGACAGCCCCAAGTCTACCACCCCAAGAAACACAGACAGGAATATTACCGTCAGTATAACGACAATCGTCGAGCTTATAATCTCGTTTCTCGGCGGGAAGACCACCTTGGACAGCTCGTTCTTGGATTCCTTGAGGAACTCTATCGCCTGGTTAAACATCTTTTTCTCCCGCCGCTCTTGCGGCACTCCCTAAAAATGGCAGGCCAGGAGGGATTCGAACCCCCAACACCCGGATTTGGAGTCCGGCGCTCTAACCGTTAGAGCTACTGGCCTGTAACTTTCTTTCGCTTACTTTCCCGAAGGAAAAGCAAGTCAAGCCTTTGTTTCCTTATGGACTGTATGGCTTCTGCAATGCTTGCAGTATTTTTTCAGCTCAAGCTTCTCCGTGGTGTTCTTCTTGTTCTTCATCGTGGAGTAGTTGCGCTGTTTGCAAGTCTGGCATGTAAGCAATATTATGTCACGCATTTAAATGCCCCCTTCACGTCATTACAAATCGTAAGGCGCGAGCACATTCCCCGGCGCCGTTTTAGCCTACTCTATTATATCCGCGACGACGCCTGCGCCGACGGTTCTGCCGCCTTCGCGTATGGCGAAACGAAGCTCCTTCTCA
>DAHWTK010000032.1 GCA_027328825.1 Nitrospirota bacterium
GAGCCGATAAGCCTGATTCCCAACCCCAGGAACTTCCTGGCCCAATCCCCAAGCTCTTCGGGCGAAGCCGGATAGACTGTCTTTCCGTCTACCAGTTTCGGAAGGCCCGCGTTAGGCTGGAATATAAGCGGAACCCTGGCATAGGGCTGCATCACCCTGGCTACCTCGTATAGCCCTTCAGGCCCAAGGGAGCAGTTCGCGCCGATTATATCCGCACCCGCCGCCTCAAGAACCGCCACGGCAACCTCCGGAGGCGTCCCAAGAAGGGTGCGAAGATCTTTCTGGAATGTCATCGTGATGGCGACCGGGATTGTCCTGCCAGCCTCGGACGCCGCCGCCTTCGCCGCAATCACGGCGCACCGGGCCTCTTTCAGGTCCGACATGGTCTCAATAAGAAGCAAGTCCGCTCCGGCGTCGTAAAGCGCCTTCGCCTGCTCATGGAAGTTGTCATATGCCGCGTCGAAAGACAGATCACCCACAGGCTCGAGGAACTTCCCCGTAGGCCCCATGTCCCCGGCGATGAATATTTCCCTGCCCGAAGCCGGTCTACCGGCCATTGCCGCCTTAACCGCGGCACGGGAGATTTCATCGACCTTATCCCCAAGGCCATATTCCGAAAGCTTTATCCTGCTCCCGCCGAAGGTATTCGTGGTAAGGACATCCGCCCCGGCCAGGACATACTTTTTGTGTATTTCCGTAACGATTTCAGGGTGTTCAAGGTTCATGGACTCCGGGCACGCCCCGGGTAGAAGCCCTGAGTCCTGGAGCATTGTCCCCATGGCCCCGTCGACGACTAGAACCCTGCCTGTCCCGGGTATTAATTCATTGATAAAACTGTTTTTATCCAATTACTGTCCCCGTCCTCGCCAAGAGACATCCCGAAGGCGAAAAAACCAAAGGATGATAAGTATTTGAAGAAAGAATGATACTATAAAAAGCGTGGCAAAGCAATAAGAAAAGACTTGAGATTAAGAGCAAAAAGGCTTATCATGTAAAGTGTTTGACGCCGTTTTGGGCATAGCCGGGGGATCGACAGCCATTGCTTGAATGGGTTGTTTAAACGGACAATAATTTGGACAATAATAGTGAAGTATGGCCGAGGATTATAAGAGCTCGATAAAAAAGAAGATGCTCGCGGGGCTTTTTGTCACCTTCCCGCTTGCGCTCAGCATCCTCGCTGTTGTCTGGCTGTTCCGCATACTTGACGGTATACTTGGAGGTGTGCTGTATAAGCTCATTGGCCGGCAGTATCCCGGCCTGGGGCTTATACTCTCGCTTTTTGTCATATACATTTTCGGGACGCTGGCCACAACCGTCCTCGGAAAGAAAATGCTGGACAGGCTGGAAGGTTTTATGCTCCGCCTGCCTGTCTTTAAAAGTTTCTACAGCACATTTAAACAGCTTGGCGACGCTTTCTCGCCGGAGAACCGCTCCGCATTCAAGAAGTTCGTTATAGTAGAATATCCCCGCGAGGGCGTGCATTCGTTCGGATTCCTGACAAAGGAATGCAGTATACAGGGCCGCAGAGATTTGTCTGCCGGAGACAATGAGAACAGGCAGTGCCATTATACCGTGTATATCCCGACGAATAACCTTTACCTCGGCGACGTGAGGCTTTTCCCGAAAGACCAGGTAATACTTACGGATATAAGCATAGAGGAAGGGATAAAGATACTCCTTTCGGCGGGAATTGCCGCGCCGAACCTCATAATCAGGGAGGACATGACCCACATAACCCATGTAATAAAGGCCCCCGGCGCAGGCAGAATTGCGCCGATTTCGCGCCCGGCAGTCGGAGCGGCGCCGGGTTTCGCGCCCGCCGCGGACAGCGCTTCTGCGCCTGGCGACCCCGCCAATGTCCTCAAGGAGAGCCCGGAATGAAGGGCCTTTGTTGCGTCGTCCTTGCCGCAGGTCTTGGGACGAGGATGAAATCGAGGCTTGCAAAGGTATTGCATCCCCTGGCGGGCCGCCCGATGCTTTCGCACACGCTGGAAAACGTCCTGTCGCTCAAACCTGAGAAGACGGCGGTCGTTATCGGACATCAGGCGGAGAAGGTGCGCTCTCTCCTGCCGCCCGGGGTTATATCGGCCATGCAGAAAGAGCAGAAAGGTACTGCGCACGCCGCAGAAGTCGGCCTCGGCGCATTGCGTGAGGCAGAGGGAATCCTGCTGCTTTTATCGGGCGATACGCCGCTCCTCGATACGGAGACTTTGAAGGGCCTTGTCTCATACCATAAACGAAAAAAAGCGGATATGACAATTCTTACCGCCTTCCTGGAGGAGCCTTTCGGCTACGGCAGGATTGTAAGGGATGACGGGGGAATAAAGAAAATCGTAGAGCAGAAGGACGCGAGCGCTTCCGAACGCGGGATAAAGGAGATAAACTCCGGGACGTATTGCTTTAACATAAAAAGCCTCAAAAAAGCCCTGAAGGATGTGCGTTCGGCGAACGCACAGGGGGAATTTTATCTTACCGACGTAGTTGAAATATTAAGGCGGAAAGGCGGCAGAGTCGCGGGGATTCCGGTGGAGGAGTCCGCTACCGCGCTCGGCGTAAACTCGCGCGTGGAGCTGGCGGCGGCGGAAAAGATTATCCGCGCAAAGATAAACCGCCGTCTCATGGCCTCCGGCGTTACGATAATCGACCCCGACAGCACGTATATATCCGCCGTGGCGAGTATCGCCCCGGATACAATTATTCATCCCGGCAATTCAATAACGGGTAAAACGGATATAGGCCCGGGCTGTGTTCTGATGCCGGGGAATATCATATCCGAGAGCGTTCTTGGCACGGGAGTTATCGTCAAGGGGTACTCGGTAATCGAGGACTCGAAAATCTCCGATGAAGCGCATGTCGGCCCGTTCGCGCACCTCCGGCCCGGAAGCATTGTCGGGACAGGCGCGCGCGTCGGCAATTTCGTCGAGCTTAAGAAGGCCTCACTGGGAGAAGGGACCAAGGCTTCACATCTGACATACATAGGCGATGCGACAATTGGCAAAAACGTCAACATCGGCGCGGGAACCATAACCTGCAACTACGACGGCTTCTCCAAGTTCAGGACAGTCATAGGAGACGACGTTTTCGTAGGCAGCGACAGCCAATTCATCGCCCCGGTAAATATCGGAAAGGGCGCGCTTATCGCAGCCGGAAGCACGATTACGAAAGACGTCCCGAAGGACGCCCTCGCGCTGTCGAGGGCTCCACAGATGAACCGGGAGAACTGGGCAAAAGAAAACAGGGAGAGAAAGAAAAAATAATGTGCGGCATAGTCGGATACGTAGGCGGGCAGAACGCGGTGCCCATACTCATGGACGGCCTCAGGAGGCTTGAGTACCGGGGGTACGACTCTGCCGGGATCGCCTTCTTCAAAGACGGCGGCCTGGACGTAAGGAGAAGCGTCGGGAAGCTCAAAAACCTCGAGGCGTCCATACAGGGCCAGCTTCTGTATTCAAATATCGGCATAGGACACACCCGCTGGGCGACGCACGGCCGTCCCTGCGAGGAAAATGCGCATCCGCACCGCTCCGGCAAGTTCGTCGTGGTGCATAACGGAATTATCGAAAACTACGTCCAGCTCAAGGAAAAACTCAAGGGACTGGGACACGTATTCAAGTCCGACACCGATACGGAGGTTATCGCCCATTTAATCGAGGAACACGCAAGGAAAGGCGGTGGGCTGGTAAAGGCCGCCCGGAAGGCCTTGATGGAGCTGAAAGGGGCGTATGCAATCGGCGCGGTCTGCGAGGACGAGCCGGATACAATAGTCGCGGCGCGTGCCGGTTGTCCCCTCGTGATTGGCATGGGAAAGCAGGAATATTTCATAGCCTCCGACCTGCCGCCCATCCTGAGCTATACGAAAGAGGCTATATTCCTTGATGATTTTGAAATGGCGGTGCTATCCCGGGACGGGGTGGTGGTTACGGACCTTAAGGGAAAACCCAGGGAGAAGGAAATATCCTCAGTGCGCTGGAACCCTGTAATGGCGGAGAAGGGCGGATACAAGCATTTCATGCTCAAGGAGATATACGAGCAGCCCAGGGCGATTACGGATACCTTCCGGGGCAGAATATCTCCGGAGACCGGGAGCATATATCTCGACGAAATCGGTCTTTCCGAGGCGGAGATACGGAAGGTTAAGAAGATTACACTCGTCGCCTGCGGGACGTCCTGGCATGCGTGCCTCATAGGGAAGACCATGCTCGAAGAACTGGCAAGGATACCGTGCGAGGTGGATATAGCCTCGGAGTTCCGCTATCGCCAGCCTGTGATAGACAAAAATACGCTGCTTGTCGCGATTACACAGTCCGGCGAGACGGCGGATACCCTTGCCGCCATGCGCGAGGCCAGGGCCAGGGGCGCCAGGACGGTCGCCATATGCAACGCAGTCGGCAGCACGGCGGCGAGGGAGGCCCAGGGAGTGGTATATACACATGCCGGGCCGGAGATCGGCGTCGCCTCTACAAAGGCCTTCACCTCCCAGCTTGTCGCGCTCTTTCTACTTTCGCTTCGCGTCGGCATAGCGCGCGGAAAACTCGACTCCGGGCAGGTCAGGGGATACTTAGACGAGCTTGTAAAGATACCGGTAAAGACGGAGAAGCTACTGCTGGATACGGAAGAGGGGATTAAAAAGCTCGCGAAGGATTTCTTCCGGCATACCGACTTTCTCTATCTCGGGCGCGGCTACAGCTATCCAGTAGCCCTGGAAGGGGCGCTGAAGCTGAAGGAAATTTCCTACATCCATGCGGAAGGTTATCCAGCGGGAGAGATGAAGCACGGGCCGATAGCCCTTGTAGACGAGAAAATGCCGGTGGTGGTGATTGCGCCAAAGGACCCGGTCTATGAGAAGGTTTCGTCGAATATAGAGGAGGTGCGTTCGCGCGGCGGGAAGGTCATAGCGATAGTCACCGAGGGAGACAGGCGCCTGAAGGCGAAATCGGACTACCTGTTCTCCCTGCCGGCAACCATCCCGTGCCTGTCCCCGATACTTACGACAATCCCGCTCCAGCTGCTGGCGTACCATATCGCGGTGCTGCGCGGAAGCGACGTGGACCAGCCCAGGAACCTTGCCAAGAGCGTTACGGTTGAATAATCCCTGTTCCCACTTCCCTCCTGCGGGTAGGGAGCGGCGCAAGGCCGGAAGGGCGGGGGGCTGATTTTTTAATTTGATGTACTAAAGAAGGGCGGCGTTATATGAAGGCTTTGGGCGACCTGAATAAAGAGCAGAAGGAGGCCGTAACCTGCTGCGACGGCCCCCTGCTTATTCTGGCGGGCGCCGGGAGCGGCAAGACCAGGACCATCACCTATAGGATTGCATATCTCATAAACAACATGGGTGTGCAACCCGGTGAGATATTCGCGGTAACCTTCACAAACAAGGCCGCGCGGGAAATGCTCTCACGTGTAGAGGAACTCCTTGGGCGTTCCGCCAGGGGGATGTGGGTATCGACATTCCATTCCGCGTGCGCGAGGATACTGAGAGAGGACATAGGTCTCCTTGGATATCCGAAGAATTTTACCATTATGGATGCGGCGGATTCGCTCTCGCTTATAAAGTCCTGCATGCACGACCTCGGAATAAGCGACAGGCTCTTCTCTCCGCGCGAGGTGGCAGGCAAGATAAGCTCTCTGAAGAGCGCAATCGTTACGCCGGAGACGTTCACCGTGAGCGCGCAGCAGTTCGGGTTCGAGTCCAAGGTTGCGAAGATTTACCAGCTTTACCAGGAGCGGCTTAAGACTTCGGGTGTGCTGGACTTCGACGACCTACTTATGCTGGCCGTCCAGCTCCTGCAGAAGCACCGGGGCGCGCTGAACAAGTACCAGGACGCTTTCCGGTATATAATGGTGGACGAATACCAGGACACAAACGCCGCCCAGTACAAGCTGATAAAGCTCCTTGCCGGAAAGGGCAGAAATGTCTGCGTCGTCGGGGACGACGACCAGTCAATATACGGCTGGCGCGGCGCGGACATCAGGAACATACTGGATTTTGAGAAGGACTATCCGGAAGCCAGGGTTATAAAGCTGGAGCAGAATTACCGTTCCACCCAGAAGATCCTCGACGCCGCATGGTCTTTGGTATGCAACAACCCCGGAAGGCGCCCGAAGAAGCTCTGGACGGAGCTTGGCTCCGGCGAGAAGGCGGAACACGTCCGGGTAATGGACGAGGAGGCGGAGGCCGCCTGCATAGCCAGGGAAATATCAAGGCAGGTGAAAGAAGGCCGTTCTCTTAAGGACTTCGCAGTCCTGTATCGCACGAATACACAGTCCCGCACGATCGAGGAGGCATTCCGCCGCGAAGGCATACCTTACGTAGTCGTCGGGGGCATGAAATTCTACGACCGTAAGGAGATAAAAGACCTCATAACATACCTGAAAGTTGTCTCCAATCCGAAGGACTCCGTAAGCCTGAAGCGCATAGTGAACTGCCCGCCGCGCGGAATCGGCGAGGCCACCATGAAAAAGGCCGTGGAGCCGGGGCCGCACCAGAACCTGCCGCTTGTCGAAAACCTTACGCGGCTCTCGGAAGACGAGTCAATGGGCGTAGGCCCCAGGCGAAGGATAAGCGAGTTCCTTTCGATGCTGTCCGAACTCGTGGAGATGAAGGCGGAGCATGGCCCCGGGTATCTGCTCGAAAAGATAATAGCGAAAACGAAATACATCGAGCATCTGCGGGAGAGCCTGGGGACCGAGTCCCAGGGCAGGATAGACAACATAAAAGAGCTTCTGTCGTCTGTCGGGCGTTTCGAGGAGGAGACGGAGGACGCCTCCCTCGATGCGTATCTTGCCCAGGTGTCGCTGATTACGGACTGGGACAACCAGAAGACCTCCAGCCAGGCTGTGACTCTTATGACCCTGCACCTCTCCAAGGGGCTGGAGTTTCCTGTGGTGTTTATCGCCGGCATGGAGGAAGGGCTTATCCCGCACGCACAGTCTAAGTCCGACGAAAGGGAGATGGAAGAGGAACGCAGGCTTCTTTATGTCGGGATGACGAGGGCCAAAAAGAAGCTCTATCTACTTTCGTCCGTTACAAGGCGGCTGGCCGGGCTTACACAGTCGAACAGGCCCTCCCGGTTCCTCGAAGAAATACCGGCGGAGCTTATCCGTCTGCGCGAAATCGGTATTTCAAGGAAACACACGGAATCCCATACGCCGGCGGTCGTGCCGTGCGCCTCGGAGACGAGGACAGCCGCCCCCAGCCCGTTCAAAAGCGGCTGCCAGGTGCGGCATCCTGTATGGGGTTGCGGAATAATCGAGAAGTCCGAGGGCAGGGGTGATAACCAGAAACTCACTGTGCTTTTCGCAAGTGTCGGGAAGAAGAAGCTCCTTGCCAAGGCGGCGCACCTGAAACTTACGTAAGTTCAACGCGTCGTTCCCGAATGCTTAAAACCGGGAGTCCAGGTTATTTCGAGTATCTTACGAGTTCGCGCTAAGTATCGAGGGGTTGATTTTTATGGTCGCGCCCTTTCTAAGGCCGTCCATGAACGACTCCACCTGTTTTTCCTGCACTACCAGCGTCAGCATACCTGAAAGGTTCTTCTTCTGCGCCTGGAAGTCCTTTTCGTCAAACGGCTTGTTCTGTAGGGCGAGCTGGGACTTGTAATAATCCCTGACCTCGTCTTCCGTAACGTAAACGGAACTCTTTACCATATCCTGAAGCTTCTCAGTCATCATATCGTCCCTGATACGCCGTTCGTATATCGCTGGCGTCATGCCGTTTTGCTGAAGAACCTGGATGTATATATTCCTGCTGAAGGAGCCGTTCTCGCCCTGGAAGGACTTGTTCTGAACGACAGCGTCTGAAATCTCCTTGTCGGATACGGAAAAACCTTCCTTTTTCGCCTCCGCGAGCATGAGCTTTCTGTTCACCATGCCTCCGATTATGTTCATACCCATTTGTTTCGCAATATTGTCGGGAATATTCCCCTTGTAGAGGTTGCGATACATCTCCTGCGCCCTGTACAGGGCGTCCTGATACTGCGGCATGGATATAATCTGGCCGTTCACCTTTGCGGCATAATCCACAACCGCCTGCCTGCCAAGCATATACCCGCCCGTTATGATGAACGTGAGGGTGACGACCGTGAGGAGGGCCTTGATGATTATCGGATGCCTGTGTATGAACTCTATCATGATGACTCCTTGTTAAAAGTCCAGCTTTCTTTTGGTTACTTTTCTTTCGCCTGAAAGAAAAGTAACTTACCAGAAAGGCAGCGATTTTTCAAGAATTTTCTGATTTCCGCACGAAATGCCCGGAGCGTCCTCCGGACTTCTCCAGCAGACGTATGTCCGTAATCTCCATGCCGCGATCGACCGCCTTGCACATGTCGTAAATTGTCAGTGCCGCGACAGACGCCGCCGTCATGGCCTCCATTTCCACGCCAGTCCTGGCCGTTACCTTAGCCTCGGCCCGAATCCCGACCGAGTGAGTTTTTTCATACAGCCTGAAATCTATCGCAACCTTCTCGAGCGGCAGGGGGTGGCATAGCGGAATAAGGCCGGAGGTCTTCTTCGCCGCCATGATGCCAGCCAAGCGCGCTACCTCCAGGACGTCGCCCTTTGCGGCTTTTTTGTCCTTTATGAGGTTAAATGTTTCCGGCGCCATCAACACCCTGGCCGATGCCACGGCAATACGCTCGGTTATGTCCTTTCCGGACACGTCCACCATTCTTGATGCGCCCTTTTCGTCGAAATGAGTAAGATTTGACATCTTAGATTTATCCCCCGATTTTGCTCATGGAACGGCGGTGTTTGTCCTTTATGCCGCTCGCTATGGAATGGCCTTCGGGCTTTACGGCGAGGGCCAGGGATATGAGCCTCGACAGCTCCGCATCGTTGCACCCGGAGCGAAGCGGCGTCTTTATGTCTATTTCAGTCTCCGAAAAAAGACACGGCCTGAGCTTGCCGTCCGCTGTCAACCTCAACCTGTTGCAACTGTCGCAGAAGTGGTTCGAGAGGGCGCTGATGAATCCCAGAATTCCTTTCGCGCCCGGCAGCTTATAGAGTTTCGCCGGGCCTCCGGCCATGGTTTTTTTGGCTCCCTGGCCGCCCTGACTTATGGGCGCAAGCTCGCCCGGGACGCCGATTTTTTCCATTATTTTATCCGCCGTAATTATTCTGCTGTCGTCCCAGATGCCTATGCCGCCGACCGGCATGAACTCTATAAACCTGACGTGGTAGGGCTTGGTGAGAGTCAGGCGGGCAAACTCCCGGATTTCGTCGTCGTTAAAGCCGTTTATGGCAACTACGTTTATCTTTATGGGGTCGAAGCCAGCCTCCTCCGCCCGGCTTATACCGTCCAGGACATCGCTTAAACTCCCGCCCCTGGTGAGTTGCCTGAACCTCTCCGGGTCAAGCGAGTCGAGGCTTATGTTCACGCGCCTTAAGCCCGCCCTGTAAAGCCCTTGCGCCATCTTCCCCAGCAGGATGCCGTTGGTTGTGAGCGAGAGGTCGTCGATACCGTCTATGGCGGCGATTTCCCTTACCAGGCCCAAGACATCCTTCCTGACGAGCGGTTCGCCGCCGGTAAGGCGCACCTTGCGTATCCCCTTATCCGCCGCCACCCGGACAACCCTGAGTATCTCCTCGTAGCGCAGTATGGCCTCGTGGGAGAGCCCCGGCACGCCCCCTTCCGGCATGCAGTAGACGCAACGCAGGTTGCACCGGTCCGTTATGGAGACCCGGAGGTATTCTATTTTTCTGTTTACCCTGTCGCGCATTCTGTCTTTATTTTAGTTTTAAAAGGGATAGAAGGCAAGAAATTAACGCTTTAATATCGCTCAGCCGGTTATTTTGGTCTTGACATGCGCATTTTTAAGGATTAGACTCGCGCCGACGTTTTTTTCGTTATATGATAACCTGAGAGTTTTAAGTCTTTGAGATGGAAACAGACCGTCCGGAAACAGCTTCGTCCAGGATTACCGGAAAACTTTCCAGCGCCTGCTACCTCCTTTATGCCGCCGGATGTCTTTTCCCGGGACTACTCTCACTAAGGGACCTGCTCTTCGGCTATTCCTGGTATGTCTCCCTGCCCCTGTCCGGAGTTCTCACCTTAAGCTTCAGAGGCGGAGGGCTTTCCGCGTATTTCGTAATAATACTCTCGCTGCTCGGTTTTTGCGTATCCGTATATTCCGCCGGATATACAAGGCATTCGGACTCGCCCTGGTCAGCGCTCCTGCTTTACGGGATTTTTGTCTCTTCCATGTACGCCGTGTTCTATTCGGCGAATATCCCGGCATTCCTTATCTCCTGGGAGACGATGTCCCTGTCGTCCTATTTTCTTGTCGTATCGGATACGGAAAATATCGAAGCCTCGCGCGCCGGGCTTCTGTACGGCGTGATGACCCATATCGGCACAGCGTTTATAATAGCCGCGTTCATGGTAATGTTTTTCGCCACCGGTTCGCTTGAGTTCGCCGGGATAAGGGCGGGGCTCGGGAGTGCGGGAAATCTTCGCTCGGTCATATTCGTCCTTGCGCTTATAGGCTTCGGGACGAAGGCTGGAGTAATTCCGCTCCATACCTGGCTCCCTAAGGCGCACCCGGCGGCGCCGTCGAACGTCTCCGCGCTCATGTCCGGCGTGATGATAAAGTCCGGCATTTACGGGATTATACTTGTAACGTTCGATATTCTGGGCGTAGGCGCAGGTCAGCCTGTTGCCGGCCCGCCGTCGGCCACACTCTGGTGGGGAGTGGCGGCTCTTTCCGCAGGGGCTATATCCGCGGTTATGGGGATTATGCATGCGCTGATGGAACGCGACATAAAAAGGCTTCTGGCGTACAGCAGTGTCGAAAATGTCGGGATAATCCTGCTCGGCATCGGCGCGTCCATGATTTTTTATTCCAACAACCTGCCCGCTTTTGCCGGGCTTGCCCTGGCCGCCGCGCTTTACCACGTATTCAACCACGCGATATTCAAGGGTCTTCTGTTCATGGGGGCCGGTTCCGCAGTCCACGCCACGGGCACGAAAAACATGGAGGAGATGGGCGGGCTTATAAAGCGGATGCCCTGGACGGGGCTTTTCTTCCTGATAGGCGCCATCGCCATATGCGCTCTCCCGCCCTTCAACGGGTTCATGAGCGAATGGCTGACATTCCAGTCGCTTATCATGGGAATTAAAACCTCCGTCGTCTTCACCAAGACCTTCATGCTCCTGGCCGGGGCCGCGCTGGCGCTCACGGGGGCGCTCGCCGCTTCGAGTTTTGTAAAGGCGTTCGGAATAAGCTTTCTGGGGGTATCCAGAAGCGCGAAAGCCGCCGGGGCGGAAGAATCCTCTTTTTCCATGCTTGCCGGGATGGGTATTTTATCGGTATTCTGCCTCCTGGCCGGAATATTCCCGGGTTATATGCTGAAGCTCATATCAGGCGTTTCGCTTCCGGCCCCCGGAGGTCTTTTGCAGTTCGCGCCGAACGGGTTTGCTGTATCCGGCATCAGTTCGTCGGGCGTACTGCCGACAGCCCTGCTCGGCACAATGCTCGCCGGGGCCGCGCTTGTTTTTATTTTCCCGTTCATCGCCGGAGGCAGGAGGAAATCCATATGCGCCGACCCGTGGGACTGCGGTGTTCGCAGGCTTACGCCCCGGATGCAATATACCGCAACCGCGTTTACTCATCCCCTCAGGCGCATATTCAAGAAGATATACAAACCGAGGAAAGAGGTGCGAATAGATTATATCGTTAAGCCGTTCTTTACGCGCGAGATAGAATATCGCTCTGAGATAACACCGCTTGCAGAGGTTTATTTTTACAGGCCACTTACAAACGCTCTCCATGACATCGCCAACTGGGCCAGGAGGCTTCAGTCCGGCAACCTCCAGCTATATCTCGGATACATACTCGGGACGCTGGTCGTATTGCTTGTGGTGTGGGGATGAATAATTTCCAGTTCATACTTATATTGCTCCTCTCGCCGCTCGCGCAGGGGATAATAAAGAAAATAAAGGCCCTCATGCAAGGGAGGCGCGGCGCGCCCTTGTTCCAGCCGTATTACGACCTCGCGAGGCTTTTCAGAAAAGACATGGTTATTCCCCGCACCGCCTCATGGATATTCCATGCCGCGCCGTATGTCGTGTTCGCGTCCGTGCTCACGGCGTCCACGCTTGTGCCTGTATTTTACTCCGGGGGCCTGTCCGCATATTTTAAAACCGGCGGCTTTCTGGGGGCGGGCGATATTATCGTCATAATATACACACTGGCGCTCGGAAGATTTTTCCTGGCCCTTGGCGGGCTTGATGCGGGCACGGCATTCGGCGGCGAAGGGTCGAGCCGCGAGATGACCGTGGCTATACTCGTGGAGCCGAGCATGATGCTTGCGATATTTACCGCGGCTGTGGCGAGCGGCTCCACTAACATAGGCGCAGTCGCAGCTTTTGGAAGCTTTTTCTTTTCGCCCGCGCACGTTCTGGCGCTTGCGGCGTTTTTCATCGCCGTCGTTGCCGAGACAGGCAGGATACCGGTGGACAACCCGGACACGCACCTCGAACTTACGATGATACACGAGGGGATGCTCCTGGAATACTCCGGGAAATATCTGGCCCTGCTGGAATGGGCGCATTACATGAAACAGATGCTTCTTTTTACGCTGGCGGCGGACCTCTTTTTCCCTTACGGAATAGCGGGAGCAGGCGCCGGATTCGGGATTGCGGCGGCGGCCGGGTTCTGGACGATAAAGATGCTGGTATTGTGTTTCGGGATGGCGTTTGTCGAGTCCTCGCGGGCGAAGATACGTTTCTTCCAGCTCCCGTCGCTCCTGGGCGCGGCGTTCGTTCTCTCGGCGCTCTCCATAATAACCTTCATAATGACGGGAAAATAAAATGCCCAAGGCGTGGGTAGTAGTCTATTCCATAACGGATTTCATAACCATCGGTATGCTGCTTACCGTCGTGGCGATGAACTCGCTCAAGAGGATGGAAAGCTGTCTCAGGGCGTATACCATAAACTCGCTTCTGCTGGCCACGCTGATGGCCGTCAGTGCCTTTTATCTTGACGCGGCACACCTGTACATCGCCGCCGCAGTCACACTTGCATCGAAGGGCGTCGTCATACCGTTCCTCCTCAGGAAGGTCGTGCGGGATCTCAAAATCACGCACGAAGTAGAGCCCAACATCAACACCCCGCTCTCGCTTGTCATAACCTCCGTCCTGGTCGTGATAGTCTACTCCTCGCTCTCAAAAGGGATTTTCATAGAAGGCTTTACGGAGAATACCCTGAAGGTCTCAATCTCCATAATCCTGATAAGCCTTTTCACTATGATAACCAGGAAAAAAGCCGTAACCCAGGTAATCGGGCTACTGCTAATGGAGAACGGGCTTTTCCTGGCCGGGTTCTCCCTGACGTACGGGATGTCCACGATAATAGAGCTCGGCGTCGTCTTCGACGTCCTTATGGGCGCGATAATACTCGGCGTCTTCTTAAGCCAGATAAAAAAGACGTTCATAGACCTGGACCTGGACAAACTTACCACACTGAAGGGATGAGATGTTTTCTGCCCTGATACTCATACCGCTTTTTGCGGCCGTCATATGCCTTCCGGCTGGCAGCAGGCGCGTCTACGAATACGCTACGGTGTTGTCCTGCGCCGCCTTAAGCGGCGTCGCGCTTCTTATCGCCAACGGGGCGCTGTCCGGCGACATAATACAATCGTCCGGCGGCGCCATATATGCCGATGCGCTCTCCGCATTCATGATTGTCGTTATAGCCCTTCTCTCCCTTGCTGCGGCGATATATTCCGTGGAATACATGGGGAACGAACTGGAGCACGGCCATATAGACGCTAAGGCCCATCGCTACTATTATCTTCTGTATAACCTCTTCGTCCTGGCGATGCTCCTGGTGCCGCTGGCGAACAACCTGGCCGTTATGTGGATGGCCATAGAGGGGACCACGCTTGTCTCCGCGCTCCTGGTGGGGCTGTACAGAAAACGCCAATCTGTCGAGGCCGCATGGAAATATATTATCCTCTGCACCGTCGGCATCACCTTCGCCCTGCTCGGCACGTTTATAGTCTATTACGCCTCCTCCGGGGCGTCGGGAGGCGGCAGGGGAGCCCTTGAATGGACGGCGCTTCTTGGCATGGCACCAAGGCTGAACCCGGCCACCATGAGGCTCGGTTTCATACTTATCGTCGTGGGCTACGGCACGAAGGCGGGCCTCGCCCCCATGCACAACTGGCTCCCGGACGCGCACAGTGAGGCCCCGACGCCGATAAGCGCGCTCCTGTCCGGGATACTCCTTAACTGCGCGCTTTACGGGATACTGAGATTCGCCGTAATCGCACGGGCAAGCCTCGGATACCCCTTCGTCCGGGACATGATGTTTCTTTTCGGCATATCATCGGTTGTAGTTGCGTCGATATTCATGCTTATCCAGAGAAACGCGAAAAGACTCCTCGCGTACAGCAGTATCGAGCACATGGGGATAATAGCGTTGTCGTTCGGCGCGGGCGGTTTCGGGTTTTACGCGGCGCTTCTGCACATATTGAACCACGCAATCGGAAAGCCGCTCATGTTCTTTGTCACCGGGCGTGTAAAGGGGCGCTACGATACCGTCGAGTCAGAGCGGGTCTCAGGCGTAATCAAGACCATGCCGCTGGTCGGCGCGGTCGGTTTTATCGGCATTATGGCGCTCGCGGGCGCTCCGCCGTTCGGGATGTTCATCAGCGAGTTCCTGATGCTTAAGGCTATGGCGGCTGGCGGCCACTGGGTCGTAATCGCCGTGTTCCTCGCGGCGGGAGGGATGGTTTTTTACGGTCTTTTGAGGAGTTTCGGGGGGATGTTCCTGGGCTTGCCAGAGGCTTCGGAATCGGCGCGCTTACCGGAGCCTCTGGCGTCCCCGATGTCGGCCCGCATTCCCATGCCGGTCGGCGCAGACGTAAACCGCCAGCTTGCCGTTCGCCGCTTTCGCGGGCTTTTATCCGGCATTGTAAT
>DAHWTK010000033.1 GCA_027328825.1 Nitrospirota bacterium
AGCAGGTAAAGCCGTCCAGATCGACAATATCTATCTCCATCCGCTCCGCGACCAGTCTTGCGGCCTTTTCCTGAAAGGCGAAGCGGGCTGGTATGGTGCATCCCCAGAAAAAAACGTAGCTTTGCATAAAAAACTCCTTTAGAGGCGGATATTGATGCTATAAAAACGCGCATTTAATGTCAAGGGTTTTTTCCGGAATACGGAATGTTTTAATATCAGGAATTATAACTGGTATCAAAGCCTTAGTCCAGAAGAATTAATTTTGTTTAATGATTTTAAAATCAATACAAAAAGGGTTATAATATTCATAGTCATGGTGTTACTCATGGTGCTGAAAGACTTGAAATCCGCAATCCTGAAATCAACCGCGATTATCGCAATCGTCCTCGCCGATGCCGGCAGCGCATGGGCCGTGCAGAGACACCCCGGCGACGAGGGTTTCGACGCCCACATGATGGCCCATCTCTTTCTTATAGCATCGATGCTCTATCTTTTTGTCGTGCTCGGGAAGCCGTCCCTCAGGCTCTCCGGCTGGAAGCTGATCCGCCTCGCCGCTCTCTTTTTCCTGCTCTGGAACGTGGACGTCTCCATTACGCACATCACCGGACGGCTGATGGAGCCTAAAGGGCATTACCTGAAGGGTTCATGGCTGCTCGTGGAGGACCTGAAGACCGAGCTTTATTATGTTACCCGCCTGACGGAGTATTTCTTCCTCGTGCCGGCCTTTCTTTTCATGGCCCTGGGCTTAAGGCGCCTGGAGACGGAACTGAAACGGGAGAAGGAATGACGAGCCTCGAACCTATATGGACTATAGACATAGTCTCGAATCTCCTGCTCGTGGCGATATCCGCATACATGCTCTCCGAGGTTGGCAGGATACGCGCGCTCAGGCCGCATGCGCCACTCTGGATGTACCTGTACTGGCAGGTCGTTGCGCTTGCGGTCTTCGCCCTTTCCCATTCTGTCGCGCATATAGTCCAGCATATCCTCTCCGAGATAGGAAAGGGCGAGATATGGGAATACTTGAGGCCATTTACCGGCGCGATTAACACACTGACATTCGTTGTCATCGGCCTGCTGGCGTTCCTGTACCGGGACCTGGAGTATGTAAGCGAGCGGTTCGGCACGCTTGCCGAGGCGAAAAAAGAGCTCGAGCAGTCGATGATGATGCTCAGAGAGTCCTCCAGGCAGATGGAACACGACGCAGAGGAGATATTCCAGAAAAACCGGGAGCTTTCCACTCTTTACAAGATTGCCGTTGAGATAGGCAGGTCGCTTGAGATAGACAAGGTCATGTCCGCTACGATAAGGGAGGTAAAAGACCTCGTACGCGCGGATTTCCTGTGCATTTATTTGCTGAAGGGAGACAATATCGTCATTCAGGTAAGCGAAGGGCTATCGGAAACCGTCCTCAAAAAAACATCGAGCAGGAGCGCTCAGGAGCCGTGGATAAAAAGAGAACTGATGAACGGCAGGATGTTCTTTACGCAGGAGCGATCGTCCGAAAAGTCCGGCAGAATAGACTCGGGCCTTAAGAGCGCCGGAATGCAGGCGTGGTCGGCCATACCGCTCATGGCCAAGGGCAAGTTCGTCGGCGCGCTCGCGGTCGGTTCGAGGAATTACGACGGAATAGACCAGCGCCAGATAAACACGCTTATGACGATAGGCAGGTATGTCGGGATTGTCATAGAGAACTCCATGCTCTACGGGGAGCTGAAGCAGAAGGTGGAAGACCTGGAGCGTTTTTCAAAGTTCTCAGTCGGCAGGGAGATGCGCATTCTCGAGATAAAGGAGGAACTGAAAAACCTCAACGCCAGATGCCGTCCATTATTCGAGCCGAAAGAGAACGCGTCGGATAAGTGAAATCGTTTCCTGATCTCCCAGAAGACTTCCTCGCCGACTTTTATCTGTAAAGTTATGTTACGCGAAACAGGAATCGGCAACCGCTATCTGTATACCGGCAGGTAAACCGTGAAGGTCGTGCCCCTGCCGGGGACGCTCTCAACCTTTATCGTCCCGCCGTGCTCCTCGATGGTCTTCAGCGCAATCGCGAGGCCCAGGCCAAGTCCGCCGCCCTTTGAGGAATAGAAAGGGTTGAATATGTCCTTCAGGGCGCCGGGCTCGATGCCCGTCCCGGTGTCTGAGACGGTGACGGCGAGCATTGTCTTCTTGCCCTTCTCGGTCTTTATGCTGGAATAGAGAAAATCCGACGGGATGCCGGTTCCGAGCGTGAGTACGCCGCCCTGGGACATTGCCTCGACGGCGTTCTTTATGAGGTTTAAAAACACTCCCTGCAGGGTATTTTCGTCGCCTTCTATCTCCGGGACGGACGGGTCGTACTCCCGCTTTATCCTGAGCTTCAGCTTTTTTATGTCGGGTGCGAGCAGGGTCAGGGATTCGTCGAGAATACTATGGAGGTTCAGCTTCGCAGTCTTGGGCAACCCCGGGCGGGACAGGCCCCGAAGCGACTCGAGTATCCCCGTAAGCCGGTCCACCTGTCTTATAATCACGCGCAGATATTCGGAAAGGGACTCCTCCATCGGCAGGCCGTTTATCTCTTCCATGAGGAGCTGAGAGGCGCCTTTGATGCCGCCGAGAGGGTTCCTGAGCTCGTGCGCTACGGACGCCGCCATTGTGCCCAGGTATGCAAGGCGCTCGGACTTCTTTATGGCCTCCTCGAGCTCCCTCAGGCGCGAGGCCTCACGAAGCGAGAGCGCAACTCCAAGCGTCTGCCCGTCCGGCCCTTCGATTGGCGAGGCGGAGGCCTCTACCGGGATGCCGGTCGCGTCCGGCCTTACGAACTCCGTCGTAAAACCAGTATGCGGCCTGCCGGAGGCGAGCGTGCGCATGACAAGTTCGGCCAGCCCACGGTTGCCCCTGTCGAAGGCCTCCATTGCCGTCCTGCCGATTGCCTCCGCGGACAGCATGGCGAGCTCGTGGGCTGCGCGGTTCGCGCTTATAAGCCTCAGATTGTCGTCGAATATTATTACGCCTTCAGGGATTGCATAAAGTATTTCCTCGTAATATTCCCTGCTCCCGGTCCTGGGCAGGGCTGAGGACTGTTTACCGGCGGCGACTTCTCTTTGCGTTTTACGGGTCTTCGGCATTATAGCAGGAGGGCTTCCAGGTTTCCGAAATGTTCGACGGTTATTATATGCTCGGATGGCGGAAGGGCGGTGTGTTCGTGCTGCCATGTCATGGAAAAAGGGATAAAGACGGAGCGCACACCGTTTTCCACTGCGGGGAGTATGTCCGAACGGGGCGAATCCCCTATCATCCAGGTCTCGCTCGCCTTGAGCCCCAATTCTTCCAGCACGCCACGGAATGAATCCCTGTCTTTCTCCGGCACGACCCGGACGTGGTGGAAATACTCCCTGAGCGGGGATTTTTCAATCTTGCCAAGCTGCTCTTCCTCGTTGCCCTTCGTATACATCACCATCTTGTACCTGTCTGCGAGCTTCGGCACGGTCTCTTCCACGCCGGGAAGGAGGCATACCGGGTGATGGAATACGCCCTCGCCTATCTGCTCGATTATTTGCAGGATTTCATCGTCCGGCTCAGGCTCCAGAAGGCGGTATACGTCCGCCATGGACATCGCCTGGCTCCTTGCGCCGTAGCCGTAGCGCGGGACGTTCTCCATCTCCAGCCGGAGCAGCAGGCTGTTGGCTCGCTCGCGGGAATAGCCGCGCGCCTCCATCAGGGACACGAACTTCTCGTGCGCGTCCAGGAAAAAACGGTTATTCTCCCAGAGCGTGTCGTCGCAGTCGATTATGAGGTTCTTGGGGAACATGCGTGGAATTTTATCAGAGGGATAAAGGCAATACAAGCTATTTGAGGAATCAGTAGTGGACGTCCCGTTTCCCTTTCTCGACCATATCCAGCTTCTTTTTTACGTCTTCCTTCAGCGGGCCTTTAAATTCTTTCAGGAAGCGGTTCAGGGAAGTTTCCATAATCTCCCGGCCTTCGGGGCTTGCGTCGAGCAGATACTCCTTCAGAGACAATAGCGCGTTCGCCGTGCAGAGTTCGTTCAAATTCCCCGACTGGGCGGTGTGGAGATAGCTGCTCCCCTGTCTTCCGCTCCTGTAGCAGGCGGTGCAGAGCGACGGCAGAAGCCCAATTTCGGCGATTACCTTCGCCATCTCAGGCAGCGGCCTTATGTCGCCCAGGTAGAACTGCGAGGTGTTCTTCTCCCGCTCGTCGTATCCGCCCGGTTCCGTGGACGATCCTGCCGAAATCTGCGACGCGCCGCAAAGGAGGCACTGCTCCCGGAGCTTCGCGGGTTCGCGCGTAGAGACAACGACTCCCGCCTGCGGCACGGAGAGGCGGTAGACCGCGACGATCTTTTTGAAATCCTCGTCGCTCACGTGATAGGGGGCCGTTTGAATCTCCGCGCCCTCGGCGGGTTTGAGCCGCGGGACGGAGATGGTATGCGCGCATGCGCCGAATTTCGCCTCGAGGTGTTTTGAGTGCGCAATCGCGGCAAGGGCGTCGTAGTGGTAGTCCGACAGGCCCAATAGAGGGCCGATTCCCACATCCCCGAAACCGGCCTCAAGCGCCCTGTCCATGACCGACAGCCGGTAGAGGAAGTCTGCTTTTTTGCCGGTGGGGTGCAGGACCTTGTAGTTTTCCCTGTGATATGTCTCCTGGAAGCACTGGTATACACCGTAGCCCGCGGACTTCAGCCTCCTGAAGTCCTCCACGGAAACAGGCGCGGAGTTCACGTGCAGAATCCGGACGTCGGTGCGTGAATAAATCTCTTCCGCTATTTTTATCAGGTAATCGATCCCGGAGTATCGCGGATGCTCTCCCGCGACAAGTATTATCCTCTTGAAGCCGAGTGCCGTGAGTATCTTCGCCTGCCGCACGGCCTCATCTGGAGAGAGGGCCTTCCTGCGGGCGATGGCGTTGGACTTCCTGAAGCCGCAGTACAGGCAGTCGTTCGAGCAGTAGTTGGAGAGATAAAGCGGGGCGAACAATACGACCCGCGGGCCGAACACGGCGGATTTCACCTCCGCCGCCTTTTCGTATATCGCGCGCAGGGCGCCCTCTTCTTCGACCATCAGGAGCTTCGCCGCGTCGGAAAGCGGAAGTCCTTTCAACTCTCCAGCGCGGTAAAGTATGTCGTCAAGCTCTTGTAAAGACGGCGCTTTCGCATCCCCAAGGGCGTCCTCCACGTCACGCAGAAAATCTCTCAACAGCCCCCCCTTACTCTCCCGGTTCGCCCAGCAGAATCCTAAGCACGCAGTTCGCCTGGTGGTGCGCCGCAATGCCAACCCTGGGCGCCATAAGCCCCATGCCTGTGGCGGCCTCGGTCTCCTGGTCTCCCACTATGAAATATTTCCCGAACGGCAGGGTCTTTATGGAGTTTGACGGCCCGTGCCCGGCAACCCCGGACGCCGTGACGACCGGCACGTCCGGACAGCGCTCGGCCATGGTGTTAAGGAGCATGGCCTTTGATTCCGCCTTGTCGAGGGCCTCGACAAGCGCGTTTACCCCGCCGAAATACTGCGGGATGTTCTGCCCGGTAAGGACTTCTCTGTGCGAGGATACTCTTACGTACGGATTTATCCTCCGTAAGTTTTCCTCCATGGCCTCCGTCTTGGGCTTGCCTATCTGGTCTATGAAATACTGCTGACGGTTCAGGTTGCTCGGCTCCACGATGTCGTAGTCCACAACCACCAGCTCGCCCACGCCGAGCCGCGCAAGCGCAACGGCCACGGCGGAACCCAGTCCTCCCAGGCCCGCAATCCCCACACGGGCCTTCTTCACCACAGCGTGTACGCCGGGCGTATGGCGCGCCATCATCAGGGACTCAAGCTCCTCCCTCGATGGCATCGTCCCTTTCCTGATGAAGATAATATTATCCCCATCGTGCAGGACAGGGTTCTCCTGCGTCGGAAAACCGTTTAAAATCGTGAGGTCCGAGCCGGGCTTGAACCTGGCGCGGACCTCCATGAGCTTCGGCGGCTCGCTGAATTCGACGAAGCGCTCGTTAATGTTTATGCGGATAGCCATTTGATAAAATTTTAAGGCAACGGCCCGCGGAAGTCAATCCTCAGGCGGCCCTTCTGAATGATAAATTAGCAAGGACGGCGGTTACAACCAGAAAACCCGCCACGACAATAAAATCCGTAATAGCCGGATATTCAGGCCCCATCGTAGTCCCAGACGCGCCCGCCAGGAGTATGTTCTTTAGTCCGTCCACGCCGTAAGTCAAGGGGTTTGCGTATGCCATATCCCTCAGAACCGGCGGCATGAGCTTTACCGGATACATCGCCCCTGAAAGGAAGAACATCGGCATGACGAGAAAATTCATGATTATGTTGAACCCTTCGTACGAGCTCATGCGCGACGCGACGAGTATCCCGAAACACGTAAGCGAAAAGGCGAGCATCCCCGACGAAAGGAACAGCAGCAGGAACTGCGGGACGTTTATTCTTATCCCCAGCACCGGCACGAATATCAGGAGTATCAGCACCTGTAGCATGGAAATGGAAGTCCCGGCCATGGCCTTGCCGACCACCACGGAAAGCCTGGAGATTGGCGCCACGAGTATTTCCTTGAGGAAACCGAACTCTCTGTCCCAGACAATGGATATGGCGGAGAAGATGGACGCGAAGAGTATCGTCATGCCTATCATGCCGGGGAAGATGAACTGTATGTAGTTTACGCCTCCAACGGGCCTGACGAGCCTGCTCATCCCGCCGCCCACGACGAAGAGCCACAGTATGGGCCTGGCCATCGTGCCCAATATGCGGCTCCGCTCCCGGATAAACTTCCGAAGCTCGCGGTAGGATATGACGTATATCGCCTTGGTCTCGTGCGCGAGGTTCGCCATCAATGCCCTCCGTGGTTCTTGCGGGCGTAAGAGCGCATCGGGCCATACGGGTCGCCGTTTTCCTCGCGTATGTTCTTGCCCGTGAGGGATAGAAACACGTCGTTCAGTGTCGGCCTCGTCATGCTGACGGAGGTTATCTTCGTGGAAAGCCCCTTGATAAGCGCTGGAAGTATCTCGTCCCCCTGCTTTACCGTAAGCGTAATGCCCCCGTCGGTAATCTTCGGATCCATGCCGAATTTTCCCCTTATCTCCGCATCCAGGCCCTTCGGGTCCATCGCCGAGAGATTCAGCGTGTCGCCGTTGAGCCCGGCCTTAAGCTCCGAGGGCGTCCCAGACGCGATTATCTTCCCCAGGTCGATGATTGCAATCCTGTCGCAGAACTCCGCCTCCTCCAGGTAATGCGTCGTCATAAAGACAGTAATCCCCGTGTTTTTCTTGAGCTCGCGTATGAATTCCCATATCATGTTGCGGGTCTGCGGATCGAGTCCTATAGTCGGCTCGTCCATGAAGAGCACCCTGGGATAGTTCAGGATGCCCCTGGCTATCTCAAGCCGCCTCTTCATCCCGCCGGAGAACTTCCGGACAAGCTCGTTTTTCCTTGCGGAAAGCCCCACCAGTTCGAGCGCGTCCTCTATCCTTTTTTTTGCCTTGGCGCGGTCCATCCCGTAGAGATAGGCGTGGAACAACAGGTTCTCGTAGGCCGTGAGGCCGTTGTCCAGCGTAGGGTCCTGGAATATTATGCCTATGCTGCGCCGCACGGCGTCGGCGTCCCTCACGCAGTCGAACCCGCCGACGGAGGCATCTCCGGAAGTCGGGCCAAGAAGCGTGCAGAGTATTGATATTGTGGTGGATTTACCCGCGCCGTTCGGCCCCAGGAAGCCGAAGACCTCGCCCGGCTCGACAGAAAACGAGATGCCATCCACCGCCGTCACGGCGCCGAACTTCTTGACCAGAGAGTTGACGGTAATATTGGACATTTACGGTGTATACCACTCCCCGTGGTTTCTCGGCACGTACCATTCCCTGAGATTATACATTATACCGAGCGGCGCCTTTCTGACACCCTTGAACCGCCTGCTGATAATCGGCAGGGCGTCCGGGACGTAGAGAAAGGTGCATGGCGCGTCGTCCGCTATTATCGCGTGTATGCGGCGGTATATCTCCTGCCTTTTTTTGAAGTCGAACGTCTCGCGGCCCTCGACCAGGAGCTTGTCCACCTCAGGGTTCTTGTAGCTTATGAAATTGAACTCCCCGTCCTTCGTCTTCTGCGAATCCCATATGTCGTATATGTCCGGGTCGCGCCCGAGCGCCCAGCCCATGATAAGCGCCTCGAAGCGTTTTTTGTCTATGAAATCGTGCAGGAGCGCCTGCCATTCAAGCGCGGTTATGCTTACCTTCACCCCGACCTTCGCCAGGTCCTGCTGGATAATCTCCGCCGCCATCTCGCGCTGTTTGTTGGACTGGTTCACGAGTATCGTAAACTCGAACCGCCTGCCGCCCTTTGTCAGGACTCCGTCAGGGCCCGGTGTCCAGCCCGCCTCCTTTAAAAGGGCCTTGGCTTTTTCCGGGTTATACGGGTATCCCTTAACGTTTTTGTTATACGCCCAGGACTCCGGAGGAAACGGTCCCGTGCAAGGCGTGCCAAGCCCCAGTAGCACGCCCTGTATGATACTCTTCTGGTCTATCGCATACGAGAGCGCCTGGCGCATGCGCTTGTCCTTAAAGAGCGGATTCGTCAGGTTATAGCCCACGTAGTCGTATGCGAATGCGGGATAGCGGAGTTTCCTGAATCGGCGCATCAGGCCGGGCGCGTTCGTCTCCCTTGCATACTGTAGCGGCGTCAGGTCCATCATGTCTATCCCGCCGGTCTTGAGTTCCAAGAACTGCGTCGCCTGGTCGGGGATAATCCGGGAGACGTATTTTTGGATATGCGGCCCGCCCCTGAAATAGCCGCTGTATGCGTCCAGGACTATCCTGTTCCCCGTAATCCACTGGCCGAACTTGAAGAAGTTCGTGCCCACGGGATGGCGGTTGAATGGGTCGTCGTTAATGTTCTTACCCTTGAGGAGGTGCTCCGGGATTATGCCCATACCCCATGCCTCAAGCGCAGGCGCGAAGGGCTTTTTATATGTCACCTTCACGGTATATTCGTCCGGGGCCTCGACCTTCTCCACCGGGCCGAGGTCGTCGCTGTATGGCGTGGCGGTGTTCGGGTCTTTTAATACCTTGTATGTAAACAGGACGTCCGCGGCTGTGAAGGGCGCGCCGTCCTGCCATTTTACGTGCCTGTGGAGGTGAAAGGTTATTACAAGACCGTCCTTTGATATATCCCAGCTTTTCGCCAGATCTCCGACGATTTTTATATTCTTGTCGTATTTTGTAAGTCCCTGAAATATCAGGCCGGATATGTCTCCGGAGGCCGAGTCCGTCGCCAGCATCGGGATGAGTCTTTTGGCGTCCGCGCCCATTGCGACCTTGAGGTAGTCCGGGTCCCGGACAAATCCCCCCTCCCGCTTCCTGCCGCACGCGGAAACAAGAAGAAGCGCGCAAATGGCCGATATTGCAACCTTCTTCAACTTCTCTACCTCAAAACAAAAGAGGCCCGCAAAGGAGCCTCACTGCTGACTATAGTTCCCATTAAGCATAAAGCAGGCATGTCATTCCGAGCGAAGCCGAGGAATCCACAGCTGATTTTTCCATTAAAACCAAAACCTACCGTGGCTCCCTTTTAATCTTCATTTCCCGCCCTTTGTCGGCGCAGGCGGTTGACTGGCTCCCGGTTTCGCCGCCTGGGTTGGAGCGGCGGTGGCCGCCTTGCCGGGCGCAGGTGCGGCGGGGGCGGCTGGAAATGCGGGCTTGCCTGCCGGAGCTGCGGGGATAAAAGGCGCGCCTTTCTGCGGTATTGGGGGCATTGTGGCCGTATTTCCGGCAGGCGCTTTTACGATCGAGGACGAGGAGGCGCGGGACTCGATTTTAGCCAGGAGAATGGAGGTTACCATGAATACCGCACCCGCCACTGCGGTAAGCTTTGTAAGGAAATTGCCCGACCCCCTGCTCCCGAAGATCGTCTGGGAGCCGCCGGAGCCGAATGTCGCGCCGATATTGGCCCCTTCGCCCTGCTGCAAAAGCACGACGAGGACGACAGCCGCGCAGACGATTACGTGGATTATTATAAGAAAAATCATCATTTACCTATACCTCCGAATAATTTACGAGGGCGGAAAACGACTCCGCCTTAAGACTCGCGCCGCCTACAAGCGCCCCGTCTATGTCTTCCATAGCCATCAAGCTCTTTATATTATCGGGCTTTACGCTCCCGCCGTATAATATCCTGATACAATTCGCGGCATCTTTCCCGAACGTCGCCGAGAGCTTTTCCCTAATAAAAGCATGGACTTCCTGCGCCTGGGCCGGAGTAGCCGTCCTGCCCGTGCCTATCGCCCAGACAGGCTCGTAGGCGACAATCAGCCGCCCCGCCTCTTCAGGCGAAAGCCCCGTAAGTCCGCCATTTAATTGGCTTTCTATCACCTTGAAAGTCGTCCCGGCCTCGCGCTCCCCGAGGCTCTCACCTATGCATACAATCGGCGTAAGTCCTTCAGAAAGCGCGGTTTTTGTCTTTCTGTTCACGCCCTCGTCCGTCTCACAGAAATACTGTCTGCGCTCGGAGTGCCCGATAATTACGTGCGTGCATCCGGCGTCCTTCAGCATGGCCGCGGAGACCTCTCCGGTGAATGCCCCCGCAGGCTCGAAATGCATGTTCTGGGCGGCTAGGCCTATTATTTTTCCCTTTATTTCACAAGCAGTTGCATGTAGCGCCGTAAAAGGCGGGGCGATGATTACCTCGACCGCTTTTCCGCCTGAACACGAGGGCGCAATCCCGCGCACAAGCTCCATGGCTTCCGGCACGGTCATGTGCATTTTCCAGTTTCCGGCTATGACTGCTTTTCGGGACATGACTTTTCAGTTTATTGGTTTTACAGGCTTCTGTCAAGAAAAAAATTCCTTGATTTTCAAACAGTTGCGGAACGGGTTTTTATTTATCAACGGATATTTATACAACATGTAACCCGTTATAGAATAAAGGTAATTCCTGGCATGGCACAAAAATAATAGCTTGTCCCACTGACCCGCTTTTTATCAGAAACGGCCTGTTTTATGCGTTTTTCGCACCGTTCCCGATACCGGCGGGAAAATCGGCTTTTCCACTGTTTCTATTTTAATAATCGGCATGTTAGATAGCAATCCGGAACTGCTCTGGATAGTGAATTTTCCCGACCGATGATATTTACTCTTTGCGGTTGCCGCGTTATATGAGTTAATTGCGTCCTGCTGTCGGGCGCATTCCCCCGCTAGTCATTCCCGAATGACTTAGTCGGGAATCCAGGGTTTATCCGTGTCCTGGTTTTGTAGCTGCCCCATTTATGGGGCGGGTTAAAAGCGCCCGATGAATCGGGCAGCTACGAAAGAGTAAAGCAGATTCTTCGCGTTGCTCAGAATGACAGGTGGGTTAACAATTCCGGTTACCTTCATCCCCCTCTTAAGATAAGAGGGGGACAGAGGGGGCGTTATGACAAAGCGGAATGACAGGCGTGAGAGCTTGGACGAGAACAGGCCGGGGGCGGGTCGGCGGACCGCTATTCCTTTTTCAGCGCTTTCCCGGCGCTGAAGGCCTTGCCCGCAACCTCGCCTATGCGTCGGTAGTTCCTGTCCGGGACGGTGAAGATAAGCGGGTCTATCTTGGCGATGTCTGGGCGTCCGTTTCCATCCAGGACGTCCTTGTCCGCGTGGACTTCCATAATCTGCCCGATTACGAGGTGATGGCTCCCAAGCTCAAGCGTCATAACCACCTTGCATTCGAGGTTCACGGGGCACTGGGCTATCAGCGGGGCGTGTTCGGTCTTTCCGTAAAAGACCTCGAAACCGGCGGTTTTCGCCTTGTCCGGCTCGTTCTGGCCGGAGAACATCCCGCAGTAGTCCGCCGCGTCCATGAGCGCGACGTTCGGGACGTTCACGGAAAACGCCCTGTGCTCCTTGACGCCTTTAAGCGTGTGCCTGTGCGGCTGGAAGGCGACGGACAGCATCGGCGGCTCGGAACATGCAATCCCGCTCCATGCCGCAACCATGAAATTCGGCTTGCCGTCCACGTCCGCGCCGATAAGGAACGCTGGCATCGGGTATATCGTCGTTGATGGGCCGAGAGTAATCTTATTCATATTATCTTATCCCGCCAGCTTCTTCGCGAGCTTCGCCACGCGCTCGCCTAAGCTCCGGCACTGCTTCATAACGCGCTCGTCGGGGATGCCGATTGAGACAGGGCCGTAGTGATCACCCTTGGGGACACCCTGGATTACCATGCCGTGCACGAGCATGGCCTCAAGGATGGCGAGTATGACGGTTTCGTTCCCGCCGCCGATATTGGCTGAGGACGAGAACGCCGCGCCGACCTTGCCTTCGAGCTTGCCGTGAAACTTCACCGAGTCGTCAAGGAATTTTATTATCTCTGCGGCGGGGAGGCCGTAGTAGGTGGGTGAACCAATGATTATGCCGTCAAAGCCCTGGAGGTCTTCCGGCGCAGCGCCGGGGATTGTCTGTAGCGAGACTTCCGCCCCGGCGGACTTAGCGCCCTCTTCTATCAGCCGGGCCATCTTTTCGGTATTGCCCGTCCGGGTATAATAGAGGATCAGAACGCGTGGCATATGAAGCGGTCTCCTTAAAAATCGCCCCATAAATGGGGCAGCTACATTATCTGAATCTAAATGGGGCAGCTACATTATCCGAGAGCGGGACGTCTGCATTGTCTGAAAATGCTACGACTTCATTAAAAGCGGCCGGATGTCAAATCCCGCCGTTACCCCCTGCCGGGTTTACTTGCGGAGCTTTTCTTCCTCTTCCTGGGCGGTCTTGCAGTCTATGCAGAGCGTCGTGACGGGCCTTGCCTGAAGGCGCTTGACGCTTATCTTCTCGCCGCAGGACTCGCATATGCCGAACGTGCCGTCCTCAATCCTCTTGATGGCCTCGTCTATCTTCTTGAGGAGCCTCTGCTCCCGGCCACGGAGCCGAAGCAGCAGGTTCCTGTCGGATTCCGCGCTGGCCTGGTCTCCAAGGTCTGCGTAATTTTCTTTTTCGGGCTTCAGGCCCCCGCTGATGGTCTCGCCAGCCTCCGCCAGCAGTTCCGCCCTCTGCTCTTCGAGTTTCTTCTTTATATCGCCGATATTGCGGTCCATCTCCCGGCCACCTCTCAGGCTTCCTATTGGGTTGAATCTCTTAAAATTAAATGCGAAGTTTAACAAAAAGGGTGGGCATAGTCAATTCTTTTTAACAAAAAAGGGCCGACAGTTTCAGCCCTTAAAAAGCGGATTCTCCGCTCGCGCTCAGAATGACGTTGCTCCGGCGCCCCCTTATGCCGCCTTTATCTTCCTTGGCTCTTCCCTCGTCTCTATCTCTATCTTCCTGCCCTTTATGGCTTCGGCGGCCGGCATCCTTATCTCCAGCAGGCCCTTGTGGTATTCGGCCTTGATATTGTCCGTGTTAATGTCTACGGGAAGCACAATGCTCCTCTCGAAGCTCCCGTAGGAAATTTCCCTTGAGAAATAATCCTCCTTTTTATATTCCTTCTCGCTCTTGCGCTCGCCCTTCACGGTAAGCAGGTTCCCCGTTACGTTGACTTCAATGTCCTTCGGGTCCACACCGGAAAGCTCGACATGGGCAACCAGGTCGTTCCCCTCCCTTATGACGTCGATGGCCGGAAAACCAATATCGCCCGTCATCGATGACATAGACGAGAACATCGGGAACCAGCGCTCGTTGCGACCGAAAATCCTGTTGAACAGGTCGTCCATGTCTCTATGCAGGGACATAATATCCCTTGACGGATTCCATCTTGTCAACGGAAACATAAAGCACCTCCTTTGTGCATCTCCCGAATCTTAATTTGCAAGCCCGACAGATTAAAGGAATTTAACCCGCCACCTGTATTAATTATAGCTCGTTTTCGCCAGAAATCAAAGGGCAACAAATTGATTTAATTACGTATTTTTAATCATTAAATAATATTGCACACGCCTTTAAACTTTTTCCGCATGAAATACGTCTTGATTTAAGAGAGAGATTTTTTCTATCCTTAGAGAAAGCGTTCTTAAAGAGGAGGTTGTTAATATGAAGAAGCACCTGCTGGCAGCCGCCGTGATGGCGGCAGTATTTTCGTCCGCGCCCGCATTCGCGGGACTGAACATCTTCATCAGCCCGCCGCCCATCCCTATACCCGTCCCGCCGGTGCCCGTGGTAGTGACTCCACCGCCCCCTCCGGGCGTGGTCATTGCGCCCGGCCCGCCGTCATACTGGTTCTGGAGTCCCAACCGTTCGGAGTGGTTCTACTACGACAGGTATCGCCATCCGCACTTTGTCAGGGGGCACGAGTTCAGGGACGACGGCAGGCATTTCTATCCTTCGCACGGAAAATGGATGCGCGCCCGGCACGACATGGGGCGGCACAGGGGCTGGCGGCGCGGCGAAGGGGATGAGCACGGACGGGGTCGTGGGCGATGGCACGGGCACGGGCGTGACCATGAGCATGGACGCTGGAGAAGGGACGGCGGAGATTAAAGTCTGACTGACTTATAAAAACCTGGATTTCCGAAATGATTTTACCGGGAATCCAGGTTTTTCCGTTTATGCTGGACTTTCGGAAAAGACATACAGGCTGACAGCCGTGTCGCCGTAGAGGTAGTCCTTCTTTTTCATCAGCCGCCCGACGGATTCCGGGGCCGGATATTTTTTGAAGTGCTCGTATGCCGCGAGCGCTCCCTCCGGGAAAACGTCGGATAATTCCAAGCTTCCGAGAAGCTCCATGGTCTTTGACCCTGCGTCTGCATGGTATGGCGGGTCAGCGAAGACTATGTCGTACGGGCCGAGTTCACGTGCGGTCTTTTTGAGGAAGGCGAGCGCGTCCTTTGACACGACTGCGGCGCGTTCGCGGTAGCCCAGGGATTCTATGTTCTCCCGTATCAGCCGGACGGAACCG